>CAUBIP010000014.1 GCA_958436045.1 uncultured Oscillospiraceae bacterium | reverse complement strand
AGATATCCCCAATCGGAGGTGTTTTATGAAAATTTTGATCATTGAAGATGAAAAGCTGCTGGCTGACACGCTCCAGACGCTGTTAGAGCAGAAGGGATTTGACGTGGAAGCCGTCTACGACGGCGAGAGCGGCGCGGAGTATGCCGAGCTTGGCATCTACGACCTTCTGATCCTCGATGTGATGATGCCGAAGCTGGATGGCTACGCCGTCGCCCGCGCCGTCCGCGCCAAGCACTGCGGGACGCCGATCCTGATGCTGACGGCCCGCTCCGGCGTGGAGGACCGGATCGCCGGGCTCAACGCCGGGGCCGACTATTATCTGACCAAGCCCTTTGACACCCGGGAGCTGCTGGCCTGCATCAACGCCCTGCTGCGCCGCCAGGGCGGCCAGGTCGACGAGATGGTCTACGGCAACACGTCCCTGGACCTTTCGACGGGCATTTTGCTCTGCGGCGGCCAGTCCGTCCGGCTCTCGGCGAAGGAATTTGACGTCATGCGGCTGCTGCTGCAGGCCAAGGGGCAGAATCTTTCCAAGGAAGTGATCCTCGCCCGGGTCTGGGGCTACGATTCCAACGCCACGGAGAACCATGTCGAGGTCTATGTCGGCTTTCTGCGGAAAAAGCTCCGCAGCATCGGCTCCAATCTCCAGATCGCCGCCATCCGGCGCCTGGGGTACCATTTGGAGGTCACAGAAGATGCTTAAAAAACTACGGCTCAAATTCATCTGCATCACCATGGCCATCGTCACGATCATGCTGTGCGTGATCTTCGGCCTGGTCTACGGCTCAACGAGCCAGAGCCTAGCGCGGTCGTCCATCACCATGCTGCAGCAGCTGGCGGAGGACCCCTTCCGCCCAGAGTCAGCTAGCCAGCAGTTTTCTCAGATGCCCCAGCCCTATTTCGCCGTGCAGTACACGACCTGGGGGCAGATCACGGCCATCGGCGGCTATTATGATCTAAATGACGCTGCCTTTCTCAGCCAGGTCATCCAGGAGGCCGCCGCGTCTGACGCCGATACCGGCGTCCTGCGTTCCTACCACCTCCGGTTTTACCGGACGCAGCACGGGCAGATCTGCTACCTGCTCTTTGCGGATATCTCCAGCGAAATCACGACACTGCAGCACCTGGTCCGGACCTGCCTCGTCATCGGCGCACTGAGTCTGCTGCTCTTTTTGGGGCTCAGCATTCTGCTGGCCCGCTGGGCCGTCCGCCCCGTCGAAGCGGCGTGGCAGCAGCAGCGGCAATTTGTCGCCGATGCCTCCCATGAATTAAAAACGCCGCTGACTGTCATCCTCACGAACGCAGAGCTGCTGCAGGGCCCGGCCAGCACCCCGGACCGCACCGCCCACGCCGCATCCAGCATTCTGACCATGGCCCGGCAGATGCGTGCCCTGGTCGAGCAGCTGCTGACCCTGGCCCGGTCGGACAGCGGCAGCCAGCGCCCCGCCCTGACGCCCTTGAACCTGAGCCAGCTGATCCAGACGCGGATGCTCCCCTTTGAAGCCCTCTTCTATGAGCGGGGCCTGCGCCTGCGCGATGAGATCACAGACGGTCTGCGGGTCTCGGGCGACGCCCAGACCCTGGGGCAGGTCGTAGATATCCTGCTGGACAACGCGCAGAAGTACGCCACCGGCGGCGAGGTCATTGTCCGCCTCCAGCCCCAGAGCCACGGGCGCTGCCTTTTGACCGTAACGAACGAGGCCCTGCCCTTATCCCAGGCAGAGCTTACAAGCCTCTTCAAGCGCTTTTACCGGGCCGACCCGGCCCGCAGCGCCAGCGGCAGCTTCGGCCTGGGCCTGGCCATCGCCAGCCAGACTGTCGAAGCGCACCACGGCCGCATCTGGGCGGAATGCCACGGCGGCACGATCACGTTTTCCGTCCTCCTGCGGCAATTGCCGTAAAAGGACCCGGATTTACCCTTGCGAAGCGCTGCCGGGCTGTGGTATACTACAATCGCATAGAATACCGGCGCGCCCGCGCCGGATTCTTTATGATCTTGGCACAAAGGAGTAAGGAGTTATGAAAAAAAGAGTCTTAGCGCTGCTGCTTTGCCTGGCCATGCTGCTGGCCGCCGTCCCCGCGGCCCAAGCCGCAGGCGTCCCCTTTACAGATACGCCGCAAAGCGCCTGGTATTACAGCGCCGTGGAATTTTGCTATGAAAACGCCCTGTTCAGCGGCGTCAGCGAGACCCGCTTCGGCCCGGACGTACAGATGAGCCGCGCCATGCTGGTGGCCGTCCTGCACCGCAGCAGCGGCAAGCCGTCGGCCTCCGGGCAAACGAGCTTCCTGGATGTCCAGCCCGGCGCTTGGTACTATGACGCCGTCCAGTGGGCGGCGGACTGCGGCGTCGTCTATGGCGAGAACACGTCCCAGGGCCTGGCCTACGCGCCGGACCGCAGCATCACCCGGGAGCAGATGGTCGCCATCCTCTTCCGCTATGCCAACCTGCAGGGCTACGATACCAGCGCCCGCAACACCCTGGCCCAGTTCCGCGATCGCAGCCGCGTCTCGAGTTACGCGCTGGACGCCTTCCGCTGGGCTGTCGCCATCGGCATCGTCTCCGGTACGAACCGGACGACCCTGAGCCCCACCGGGACCGCCACCCGCAGCCAGGTCGCCTCCATCCTGATGCGCTTTTTAAACCGCTACGATGACGACCCCAGCAACGACCCGACCCCCGGCGAAGAGATCCCCGCCGGGACCAGCGACTCCGTCCAGGTCGGCGGCAAGAGCTACCAGATCGGCATGACCCGGGCGCAGCTCATCGCCCTGGCCGGGCAGCCCAGCGAGCAGCTCAGCTGCCTCGAGGGCTATACCTGGTATGTCTACGGGACGAAAACCTATGAGGACTTCGTCATGGCGGGCGTCTATCAGGATAAGGTCGTCGCCCTTTGCACCAGCGGCCCGGGCTTCTACTACCAGGGCTACAGTATGCTGGACCGCAACCCCGACCTGCCCGCCAGCAGCAGCTGCTACTTTGCCGCCCTCACCGACAAAAACGACGGCGGACGCTTCCACTGCATCTGGGTTCAGGCCAAATCCTACGATCCGACCCTCCGGGGCGATGTGACGACGCTTCTGGCGGGCGAAGCCCGGGTAGACTTCCATCTCGTCAACGCCTTCCGCGCCTACCATGGCCAGCGCATTCTAAGCTGGAATGACAAGCTCGCCACCTCCGCCCGGCTCCACAGCGCCGATATGGCCGCCAACCACTACTTCGATCACACCGGCCGCAACGGCAGCCAGCCCTGGGACCGGGTCGAAGCGCAGGGCGTCAGCTTCTATAGCTGCGGGGAAAACATCGCCGCAGGCCAGGAAAACGGCATCGACGTTCACAACGCCTGGGTCAATTCCGCTGGGCACCGGGCCAATATTCTGGACAGCGGCTTCACCCAGATGGGTACCGGCATCGCATACCTCAACGGCTCCGACTACGGGGTCTACTACACCGAAAACTTTATCGGCGCATAACAAGCCCCCACAGGCTGCATCTTATAAAAATTCCCCGGGAAATCACTTCCCGGGGAATTTAAGCTTCAAATAGTTTTACCCTTAAAAAATCGGCAGCAGGCCCGCAACACAGCCAAAAACGACGGAGACACCGTAGAGCAAGCCAATGATCGCGAGGTTCTCCCGCCAGTTGTGGTTCATCCGGCACAGGACCAGGACGCCGACGCCTGCGCTGACCATCAGCCCCGAGAGCATCGCCCCTGCCTGCATCCCGCCCTGCAGATACAGCTCGGTGATCAAGACCGACCCGGCGCAGTTGGGGATGAGCCCAACCAGACCCGCCAGCAGCGGCCCGATGACCGGCCGGTTCAAAACCAGGCCCGCCAGCGCGTCCGTCCCGATATACGCCACCGCCAGCGAGACGGCGAACATGATGACAAGCAGGAACAGGAAAATCTTGACGGTATGCCGCAGGGCGGACTTTAAAACGCCGTCCTCGCAGTGGCAGCCCTCGTGCTCACATAGCTCGTGGATATGCGCCGGGTGCTGCCCCCTGCGCCGCCAGACCAGGTCGACAACAAAGCCTGTCAAAACGGCGGCCACAATCTTAAAGCCAAGGATTTTCAAAATCAGCTCCACCGGCGCCTGCCGGGAGATCATAACCGGCAGCATCTCGTCCGACGTGGAGAGGAATACGGCGAGGAGCGTCCCCAAGGAGACAACGCCGCCAGCGTATAAATTCGCCGCCACCGTCGAAAACCCGCACTGGGGAACGACGCCGACCAGCGCCCCGACGACCGGGCCGTACCGCCCGGCCCGCTGCATCAGGCGGTCCGTCCTGTCCCCCGCGTAGTGCTCCAGCAGCTCGATGGCCAGGTACGCCACAAACAAAAACGGCAGCAGCCGTGCGCTGTCGATCAATGTATCCAGAATGACTTCACGTAACATAGTCCACTCCAATTGGCCAGGGCAAACGCGCCCGGCCCTGATATCCTATAAGATTTATTGTATTATTTTACCCTATTGCAAATGCTTTGTCAAACTCTTTTTCCGGGCCACCGCTCCCCTGTCGCAGCGATGGGGAACCGGATTTTCACACGTTGACAAATATTACATGCTATGCTAAAATCAATTTATACATCTTGCAGAAAGAAGAAAGGAAAAACCCTATGAAACATGTAAAATCACTCGCACTCTGCCTGGTGGTACTGACCATGCTGCTGGCACTGGTCGGCTGCGGCAAATCCGCCCCTGACCTGAGCGGCACCTACACCGCCGAAATGGACATGTCGTCAATCATCAACGAATCCATGGCGCAGGCTGGCCTGGCCGAGGAAGACCTCGAAGGCCTGACGCTTGTCGCTCCCTTCACACTGACGCTGAGCGATGACGGCACCTTCACACTGAAATTAGACAGCGACGCTACCCTGGCATCCCTCCGGACCTACCTGGAAGGCTGCTCCACCCTGTTGGAAGACGTCATCTATGACTCCGTGGGGGACACAGGCCTCACTCGCGAAGAGATCGACGCGGCCTTTGAAGAGGAGACCGGCTCCACCATCTCCGACTACGTCGGCCAGCTCATCACCATGTTCGACGAGGACGACCTGCTGGAGATGCTGGAAGAGGATAACGACACCGGCTACTACAAGGCAACGGAAGACAAGCTCTTCCTCGAGGAAGACAAGGACGACTTCTCTGACGACGACTACGTCACCTACACCCTCGAAAACGGCAAGCTGACCTTCACCGAGCTCACCGGCGATGTCCTCGACTTCGCCGATGCCGCCGATATGATCGAAGACTTCCTCCCCCTGGTCTTCACGAAGCAGTAAGTTATTTTAACACCAAAAAGAGACGCACCGCGGTGCGTCTCTTTTTTGATATGCTTTGATGCACGCAGATTTTAAGCCTTCCGCGTTTTCTTTTTCGGTGCCTGTGCGACGCGCTGCAGGAGCTTGCCGAGGTGGTCGGTCAGGGCGTGCATCTGCCGCATGGCGGGACCGGCCAGGGCCAGGAAGACGATCAGGATCAACGCATCCGACCACGCCAGGGCCGAGATGGTGAAAAATGTCTTGAGGAACAGGAACGAGAAGACGAAGCCGACGCAGACGAAGATCATCATCGCCGTGCGGATCTTGTTATACGGCTTGCTCGTCTCATGGACCATCAGCAGGCCGACCATGCCCATCACAGCGGTGCAGATACTCGAAAGCGCCCCGACATCCAGCTTGAACGCTACATAGAACAGCAGAATGCCGACGATCAAAACGATATCCGTCAGCGCCGCCGGGAGGGCGCGGGTGATGACATTGCGCATAAAATGCCCCGTGACCCGGTTCTTATTCGGCTCCATGGCCAGGACAAACGACGGGATGCCGATGGTCAGGGCGCTGACCAGGCTCAGCTGCGCCGGGGTGAAGGGATACGGCAGCGTCGCAAACAGGGTGATAAACGCCAGCACGAAGGAGAAAATATTCTTCACCAGATACAGTGCCGCGGAGCGCTCGATGTTATTGATGACCCGTCGCCCCTCCTGCACAACGCTGGGCATGGACGAGAAGTCCGAATTCAGCAACACGATATCCGAGACCTGGCAGGCGACGTCGCTGCCCGAGGCCATCGCCACGGCGCAGTCGGCGGATTTCAGGGCCAAGACATCGTTGACGCCATCGCCGGTCATGGCGACGGTCCGCCCGGCGGCCTTCATGGCATCCACCAGCATCCGCTTCTGCTTCGGCGTCACGCGCCCGAAGACGGTGTATTGCAGCGCGGCGGCCTTGACCTCCGCCGGGGTCGTCAGTGTCCGGGCGTCGACGGCCTTGTCCGCGTCCGGAATCCCGGCCCGCATGGCCACATTGGCGACCGTCGCCGGGTTATCGCCGGAGATGACCTTGACCTGCACCCCCTGCTCGGCAAAATAGCGGAACGTCTCCGGCGCGTTGGCGCGGATCTTGTTATTGAGCAGGATCAATGACAGCGGGAACAGCTTCCCACAGTCGACGGCCTCATCCGACAGCGCGCCATCATACAGGGCCAGCAGCAAAACGCGGCAGCCCTGGCTGGCATACGCCTCGACCTGGGGCGTGATCTCGTCATAGCGGCTCTGCAGCAGCATCTCCGGCGCGCCCAGAAGGTATGTCTCCTCGGCGTCGAAGCTGACGCCGCCGTATTTTTTCGCAGAGGTAAAGGGCATCGTCTCGATGGCCTTTTGCCGGACTTCGCCGGTGAAATACCGCCGCAGGGCGACCATGGTATCGTTATCGTCCTGCATGGCGAAAACGTAATCTGCCATGATCATGCGGATATCCGAAGCCTCGTACCGCTCCGGGCACAGAGGGACGATATCCTGCACGATCATCTTATTTTCCGTGATCGTGCCCGTTTTATCGACGCACAGGGTATCGACCCGGGCCAGGGTCTCGATGCACTCCATATCGTGCACCAGCGTCTTGCGCTGGGCCAGACGGACGACGCCCGCCACAAGGGCCAGGCTTGTCAGCAGGTACAGCCCCTCGGGGATCATGCCGATGAGCGCCGCGACCGTCGACGTAATGCCGCTGGCGACATCCCGGTGCAGCCACAAAACCTCCTTGACCGCCAGCACCACGCCAAAGGGGATGACGATGATGCCGATCCATTTGACGAGCTTCGTCAGAGAGCGCATCATCTCGGATTTGCGGGTGTGCTGCCCCTTCTTCGCCTCCACCGTCAGCTTTGAGACGAAGGAATCCTCGCCGACGGCCGTCAGCCGTGCCTTGCAGCTGCCGCTGACCAGGAAGCTGCCGGAGAGCAGCTGGTCGCCGGGCTCCTTTTTGATCTCATCCGCCTCGCCGGTGATGAGGGATTCATTGACCTGGCACGCCCCCTCGACGACCTCGGCGTCGGCAAAGATCTGGTTGCCATTTTGGAAGATCACGATATCATCCCGGACCGTCCGCGCCGTGTCCAAGGTAAACGGCTCTCCGTTGCGGATGACCGTCGCCTTCGGGGCTGAGAGAATTGATAGATTGTCCAGCGTTTTTTTCGACCGCAGCTCCTGGACTATGCCGATACCGGTATTGGCAAAGACGATGAACATAAACGTCAGGTTCCGCCAGGAGCCGACGGCAATCAGCGCCGCCGCCAGGATAAAGAACACCAGGTTAAAGTAGGTAAATATATTCGAAAGTACGATCTGCTTTGCGCTTTTGCTGGGGGGATTCACCGGCGTATTGCAGTAGCCCGCGCGCTCCCGCTCCCGGACCTGGCCGCTGGTCAGCCCTGCTGCCGGGTCCGCGCAGACGACCGGCAGCGCCTGCCGCTTGACCGGCGGCGCCGCCGCCTGCGTCCGGCGCAGCTTCTCCCGGACCGCCGCCCGGCGGGAATCGCCCGATTTCGCCTTTGGCATCGTCACTTCACACTCCTTTCGCCGCCAACGCGCGCCGCAACGCAGCGCCGTTGTCATCCCTAACATGATACCCCTTTTTCACCAATTTTTGAACCCCTATTTCCCATTTTTCGCAGAAATTTACATATTCTTAATAACTTAAGAGAAAATTCAGTAGGTACGCTCTGACAACCGCGCCGCAGGTCTTTCCGACGCGCGGCGCCCTCCAGAAAAGCGCAAAAGAGCCAGGGCTATTCGCCCTGGCTCTTTACTGTAAATCGCGAAATAATTTGAAAAACTACTTTGCCTTTTCCTTCTTGCCGCTGAAGAGGTTCCACAGCGGACCGGAGATGCAGACGGACGAATAGCAGCCGCTGATGACGCCGACACAGATGGGCGCGGCAAAATTACGGATGGAGCTGACGCCCAGGATCAGCAGCATGACCATCACGACCAGGGTTGTAAACGTCGTGTTCAAGCTGCGGGCCATGGTCTGCCAGATGCTCTTATCCACGATCTCCGCAAAAGGCGCCTTACTGAATTGGACATTCTTTTTATTCTCGCGAATCCGGTCGAAGACGACGATCGTCGCATTGATGGAGTAGCCGAAGATCGTCAGCGCCGCGGCAATGAAGTTCATGTTGAACGGAATCTGGAAGATCACGTACATGCTCAGCATTACCAGCAGGTCATGCAGCAGCGCCAAAACTGCCGCAACGCCCGACCGGAATTCAAACCGAATGGAGATATACAGCAAGATCAGCAGCACGGCGATGAGCGACGCCTTGATGGCCTTGCTCGTCAGGTCCGCGCCAACGGAGGACGAGACGAAATCGCTGCGGATATTATCGGCATCCTGCAGGTCATATTTCTCGGCGACGGCATTGAAGATGGCGTCGCGGGTGTTGGAGTCGACCTCCAGCATCTTGATGACGACCTGCGTACCGGAGTCGCCAGCCCGGGTCACGGACGACGGCGCGCTGCCGCTGGTGTCCTTGACGATCTGCTCGATATCGCTCGTGACATCGGCCGTGACGTCCGTATGCAACTCATACTGCATCGTCGTACCGCCGAGGAAGTCGATATCAAAGTTGAACAGCTTCACCCCAAAGGGCAGAAGCAGGAGGCTCACCAGGCCGACGGCGATCAGGATAATCGAGATCACCGCGAAGATTTTAAAATGGCCGGTAAAGCTGAAGTTAGAATATTTTTTTACCATGTTTGCCCCCTCCTTCCGTTACGCGCAATACGCCTTGGGGTTCGTGATCCGCAGCCCCACGGCGGCCTTCAGCAGGAGTTTCGTTACAAACAGCATAATGATCATCGAGAGGATAACGCCGATAAACAGCGTCTGCGCGAAGCTGATGATCGTGCCCGTCCCGAAGATCCACAGCACGACGGCTGCGATGATCGTCGTGATATTGGCATCAATGATTGCCCGGAGCGCGCCCTTGTAGCCTGCGTCGATGGCATAGCGCAGCGTCTTACCCAGGTGCAGCTCTTCCTTGATGCGTTCAAAGATGACGACATTGGCATCGACAGCCATGCCGACGGTCAGGATGATACCCGCGATACCCGGCAGGCTCAGGTTAATATGGAACACCGCGATGAGAACCGCGAACACAGCGCTGTAAAGCGTCAGCGCCAGGCAGGAGATGACGCCCATCACACGGTAAATAATCATCATAAAGAGCATGACCAGGATAATACCAATCAGGCCCGCCAGCAGGCTCGACTGCAGGCTGCGCTCGCCCAAGGACGCACCGACAGCCTGAAGCTTGACACAGTCCAGCGTAAACGGCAGCTGCCCGGCGGCGATGATATTGGCCAGGTACGACGCGCTGTCGGCGTCGGCACTGTTGCCAAGGGTGATGATAGCGGAATCGGAGTCAATGCCCGTGGATGCGTATTTCGTATCGACCGTCGGGGCGGAGATCTCCTCTCCGTCCATCTGGATGGAGAGATAGTTCTTGCCATCCGTACGGCTGGCGATGGTTTTCGTCGCCTCGACGAATTTATCGTGGCCTTCCTTCGTGAATTCCAGCACGACATGGTGCTGGGCGATCCCCGTTTCGTCCACGGCGGAATACTGATACTTTGCAGACGCAATGTCCGCGCCCGAGAGCCAGACCTTGCCGTCGGCGTCCTGGAATTCGACGACAGCCGTCGTCCCCAGCTGGCTGACGGCCTGCTCCGGGTCGTCCACGTTCGGGATTTCGACCACGATCTGCCGCTCGCCGGACTGGTACACGTTCGCTTCCGTATAACCCAGCACGTCCAGGCGCTGGCGGAGCATCGTCGTCGCGCTCTTCAAGCCATCGGAGATCGCGCTGGCGCCGGTCCCGTCGGGAATAACCGCCTCGTAGGTGATCTCAGAGCCACCGACGAGGTCCAAGCCAAGCACAACGCCGTCCTGCGTGCTGGGCACCACGCTGCCGATCCCGCAGAATGCCGTGTAGACAAACAGCGCGATGAGCAGCACCATAACCAGCACAGTTACAACACTTTTCTTCATAAAACTTTCTGCCTCCTAGCAACGCCCGCTTTTCTGCGCGCAGGCGTTTACATCTTTTCCCCTGTGGCGTTGCCGCCTTTTTTGACTGCTATGAAAACCGCCTTCGCAATCACCGTCCCCAGAACGCCGCAGATCACTGCCTCCGCAACGCCCTGAACGCCGACCATCGCCGCGACAAAGCCCAGGATGGACTTTCCGCCCAAAGACGCCCGCAGGCCGACGAGATACGGCGTCGCGCCAAAAAACAGCAGCAGCGCGCTCATAAAGAACACGGTATTGAGCAGCGCCCCGGAAAGGCTCGCCGCCGCAAAGGGCAGCAGCTTTCGCGGCTTTGCCGCCAGCGCCCGAAAAATCAGGCCGCAGCACAGCCCCATCAAAAGCCGCGGGACAATACAGACGACCGCCGTCGCCCAAGGGTCGATGGCCAGCAGCTGCATGCCGAACGTGCTTTTGCCGAAGCACTCCCAGAAGCTCGTCAGCCCGAACACGCCCCCTAACAGCGCGCCCGCGCCCGGCCCCAGGATGATAGCGCCGAGAATGACCGGTACCTGCATCACGGTAAATTCCAGGACAGGTGTCTTGATATACCCCAGCCCGGTGATCTCCAACAGCAGCAAAAGCGCGGTCAGGACCGCCAGCTGCACCAGGTACCGTACGTCGTGCAAACGGTGTTTCATATGCAATTCCTCCTTGCTGTCGCTCCGCCCTCATTGTCGGATGCAACGCAATACAGCAATAATTTATCACTTTTTTCCCGATTTGTAAAGGAATATCTGCAAAACCGGCGGGCCTGCACAAACTTTTTTTCGTTTCGCCTCTACTGTCCAAATTATTGGACATAACTTGTGCTATAATAAAACTAGAAGCAAGCAAAGCCCAGGCGGCGGATCTGGCCGGGCTCTTTCGCCCGCCAGCGCCGCCGCCCAGAGAAAGGACGTTATGATTATGAGGAAACAGACCGCCAAGATCATTCCCCTGCCCTGCCCGCAGACCGCCGCCGCGCCGCCCCGGCGCAGCCGTATTGCGCTGCTCGCTTGGCTGGAGACCATCGTCACCGCCGCCATCGGCGTCTGCAGCATCGTCGGGCTGACGGCGTTTTTGATCCTCTGCTTTTGACCCCGGGCGTTTAATCCCGGGCCGCCTTCGGCTTCTGCCGGGCGTTGTTGTGGTAGAGGGTGATGAGGCCCTTGAGGAGCAGGTCCTTGTCGTAGTGCATCTCCCGGCGGCAGTACGGCAGGATGAACCGGGAGATGCCCCCGGTCACGATGACCTTCACCGGCGCGCCCAGCTCTTCCTCCATCCGCTCTACCAAGCCGTCCAGCATCGCCGCCGCACCGATCATGACGCCGGACTGCATGCAGTCGACGGTGTTGTGCCCGATGGCCCGCTGGGGCTCGCCCAGGCTGATGCCCGGCAACTGGGCTGTCCGGCTGATGAGGGCGTCGAGGGAGATCCTGACCCCCGGGCAGATGCAGCCGCCGAGATACGCGCCGTCGGCACTGATGGCGGAGATCGTCGTTGCCGTGCCCATATCGACGATGAGCAGCGGCGCGCCGTACTCCTGGATCGCCGCCACCGCGGCGACGATAAGGTCGCTGCCCGCCTGACGGGGGTTGTCGATGCGGATATCCAGTCCCGTCTTGAGCCCGGGGCCGACGATCATGCACTCCAGCCCCGTCAGCTTGCGGATGGCCGTCTTAAACGAGTTTAGAACCGGCGGCACGACGGAGGAGATGATGACATCCTCCACGTCCTGCACCCGGACATCAAACAGCCCCAGCATACTCTTTAACTCCGCGCAGTACTGGTCGGACGTCTTGAGAAGATCCGTCGCCATCCGCGCTTCAAATTCGATCCTGCGGCCGGAAAAGCCGCCCAGGACGATATTGGTATTGCCTATGTCAATGCCTAAAACCATACATGCTTCCTCCCAGCGGCCCCGTTTATGGGCCGCAATGCTTTTTTATTCGCCCGGCGCCGCCGCGATGCGGCAGGTCAGCGCGCCGTCTGTGATCTCGATGATGCCATAGGTCGGCAGGGCGCTCTGGCCGCAGCTGCCAGGGTTTAAAAACCAGCGGCCCCCCTCGCAGCTGCAATACGGCACATGCGTGTGCCCGAACAGCACCACATCCGCCCCCGCCTCCTGCGCCGCCAGCGACAGCCGCAGCAGGCCGTATTTGACGCCGTAGAGATGCCCGTGGGTCATAAAAAACCGATAGCCCGCATACGCTGCACTGTAGACACCGGGCTGCGCCGGGGCAAGATCGCAGTTGCCGCAGACCTGGCAGAGTGGCCCGTCCCAGACGAGCTGGCGGCAGTCGCGCTCGCAGTCGCCCAAGTGGCAGACGAGGTCCGGTACCTCCGCGTCAATGGCCCGCTGCATCGGGCCGACGCGCCCGTGGGAATCCGAAAAAACCAAAATTTTCACTGCGCTCACACTTTCCTCCGTGCGGTCATACCATGGCATGGCAGGAGCTTTCCGCTGCGGCCGGACGCCCGCACCGCGGCGCGGCCCTTTCCGCGCCCCATCTTATTCGTCTATTATAGCAATCCTTGCGACAGGAGGCAATAACATGTTTGCAGAAAATCAGAATTTGCCCTTTCAGCCGGAGCAGGTGCGGCAGGTGCTGGGCAGCCCGGCGGGCAAGAAGCTGCTGCAGCTGCTGACCCAGGATGGCGGCGCGGCGCTGCAGCAGGCCGCGGCGCGGCTCAAGGCGGGCGATACCGCCGGGGCCCAGGCTGCCCTCGCCCCGTTCCTATCCTCCGAGGAGGCCGCCGCCCTGTTGCAGCAGATCAACCGCAGCGCCCAGAGGTGATGCCATGGAGCTGGCGGAACAACTCGATCAGCTGCTCGCGGACCCGGCCCAAATGAATGCGCTCTTCCAGCTGGCCCAGAGCTTCCTGGGCAGCGGCCCCGCCAGCGCCGACGGCCCCAGCAGCCACAACGGCCCCGGCGAATCCAGCGGATCCAATGGCCCTGAGGCCCCGGGCAACGCCCCGCCGCCCGCGCCGGACCCGGGCCAGCTGCTGCAGTTGGCCCAGCAGCTGCAATCGGCAAAGGCCGGCGCGCCCAAGCAGCAGGCGCTGCTGGAGGCCCTCAAGCCCTTTGTCAGCCCAGCGCACCAGAAGCGCCTGGCCCGGGCGCTGCAGCTGGCGCAGCTCTCCAAAATGGCAGGCCTTGCCCTCCAGACGCTGGAGCAAGAAAATGACACGTGAAAGCGGGGGATCTCATGTATAGCCGTTACACGCCAAATGACGGCGGCGGGTATGACCGGACCCCGGTGCTCCCGCAGCCCGGGCCGCCGCCTATACCGCCTGTGCCGCCCAAGCCGGACTTGCCGGAACGACCGGCCCGGCCGGGCCGGCCGCCTGCGCCGCCGCAAAAACCCGCGCCGCCGCAAAAGTCTGGCAGCGGCCTGCCCGGCCTGCTGCGCCAGCGCCTGGCCCGGGGCTTTGACGCAGGCGACCTGCTGATTCTGGCCATCCTGCTGCTCATCCTGCAGGACAGCCAAGAGGACCGGCTCGCCACCTACCTGACCATTGCGTTTTTTCTGCTGCTGTAACACACACCCCCGCCGCCTGCCAGCCGGAGCTGCAGACGCGGGGGTGTGAAGCGTGAGCGTGTCAAAAATTCTTTTTGACAAGCTCTCAAATGCGACCCGCTGCGCTGGGCTCGCATTTGAAGGAGCTTACAGCTCGCTGCAGCGCACTCACAGCGCGCCTTTGGCGCACTGTTCGCACGTTTGCGAGCTGAGAAGTATTTTTCCCGACGTATGCGCTGCATGGGTTCGACTTGACCAAACGCGCTGCGCAAAGCTTGCGCGTTTGGAGTCTCACCCACTTGCCGCCGGGAAAAACGGATTTAACTTTATTTGCGCCGTGCGCGGCGCAAACTCTGCGAGGCTTTTGGGGTAGGATGCCTATGGTTTATGATCCTAGGATCCTCAGGCGCGGCGCGTGTTATTCTGCGGAGAAGTCCGCTGGGCGCTGGGGTTGGACGCCGAAATGCCAGGCGATGGCGTCGGCGATGCGGCTGCAGGCGTTGCCGTCTCCGTAGGGGTTGACGGCTTTGGCCATTTTCTCATAGGCCGCCGGATCGTCCAGCAGGGCATTGGCCATGGAGACGATGCGTTCTGTCTCGACGCCCGCCAGCTTCGCTGTCCCAGCGGCGATGGCCTCGGGGCGCTCCGTCTCCCGGCGCATGACGAGGACAGGCTTGCCCAGGGCAGGCGCCTCCTCCTGCAGGCCGCCGGAATCCGTCATCACAAGGTAGGACCGGGCCATGAGATTGTGCATCTCCTCGACATTGATGGGGTCGATGAGGCAGACATTGGGGATGCCCCCCAGATTCCGCCCGGCGCACTCTCGGACGACGGGGCTCAGATGCACCGGATAGACAAACGTCACATCTGCGTGCGCCGCGGCAATTTCGCGGACCGCCTGCATGATGTCCTCCATCGGCTTGCCGTAATTCTCCCGCCGGTGGCAGGTCAGCGTGATGATACGCCGCCCGGCAAAGTCCAGTGCGTTTAATTCCGGCGTCGTAAACTGGAAATCAGGCCGGACCGTCGTCTTCATTGCGTCGATGGCGGTGTTGCCGGTGATGAAGATTTCCCCGGCGATGGCCTCCCGGCGCAGGTTCTCCGCGTTGGCCCGGGTGGGGGAAAAATGCAGCGTGGCAATATCGCCGACCAGCGTCCGGTTCATCTCTTCCGGGAAGGGAGAGTATTTGTCCCACGTCCGCAGGCCCGCCTCGACGTGGCCCACCGGGATCTTGTGATAAAACGCCGCCAGCGCTCCGGCAAACGTCGTGGACGTATCGCCATGGACGAGGATCATATCCGGCTGGGCCTCGTCGATGACGTGGTCCATCCCCAGCAGGGTCTTCGTCGTGATGGTCGAGAGGGTCTGGCTCTTTTCCATGATATCCAGGTCATAGTCGCCCCGGAGATGGAAGATCTCCATAACGGAGTCCAGCATCTGGCGGTGCTGCCCGGTCAGGCAGCAGATGCTCTCAAAGCAATCCCGGACCGCCAGCTCCTTGACCAGAGGGGCCATTTTGATGGCCTCCGGTCTTGTCCCAAACACGGACATGATTTTAAATTTCTTCATTACAATTCTCCTTCATCCTCCGCCGGGGGCACTGCCGCTTCGCCGTCGGGCGCCTTACCGTGCTTCCGCGGGTAAATAAAGATCAATTCAAAGCCGATGGCCCCGACCACGAACACGCTGCCGATCAAAATCAGCGCCTTCACCTCGCCGGAGCTGGTCAGCACCACGGCAGCCAGGCCCAGGATCGCCGTCAGCATATACGTGATGGCGACGGACTGCTTCTGGCTGAAGCCCATGTCGATGAGCCGATGGTGGACATGCCCCCGGTCGGCCTTCATCGGGTTCTGCCCCTTGGCCAGCCGCCGGATAATAGCAAAGCAAATGTCAAAGATCGGCACGCCCAAGATCAGGAACGGCACGGCAAACGAGATGATGGCATAAAGCTTGAACAGCCCCTGGATGGAGACCGTCGCCAGGATAAAGCCCAAAAAAGTCGAGCCGGTGTCGCCCATGAAAATTTTGGCTGGGTTAAAATTATAAGGGATAAAGCCCAGGCACGCGCCCAACAGCGCCGCCATGATAACAGCGATATTATTCTCCGCGACCATGAGCGCCACGACAAGCATCGTCGCCGCGCTGATGCCGGAGACGCCGACAGCCAGACCGTCCAGCCCGTCGATAAAGTTGACGGCGTTGGTGATCGCCACGATCCAGATGATCGTGATCGTCACGGAAAGCCACTCGGGCAGCGCCATATAAGTCGCCGCCGAGCCGGGCACCGGGTTGGAGAGAAATTCGATCCTGCAGCCATGCAGCACGACGACGACCGCCGCGAAGATCTGCACGACGAATTTCGGCAGCGCCGGCAGCGCCATGATATCGTCCAGCACGCCCAGCACGACGATGATCGTCGCGCCTAGCAGGATGCCCTTGGTCTGCGTGTCGATCTGGCCGAAGATCAGAACGCTGAACATAAACGCGATAAAGATCGCCAGCCCCCCCAGCCGGGGGATTGGAACCTTGTGCATACGCCGGTTGTCCTTTGGCACATCCACCGCGCCGACCTTATAGGCAAGCAGCTTCACCAGGGGCGTGGCCAAAAAGCTGACGCCTGCCGCCAGGAGCACCGCGCCCAGCATAAAAAGCACAAAATGGAGTTGGGATGACAAGTACCGTCACGTCCTTTCCCGCAGCGGAAGCTGCTTACTTGGCCACAAAGCCGATTTTTTTCTGCACCTTGCGCAGCGTCTTGTTGGCCAGGTACTGGGCCTGCTCCGCGCCGCGCTTATAGATGGATTCGAGGTACGCCTTATCCTGCATCAGCCGCTCGGCCTCCTCCCGGATAGGACGCATTTTCTCAATCACGGCCTCGCCGACAGCGGGCTTGAAAACGCCATAGCCCTGGCCCGCAAATTCGCCCTCCGCCTCGGCCATCGTCTTGCCGGTGGCGGCGCAGTAGATCGTCAAAAGGTTCGAGATGCCGGGCTTGTTCTCCTTATTATAATGCACGCTGGCCTCGCAGTCCGTGACGGCGCGCTTAAATTTGCGCAGAATATCCTCCGGTTTATCCATCAGGTAAACGCAGCCGTCCGGGTCGGACTTGGACATTTTGCTCATCGGGTTGCCCAGGCTCATGATCTTCGCCCCCAGCTTCGGGATGAAGGGCTCCGGCAGAGTGAAGGTGTCAGAATAGACGCCGTTGAACCGCTGCGCGATATCCCGGCAGAGCTCCACATGCTGCTTCTGGTCCACCCCCACCGGGACAAGGTCCGCTTGGTAAAGCAGAATATCCGCCGCCATCAAAACGGGGTAGGTAAACAGGCCCGCCGTGATATTATCGGCGTGCTTTTTCGACTTGTCCTTAAACTGGGTCATCCGGCTCAGCTCGCCGAATTGGGTGTAGCAGCCCAGGATCCAGCTGAGCTCCGCATGCTGCGGCACGTGGCTCTGGATGAACATGATGTTCTTCTCCGGGTCCAGCCCGCAGGCGATATACTGCGCCAGCTGCGCCAGGCTCCGCCGCCGCAGCTCTGCCGGGACCTGGCGGACCGTGATGGCGTGCATATCCACGATGCAATAGATGCAGTCGTAATCGTCCTGCAGATCGACCCAGTTTTTGATCGCGCCCATATAAGAGCCCAGGGTCAGCTCCCCGCTGGGCTGGATGCCGCTAAAAATACGTTTTTTCTCTTCCATCAGGCAAATACCTTCTTTGGTTTAAATTTGATTCCAACGTATTCTAACACATTTTCCAAAGTATCGCAATAAAGCATTGACAGAAACCCGCAAAGAAATGTAAAATAACCGCAGAACGTAAAATTACGGAGGTACCAAGTACATGGATTTCTTTGACCAGATGGAAGCGCGCATCCCCCGGGGCGAGGTGCGCACCCGGTTTGCGCCCAGCCCCACCGGCTATATGCATATCGGCAATCTTCGCACGGCCCTGTATACCTGGCTCATCGCCCGCCGGGCCGGCGGCAAATTTATCCTGCGCATTGAGGATACGGACCAGGGCCGCCTGGTCGAAGGCGCGGTCGACGTCATCTACAACACCATGGCCCAGTGCGGCCTGGATCACGACGAAGGCCCCGATGTCGGCGGCCCCGTCGGCCCCTATATCCAGTCCCAGCGGCAGGACCTCTTCGGCAAATACGCAGAGCTTCTCGTCAAAAAAGGCGGCGCGTACTACTGCTTCTGCCAGAAAAGTGTCGACGGCACCGCCCCCCAGGGCGGCGCCCCCCTCACCAAGCACACCAGCAGCTGCCCCCACCGGAGCCCGGCGGAAACCCAGGAAAAATTGGCAAGCGGCGCGCCCTACGTCATCCGCCAGAAGATCCCCCGCACCGGCGCGACGACGTTCCACGATATCACCTTTGGCGATATCACCGTGGAGAATAAAGAGATGGAGGATCAGGTCCTGCTGAAGTCCGACGGCCTGCCCACCTATAACTTCGCCAACGTTGTGGATGATCACCTCATGGGCATCACCCACGTCGTCCGCGGCAGCGAGTACCTCTCCTCTGCCCCGAAGTACAATCTGCTCTACCAGGCCTTCGGCTGGCCGGTGCCGGAATATGTCCACTGCTCCCCCGTCATGCGGGACGCGCAGCATAAAATGTCCAAGCGCCATGGCGACCCGAGCTTTGAGGACCTGCTCTCCCAGGGCTTTTTGACGGAGGCCGTCCTCAACTATGTCGCGCTGCTGGGCTGGTCGCCCCGGGGCGAATTGGCAGAGCAGGAGTTTTTCACCCTGCCGGAGCTTGTCCAGGCATTTGATATCGCGGGCATCTCCAAATCCCCCGCCGTCTTTGATCTTGCCAAGCTGCGCTGGATGAACGGCGAGTATATCAAAAAGCTGTCACCGGAGGCGTTCTTTGCAAAGGCGGAGCCCTGGCTGCGCCAGGCCATCCAGACCCCGTCCATCGACCTGCGGGCCGTGGCGGCGCTCATCCAGCCCCGCTGCGAGGTCCTGGGGGATATTCCGGAGAAGGTCGCCTTTTTGCAGGCTCTGCCGGCGTATGACAACGCGCTTTATATCCATAAAAAGTCTAAGACGAACCTGGAAAACAGCTTAGAGAGCTTGGAAGCGGCCCTGCCCGTCCTGGAAGGTCTTTCCGACTGGTCAAATGCCGGGCTCTACGACGCACTGACCGCCCTGGCAAGCTGCCGGGAGGTCAAAAATTCCGTGATCCTCTGGCCGGTGCGTGTCGCCATTTCCGGCCTGCAGTCTACCCCCGGCGGCGCGACAGAGCTTGCCGCCCTGCTGGGCAAGGACGAGACCTTGCGCCGTATCCGCCAAGGCATCGCCCAGCTGCGCGGCTGACCCAGAAAGGTGGAACGCTTTGCTGACAGGCTTTCAGACCTTCCTCATCCTACTTTACCTGTTCTTCTTCGGCTCCATCGCCGGATGGGGGCTGGAGCTGCTGTTCCGGCGCTTTATCTCCCGGGCAAACCCGGACCGGCAATGGCTCAACCCCGGCTTTCTGATCGGGCCGTATCTGCCGCTGTACGGAACGGGTACCGTCGCCCTGTTCGCCCTTTCCAGCATTCAGGAGGCCGTCTTCGGCGCTCTGGGGCATGGCATCACCCTCTATGGCATCCTGTTTCTTGTGATGGCCCTGGCCATGACGGCCATTGAGTATATCGCGGGCCTGATCTTCATCAAGGGCTTCCATGTCAAGCTCTGGGATTACACCGGCCAGTGGGGCAATATCCAGGGCATCATCTGCCCGAAGTTCACCCTCATCTGGGGCGCGCTCTCGATCTTCTATTATCTGCTGCTCTATCCGCCGCTGCGGCGGTTCGTGGAGTGGTTCGTGCACCATCCCCTCTCGTCGTTTGCCGTGGGGATGATCTTCGGCATCTTCCTCATCGACTGCGGCTACAGTATGCACCTGGGCACGCTGCTGCGGCGCAAGGCCAACGAGATCGATGCCATCGTCGATATGCAGGCCTTCCAACGCGAGCGCCAAAAGCTGGGCCGTTTCTTCCAGCTCCCCCGCTACCGCCCCCTCACCGAACGCCTCGACCGCTTCGACCTCTTCCTCCGCCGCACCCCCGCCAAGCTAGCCGAAGAAGCAGAAGGAAAGGGCGAAAAGCCCGCACCCTAAGCATACGCACGAAAACACAGCGTCTCCCACGGGACGCTGTGTTTTTTATTCCTAAAAAAGCCTTACAGAGTTTGCGCCCGAATGTTGACGAAGGCTTTCGCAATAACGTCTTAAAAATATTGTTTTTACATTACAGCATCCCCCGCAATCAATGCCCCGCAGCCCCCCGAACACACACCGCTGTAAGCGCCCGCGCGCAGCGTGACCACCGTTCGATGCTGCAAGCCCCCAGCCACGCCATCCCCTAAGCCACCTACAGGGAACGACTCGGCAAAGCCCCCAGCAAAAGCCTTGCAAATGGCCAAAAACTGTGGTATTCTAATAGAGTTAGCAGTCTGCCGCACGCACCAGGGAGGGTCATTATGCATTTATATGAATCTGGCGAGATGTATCTGGAGACGATCTACGTCCTCTCCCAGAAAAGCCCCGCTGTTCGCTCAATTGATGTTGGAGAATATATGGGCTACAGCAAGCCCAGCGTCAGCCGCGCCATGGGCCTTCTCAAAAGCGGCGGCTACGTCCTGGTTGACGACTGCGGCCACTTGACCTTGACCGACGCCGGCCGCCAAATTGCTGAAAAAATCTATGAACGGCACACCGTCCTGACGCAGCTGCTCACCCAACTCGGCGTCGACGCAGCCATCGCCGCAGAGGACGCCTGCAAGATTGAGCACGTCATCAGTGACACCTCCTTCCAGGCCCTCAAAGCCCATGCAGCCCAGTTCAGCGCTCACACGGAAGACATAGGAGGGCGCCAGAATGGATGATTTCATCTCCCTTCTCCTCTTCGCCGCCCGTGTGGCGATCTACGCCGCCGTCGGCTATTTCGTCATCAAAGCTGCCGTCAAAGCTGCCCTCCGGGAGCACCAAGAAGCGCAAGAAGAGCAGAACAATCCTTAAACACAAAAAGCCAAAAAACACCCGCTGTGTAGGGCCTTCCCCCTCTACACAGCGGGCCTTTTTCGCACAAATACTAAACATTTCCCGGCAAAGACGGCGCAACTTAGGGATTTCTAATCCCTGAAAAATACGGCATGCTACCGAGGCGGGCGGCATTGCACCGAGTACCGCAAAAGAGTGGCTGAAAATTCTCGTGGGACTAAACATCATCTATCTGCTTTCCCCCTATTCCAACAACGAACTCAAACGCCTCAGCAAAACACCGAAGCTGTATTTCTGCGATACAGGGCTATGCGCGTATCTTTCCATGTGGCTAACACCGGATACGCTGCGAAACGGCGCTGCAAGCGGTCATGACTACGAGAATTATGTTGTGATGAAGCTGGTCAAGAACTACGCCTACGCAAAGCCCAAGGTGAACCTCACTTACTTCCGGGATTCCAATGATTATGAAGGGCGACATTGCCCACGTTGTTTCCCGCTGCGGCTATGCTGCATACCGTGGCGAGGTGCTGCCTATCCGAAAGCCGCGGAAAAAGATCGAGCCTGACCCGGACGCATCCAAGTACATCCTGACCATCTGGGGGATCGGCTACAAAATGAATGACCAACTGTAAAGAAAGGCGAGCGCTGCGGCGTCCGCCTGATTTCTTGCCAAAGCACAAGGGAATCGCCATGTGATTTCCCTTGCGATTATTGTATGCTGTCTAAGGTCGAAAGGAGGCGGCCACCTGATATAAGCGCAGCCCTTCCTCTAAAAACCGACCGAGCGGTGCTGCGCTGAGACTGCGCGCCCCCCAACACAAAAATCCCATACCGGCTCACACCGGTATGGGATTCGCGTTTTTCAAGGTAGCGCCTGCTTCAAACAGGCCCTACCACAAAAATTCTCGCATCGTCTACGCGTAGCCGGTCCGCAGCGTCACGCGCTGCGTCGACCGTCGGGTACAGCCCAAAGACAACGGAGCCGGTGCCCGTGAGCTGCGCGCCCAGGGCGCCGGAGGCCAGCAACGCATCCTGCAGCGCCAGCACCTCCGGGTGTCGCTGTGCCAGCACCGGCCCAAAGACATTGCAAAGCCCCCGCCCCAGCGCCGTCAGGTCGCCGCGCTCCAACGCCCCCCGCAGCGCCGCAAAATCCGGCCGCCGCACAGCATCTGCACGCGCCGCCGCTGCGCGCTGTGCCGCGTCCAGCGCGGCGAAGAGCGCGACGGTCGGGCAGGAAAACGCTGGCTTGCACAGGACAAAGCCGCAGCTGGGAAGCCGTGGCCAGGGCGTTAAAATCTCGCCGCGTCCCTCGGCAAGCATCGTCCCGCCGAGAACGCAGTAGGGCACGTCGCTGCCTAGCTGGGCCGCCAGGTCCAGGAGCTGCGCCTGGGAAAGCGCCCCGCCATAGAGCCGGTTCAGCCCCCGCAGGACGGCAGCGGCGTCGGCGCTGCCCCCGGCCATCCCAGCCTGCATGGGGATGCGCTTCGTGATCTCGATGGAGAGCCCTTCCGGAAAATGACCGATCGCGCGGCAGAAGAGCTCCGCCGCGCGATACGCCAAATTCTCCGGCCCCTGGGGCAGCCGCCCGGGCTGCCCGGCCTCGTCGCAGCAGGTCAGCTGCCACGGGCCGGACGGCGTCAGGCGGAGCGTGACGGTATCGCAGAGGCTGACCGTCTGCATCAGCATCCGCATCTCATGATACCCGTCGGGCCGTTTGGAAAGGACGTCCAGCGCCAGATTGAGCTTCCCCGGCGCTTGTTCCGTCACAAATTGCATTACTTGATCTTTCTGCCTTCCAGGTAGTAGCGCTTCTCGCGGGCGTGGCCCATGGAGAATGTCTTCCGGGGCAGGATGCCGTCGGCGATGACGCCGCGGAACAGCTGGCTCTTTTCCATGGCAGGCAGCAGGAAGCCGATGGAGCCGGGCTGCTTGGCCAGGGAGATCAGCGCGTCGTCGTCATGGATGTAGTCGACTTCGCCGGCGTTGTCCTTCAGATACGCATCCAGGAAGCCCTGCAGCGCGCCGACGGCCAGCTCGCTCTTTGCCTTGTCGAGGTAGATCGTGCCGCTCTCCTCGCCGATGTACCACTTGACGGGGAAGCCGCCCTCGGCGCACCAGGTCGCCTGCAGCTCAGCCAGGAGCTTCTTGGGATCCGTGCCTGCGACGACGCGGTGGATGGGCTCAAAGACCTGGGCCTCATCGTGAATATTCTCCAGCTCGACCAGCGCGAAGCGGGCGGGATGGTTGCTCAGATCGACGCCGGGGTTCTGCGCCTTGAGCTCCTCATAGCAGGACTTGGCCGTGGCCAGGGAGTGGTTGCCATCGCCAACAGCGAAGACCATCGGCGTGCCCTTGAGGCCTTCGTACTTCTCGCCGACATGGGCGGTGTAGTTTGCCAGAACGGCCTCGAATTCGTCGGCATTCTTGCCGTCGACCAGCCAACCGGCGATGTGGCCGCCATCTTCCATCAGGTCGAAGTCATACAGCTTGACCAGGGAATCCTTCTTCGCGCCGATGGGCTCGATGAGCTCTTTCTTATGATCGTCGCAGAGCATCAGGATATGGGGCAGCTCGATGGGAGCGTCCCGGCGGACCCGCTGGCGGGGCGGGATGCGCTCAACGACCGTCCGCTCCGTCGCACGAATGGCGGAGGTGGAGCCGGTGGAGTAGTCATACGCGTCCAGGTCGACCATGCCGACCAGGCCCTTGCGGATGCTGCCGTTTTCCAGGGTACGCTCAACATAAACCAGGGAATGGGGATACGTCTTGAAAATGTTCTTGTTCAGGTACTCGGCCATGGTCTTGTTGATGACAGCCGTATGGGCGGCCTCCTGCTCCGTGCCCAGCTCGGCCTCCGGCAGGATCAGGTTAATGGTAGAGGGAGAACCCTCGGCGTTCTTGCGGACTCTTTCCCAGTAAGCCGGGTCAGAAGTGAACTGATCGCAGGCGATCACCGCCCACTTGGAGATGTCCTCTACCTGAGGGAACAGGATATCAGCGGGTAAAAATGCATTCATCGTGAAAACAACCTTTCTTCACAAGATTTCTGGCTGCGGCGCAGGGCCGCGTCATGGCCAATTCCAGTATACACCAAATTCCCGCCTTTGCAAAGTGCTTTTTGCAAAAAATTTTGTCAAAGCTAATAAATTTTTAGCTGCGAAGCGGGGTTCGCTGAGCAGAAATTCGCCCCGCGCCCCGCGCCGCCGGATAATTCCCTCGGAATTGGAGATACTAGGAGCATCGTAAAAAAATTGGAGGTTACACAAGCTATGGATACCATCGCACTGATTCTTTCCATCATCGGCTCCCTGAATTGGGGCCTGGTCGGCATTTTCAAATTTGACCTCGTCGCCTGGATTTTCGGCGGCCAGACCGCCGTCGTCTCCCGCATCGTCTACACCCTCGTCGGCCTCGCCGGCCTCTGGTGCATCAGCCTGCTGTTCCGCAAACGCGGCAGCAGCAACGAAAGCTGACCCCGCAGCCCGCACCGCACCCGCGCTGAGCCCTTCGGTACCAAGCACCGAAGGGCCATTGTGCACCCGGTGCAGCGCACAAGCCCAAGGCTCCCCTGAAAGGGGAGCTGTCGCGGCAAAGCCGTGACCGAGGGGTTTTGCTGAAAGGCTGCACTGCTCCCCCTTGCAATGCTGCGCTCCAAAGGCTCCCTTGTGCATGGGTGAGACTCCAAGAGCGCAAGCGCAGCGCAGCACTTGACTACGCCAGGCTTTAAAAACAAACTTGCAAATTTCCACAAACCAATATCTACCAGACAAACCAGCTACCGCCCTCCGGGGGCCCGATTCTTTCTTCACCAGCGAAGAAAGAGTCGGGGAAGAAAGACGCCGCCAAAGGCGGGGGGCGGTCCCCCCGCCCTTGGATCTCTCCCCCCTGTTTACGACGTCGAAACTACAGCCGCACACTGTACGGGGTTCCAGATAGATTTGTAACTGCATCCGTGCCCTGTAGGCTGGTGAGCAAACCGCTTGCCGCTTCGCTGTAGCTTACGGAGTGCGGAGGTAGCTTGGGGCCACCGTAGTCAGTGGCCTTCACAACAAAAATTTCCTTCCCGCCCCGTTTGCTCCCCTCATTTTCTGGGTATCCTCCTAGCAAGAACACAAGGCCGCGCAGCGCTGGGAGTCCCCACAGAAAACGCGGCGGCCCGGAAAGGAAAGCTCGCATGATTCACCGAAAAAATACGACCTTACGCAGCATTTTGTACTTACTCGCCATCACCCTGGCGCTGTTTGCGGCGCTGGCACTGGTGCAGCGGCAGGAGGCGCTGGCGGGGAAGCTGATCCGGCTGCATGTCGTCGCCAATTCCAATACGACATCGGACCAAGCCGTCAAGCTCCAGGTCCGGGACGCCGTCCTGGCGGCCATCGCCCCCCTGACGGACGCCTGCGCCACCCAGGAAGAAGCCGCCGCCGCGCTGCAGGGCGAGCTTGCAGGCATCCAGGCCGCAGCCGAAGCCGCGCTCCGGCAAGCGGGCCAAGCCACCTGCTCTGTTGCCGTCCGCCTCTGCAAAGAGCGCTTCCCAACGCGGCTGTACCCGACGTTCTCCCTCCCCGCCGGGACCTATACCTCCCTCCGGGTCGAGCTGGGCGAAGCCGCCGGGCGCAACTGGTGGTGCGTCGTCTTCCCGACCCTCTGCACCGCCGCCGAAAGTGAGGACCTCCGCACCGTCGCCACCAGCGCCGGCCTGACCAGCGACGAGCTTGCCCTCATGACCGAAGAAAACCCCCGCTACCAACCCGAATTCAAGCTCCTGGAATGGCTCACCCAGCTCCGCGCCCTATTGGCAGGCAACTAAAAAAGCGCCAAAAAAGCAGCGCAAAAGCTCCCCGCATCCCCCACAAAACCACACAGCCCGCAAAAAAGCCGCGCAGCGTTTGCGCCGCGCACGGCGCAAATAAAGTCAAAATCATTTTCCCCGGCGGCAAGTGGGTGAGATTCCAAACGCGCAAAGCATTGCGCGTTTGGCTAAGTCGAAGCCATGCAGCGCATACGTCGACAAAAATACTTTACGGCTCGAAAGTGTGGCATTTTCACGCCAACGGCGTGAAAATGCCGCGTGCAGCGAGGCACAATCCCCCTCAAACCAGCTGCTGCTCATTGATCATAAACTTAAAGTGCAGCCCCAGTTCTTCGGCGGCCTTGCGGCACAGGAGCATCCGCTGCATAAAGATCTCAAAATAATCCATCACCGAGCCATAGCGGGTATCGACGACCAGCTTGAGCTTAATCAGCGTCTTCGTCTCGTTGATCTTCAGCTCCGCCTTTTTGACGGAGTAATTCACCCGGTCGTGGATATCAAAGGCGGCGATATCCTGGTTCCGGACGCGGCTGCGGCGGACATCGGATTTATCCGCTAAGATCAGCGCCGCCGCCATGGGGCTGACGGGCTTGCCCGTCCCCTCGTCGTGGTTGCCGATGGCCGTGACGATCTCTGAAATTTCCGCCGGTTCCATCCCCAGGTGATCCAGCAGCCGGAAGGCCATGACGGCCCCCGACTGGGAGTGGTCGACCCGGTTGACCAGATTGCCGATATCATGCAGATGCGCGGCGATCTGCACCAGTTCGATCTCCCGTGCGGGATAATCCAGCGTCCTTAAAATATAGCTGGCATTGGCCGCGACGATGCCCACATGGGCAAAGCTGTGCTCCGTGAAGCCCAGCACCCGCAGAGATTCATCCGCCTTCTGGATATAGGTCCGGATGGCGGGGTCCTGCTTGACTTGTTCGTACGTGATCATAAGCCCTCCTAAAATACGATCGTAATCTCGGTCCCCTGCCCCGGCGTGCTGTGCAGCGCCAGGCGGGCGTTGTGGTATTGCGCCCCGTGCTTGACGATGGACAGGCCCAGGCCCGTCCCGCCAATCTGCTTGGAGTGACTCTTGTCCACCCGGTAGAAGCGCTCAAAGACGCGGCTCTGGTGGGCATAGGGGATGCCGATGCCCGTGTCCGCCACCCGCAGCTGCACATGGCTCCCCTGCCGCCCGACGTCCACCCGGACGCTGCCGCCGGGCTTGTTGTATTTGATGGCGTTGTCGCAGAGGTTATAGACCATCTCATTGAGAATTTGCCAGACCCCGCGGACCGTCTCATGCGTCCCCGATAGCTGCAGCGTTACATGCTGCTTTTCCGCAACCGGCTGCAGATTGGCCAGGCAGGCGTCGGCCAGGTCATAGAGATCGACCGTCTCCCGCTCCAGCGGCACCGCCGCCTCATCCAAAGAGGAGAGCTGGATAATATCCTCCACCAGCCGGATTAGCCGCTGGGACTCTCGGTAAATATCCCCGGAAAACTCCTGGACCTTGTCCATCGGGACCATGCCGCTGCGCATCAGCTCCGCGAAGCCGGAGATGGACGTCAGCGGCGTTTTCAATTCGTGGGAGACATTGGCGGAGAATTCACGCCGCAGCTGCTCCCGCTGCTCCCGCTCCGTCACATCGACGACAATGATGACCGCCCCGGCCAGCTGCCCGTTGCTCCGCACCGGGTTCGCCAGCACCTGCCAGCTGACGTTGTCGCGGACCAGCAGCGTCTCGCCGTGCTGCCCGGCCAGGGCCGCGGCGATGGTCTGCTGCAGCTGGGGGCAGTCGCAGCGGCGCAGATTCTCCAAGCCATCCGCCGCGCCGAAGATCTGCATCGCCTGGTGATTCCCCGCCAGGACGTTCGTCTGGGCGTCCACCAGCAGAAAGCCCTCGCGCATATTCTCCGTGATGGCAGTGAACTCCTGCTGGCTACGCCGCAGGGCCTGCATCTGGCTGCCGATGGTCTCGTTCTGCTGCTGCAGGCGCGTCAGCAGCGGCTGCAGCTCCGGATAAATTCCGGCGGCGGTGGGATAGTCCAGGTCCATGGCGTTGATCGGGCCAGTGATGCGCCGGGCCAGCCGGTAGGAAAAGGCCGCCGAGAGCGCCAGCGCCAGCAAAACACCCAGAAGCACCGGCTGGATCATCCGCTGCAGCATCTCCAAAACCGCCTGCTGCTGGCAGGCAACGCGGAGGACCGTCCCGTCGTCCAGCCGCAGGGCGTAATAAAGGGTATTGGTCAGCAGCGTGCTGGAATCCCGGACGCTTTTTCCCGTCCCCGTCTCCAGGGCCTGGCGAATTTCTTCCCGCCCGGCGTGATTCTCCATCTCGGCCGCCGGGGCCTGGGTGTCGTAGAGCACATCGCCGTTCGCGTCCACCCAGGTGATGCGGGCCTCGGGGTGGAGCGACTGCAGATACGCCACGCCGCTGCACTCGACACCATGCCCCGCATAGGACGCCTCCGACGCCAGCTCCGCAAAGACCTGCGTCTCATAATACCGGTAGATCGCCCCGACGAACAGCACCGCGCACAGGACCAGGACGATCACGCAGATCAAAAAGCTATTGCCAAAAATCTTCTTTCTCATACGCGCTTCTTCCTCATACGCCGCCGCTGATCTTATAGCCGATGCCCCGGACGGTCTCGATGCACTTGCCCATCGGGCCGAGCTTCGCGCGCAGCGTGCGGATATGTACGTCCAGCGTGCGGTTCTCCCGCTCCAGCTCACAGCCCCAGACCCGGTCCATCAGGGCGCTGCGGGTCAGGACCATGCCCTGGTTTTCCAGCAGCAAACAAAGAATTTCAAATTCCTTATACGTCAGCAGCACATCCTGCCCCTCGACCTGGACCAGATGCTCCGACGGGTTGACATACAGCCCCCCCACCCGGTAGCTCTTGCTCCCGGCCACCGGCTGGGTCCGCCGCAGCACCGCCCGCACCCGGGCGACCAGCTCCATGATGCCGAAGGGCTTGCAGATAAAATCGTCCGCCCCGTTGTCCAGACCGACGACCCGGTCATACTCTGTATTCTTCGCCGTCAGCATAATGACGGGGATCTTCTCTGTCGCCGCCGCGCTCCGCAGCTTTTTGAGGACGGAAAGCCCATCCTCCTCCGGCAGCATAATGTCAAGCAAAATCA
>CAUBIP010000013.1 GCA_958436045.1 uncultured Oscillospiraceae bacterium | reverse complement strand
GTTCATCATATTTGGTGTGGTATCTTTAACTATGGGAAACTCCGGTTTCCCATTTAGAGACCGTCTGCCGCACGACATGCAGCTTGATGGCAAGCTCCGCCTGGGAAAGTCCCTTTGCCTTTCGGCATGTTCTTAAATTTTCGCTCAGCATAAAATTTTGACCACCTTTCTTCTGCCGATGCCGCGATGATACCAAATACGCCCCCGTTGCCGCAAGCAACGCAGCGTAACATCCCGGTTTTCCGCAAAAAGGCGGCGCACCGTGCAGAAACGCAGGCATTCTAAGCCATATTCCAGGCGATATTCTAAACCATCGAAAACAGAAAAAGCCCACCGGGATTTTCGAAAAATCACGGTGGGCTTGGCGGAGAAGAAGGGATTTGAACCCTTGCGCGCTTTTTAGACGCCTACTCCCTTAGCAGGGGAGCCCCTTCGGCCACTTGGGTACTTCTCCAAATCGCAGAAATCCTGAGAGGATTGGCGGAGAGAGTGGGATTCGAACCCACGGCTCATTGCTGAGTCACTGGTTTTCAAGACCAGCTCCTTAAACCGCTCGGACATCTCTCCGAATTGCTTGGCTGCGAGGTTTATATTATCATACCGGCCAATTTTTGTCAAGTTTACAGCGAAAAAAACTCAAGCTTCCGCCGCAGGCTCCGGCTGGGGCTGCACCGGCAGTGTCAGCTCTGCCAGGAAGACGCCCTTGGCCTCCGACGTGTGCAGGCCACCACCTAGGAGCTGCATCAGCTTGCGGGACGTCCGCAGGCCGATCTGATTGCTCTCCACTGCGCCGGCCACCGGATTCACAGCGTTGGAAAGCCGCACGCAAATGCGCCCCTTGCGCAGCTGCTCCTGCACCTGCACCGGCTTTGCCGGGTCGGCATATTTGCGGATATTGGAAAACAGGTTCGCAACGACCCGCTGCAGCTGCACCGCGTCGGTCACGACGGTTTGCCCCTGCTCCAGACGCTCCCAAGTGACGGTAAAGCCCTCGTTCTCCAGGCAGCAGATCTCCTCGCCAAACAGCTGGGCAAACAGCAGCTGGGTATCCAGCGGCTCCTGTTTCAGGTGCAGCTCCCGGTTGGCGAATACGAGAAAATACCCAAAAAGCTTGTCTGTCAACTGCCGCAGCTGCTGTGCCTTCGCGTCGCAGATTGCGAGGTACTGCTCCAACTGTGCCTTGGTCTCGTACTGGTGGGACTGCACCAAGTCCAGATAGCCCAGCAGCGCAGTCATCGGCGTCCGAATATCGTGAGAGAGGGCGCGCAGCAAATCCGTATTGGCCTGCCAGGCCTCCTGCTCTTTTTTGAGCTGGTCCAGGAGTGTACGTCGCATCTGGTCGATATCCATAGCCAAATCCGAAAGTTCATCCCGACCGGATTCCGTAATCTTCAGCTCCAGATCCCCCGCTGCAACCTTGCAGACGCAGTGGGAGATGTCCGTAATACGCTTGCGCAGACGGCGATTATCGAGCAGGATTACCGCTAAAAAGCCAATCGCTGCCAGCGTTATGGACGCGACGGTTGAAATCGTATACATCCTCGCAGAGGAGAAATCATAGACCGTCACGGAGCAGACGCCGTCCTGAAAATGCACCGGGTAAAAATACCGGTCATAGGCCATTTGATCGTCATACCAGAGGTCCTCGTCCTCCAGGGGCTGCGAGACGCCCGTCGCATCCGCTTCCATCGTCAACACACCGCCGCGGAAGATCAAGATATAGGCGTATTTCATATCCTCCGCCCAGGCGCCGATGGCTTCGGAATCCTCGGAGGTCAGGTTCCCTGCCTGCACGTAATCGTCAAAGCTTTCCAGCAGCGCCTGTTCCCGCTGCAGCGTGGCGGTCTCATCCAGATAGTAGCGGTCAATCAGATACGTCCCCAGGCGGGACGCCCCAAAATAGATTGCCACCGCGCAGGCCGCACCTAAGATAAAACAGAACACCATCTGCAGCCGCAGCGGGCAATAATGCTTCTTAGTCAATCTGATAGCCCTTTCCCCAAATCGTCCGGATTAGCTTCGGCGACGAAGGCGATGCCTCCAGCTTTTTCCGCAAATTTAAAACGTGCACCATCACGGTATTGGAAGAGGTCGGCATGTATTTTTCATGCCAGACATTTTCATAGATCTGCTGCACAGAGACCGTCCGCCCCCGGTTCTGCACCAGGAATTTCAGGATATGGTACTCCATATCCGTCAGATCGATATACGCGCCGCTTTTCTTGACGCTGTGGTTCTCATCGCACAGCTCGATCATCCCCGGCAGCACCTGGGTCTGAAGCTTGCCCTTGTAGACCCGGTAGCGGCGGATGAGGGAATCGACCTTCATCAGCAGCTCCGCCTGAGAGAATGGCTTGCCCAGGTAATCATCCCCACCGCTGGCGTAGGCGTCGCGCATATCCGCCTCCTGGGTCCGGGCGGTCAAAAACAGGATCGGCACAGATGAGAGCTTGCGGATCTCACTGCAAGCCTGCACCCCGTCGCACTTGGGCATCATAACGTCCAGAATGACAAGGTCCAAGCCGCTATGTACCTGTATCGCCGTGATTGCCTGCCGCCCATTGGCCGCCTCTATCACCGCCATACCATGGCGCTCCAGCAAGACCCGCAGCAAGCCGCGAATATCAGCCTCGTCATCCACCACTAGTACCTGCAATTTCTCTTCCACTGCCCCGGCCTCCTTCGCCGCGTTTTCTTGCGCTGCCCCGTTGCATCACCGGCATTGCGTTGCTCCCTTACATGCTTATCATAACACACCTGCGGCAAAATGCATCAGCTTTTCGGCGGATTTAAGAAAGTTTAAGGCGCGCCGCTCCGGGGCTAATGCCCGCGAAGCGGCGCGTTCTAAAATCAGTTCATCCTATTACAGCTGCCCCTGCGCCGCCTGCTCGATCAGCTCGACCAGCGCTGTCCGCCCGTCGCCCTTTTGTGCAGAAAATGGCAGCACGTGGCATACATCCGGCAAGCCAAGCTCGTCCGCGATACGCTGCATATTCGGCGCGATCTCGCTCTTTTTCAGCTTATCCAGCTTATTGGCCACCACCAGGAACGGTGCGCCGGACTGCATGAACCAATCGGCCATGACCTTGTCCAGCGCCGTCGGGGCATGGCGGGCGTCGACAATCATAATACCCAGGGTGATGAGGCCCTCCGCGGCAAAATAATCCTCCATAAGCCGGGCCCAGCGGTCCTTTTCCGCCTTGGGAACCTTGGCATAGCCATAGCCCGGCAGGTCGACGAGATACGCTGCCCCATCGACGAGAAAATAGTTGATATGGACAGTCTTGCCCGGCGATTCGCCGACTCTGGCGTAATTCTTCCGCTGCAGGACCCGGTTGATGACCGAGGACTTACCCACATTGGACTTCCCCGCAAAGACGATCTGCGGCAGCCCATCCCGGCGGAAATCCGCCGGAGAGGCCGCGGAGAGGACGAACGAAACGTTTTGAAAGTTCATGCCCGCTCCTTATTGCCGCAGATCCGGCGTCCTGGTTTTATTCACCTGCTCCGGCACCGGCAGGGCAATCTGCTGGGACGCGCTCTTGGCAGGATCCTCCAAAACTGGTGCGGTACAGGCAGAGAAATCCAGCGCCGCTTCCAGCACGCTGTCCACCTGCTCGGCAGTCATAAAGTTCAGGCCCTTGCGAACCAGCGGGTCGATCTCCTCCAGGTCCTTTTCATTGGCCTTGGGGATGATGACCAGGCGGATGCCGTGCCGCAGCGCCGCCATCGTCTTTTCCCGCAGGCCACCGATGGGCAGTACCCGGCCACGGATGGAGATCTCACCCGTCATGGCGATATCCCGCCGCACCGGCGCACCGGACAGAGCCGAGACCATCGCCGTGCAGACGGTGATACCCGCAGACGGCCCGTCCTTGGGTACCGCGCCCTCCGGGAAGTGGACATGAATGTCCTTCGTCTTATAAAAATCCGGGGCAATGTGCCACTGGGCCGCATGGGCGCGGAGATAGCTCCAGGCCGCGTGGGCCGATTCCTTCATCACGTCGCCCAGATTGCCGGTCAGCTCCAGCTTGCCGCTGCCGTCCATGACATTGACCTCGACCTCCAGCGTCTCGCCGCCGGCCGCCGTCCAGGCCAAGCCTGTCACCAGGCCGACCGGGTCGCAGGGGGGCAGCTTGTCCGGCAGGAAGCGGCGTACGCCCAGGAATTCCTCCAGATTCGCACCGTTAACCGTGATTCGCTTCGGCGCATCCTGCTGCACAAGCTTGGCCGCAGCCCGCCGCGCCAGCTTGGCCAGCTGCCGCTCCAGGTTCCGCACACCGGCCTCCCGGGTGTAGCATCGGATGATCTCCCGCAGCGCGTCGTCTGTCACGCGGACCTGCTTGCCGTCCATCCCGTGCAGCGCCAGCTGCTTGCGCAGCAGATGCCGCTTGGCGATCATCAGCTTTTCCTCGTCGGTATAAGACCCCAGCTCGATGACCTCCATCCGGTCAAGCAAAGCGCGGGGGATCGTCTCCGTCGTGTTGGCCGTTGTGATAAACAGGCACTCGCTCAGGTCAAACGGGAGTTCAAGATAGTGATCCCGGTATGTCGCATTTTGCTCGCTGTCCAGGACCTCCAGCAGGGCCGAGGACGGGTCGCCCCGGTAATCGCTGCCCAGCTTGTCGATCTCGTCGAGCAGCAGCACGGCGTTCTTGCTCCCCGCCTGCTGGATGCCGGTGATGATCCGGCCCGGCATGGCGCCGATATAGGTCTTGCGGTGGCCGCGAATTTCTGCCTCATCGTGGACACCGCCCAGGGCGATGCGCGCCAGCTTCCGGTTCAGGCACCGGGCGATGCTGAAGGCGATGGATGTCTTGCCAACGCCGGGGGGGCCCACCAGGCAAAGGATCTCCGTCGGCGCATCCGGCGACAGCTGCCGCACTGCCAAGGATTCTAAAATCCGCTCCTTGACCTTTTCCAGGCCATAATGATCGGCATCCAGCCGCTTCCGGGCTGCTTCGACATTGACCTGTTCCTTCGTCCGGGTGTTCCATGGCAGGTCCAGGCAGATATCCAGATAGTTCCGGATGACCGCCGCCTCGGAAGAACCCTGGGGCTGCTTGCCCAACCGGGAGACCTCCTTCAGCAGCTTTTTCTCCGTGTCCTCGGAAAGCTCCAGGGCCTTGATCTTCTGCCGGTATTCGTCCAGCTCGTTGTCCTCGTCCTCCTCACCCAGCTCGGAGCGGATGACCTTGAGCTGCTCCCGGAGGTAGTAATCCTTCTGGCCCTTGTTGATGCTCTCCTGGGCGCGCTCATTGAGCTCGCTCTCGATGCCCAGGACCTCCAGCTCCTTCGCCAGCAGCCGGTTGGCCAACTCCAGCCGCTTGACCGGGTGCAGCTGCTTGAGGATCTGCATTTTCTCCTCATAGCCAAACGTCGCGTACTGACCTAGGGCATCGGCGACGATGCCCGGGTCCGTTGTCGAGACCAGGCGCAGCAAAATTTCCTGCTGGGGCTTTTGGGAGAGCTCCATCATCTGCTCAAAATAGTGGGCGCTCTGCCGCAGCAGCGCCACGATCTTCGGTGTCTGCTTCCGGTAGGACGGAATATTCAGTGTTTCGACCCGCCCCTTGAGATAGGGGCCGTCCTGCTCCATGGAGCTGATTTTAGCCCGGTACAGGCCATTGACCAGAATCCGGATCGAATCATGGGGCAGCCGCAGCACCTGCTTGATGTGCGCCACGGTGCCGACCTCATAGAGGTCCTTCTGTTTAGGGTCGTCAACAAAGACATCCTTTTGCGTGACGAGGAAGATCGTCTGCTCCTCGTTCATGGCAGCTTCCATGGCCAGGATCGACTTTTCCCGCCCGATGTCGAAATGGACGACCATCTCGGGGAAAACCGTCAGCCCGCGCAGCGCCAGGATTGGCATCTGCTGGGAGATCAGGATATCCGACATGTTAACACACTCCTTTCTTCTGTAGATGGTCAAACGGACAGAGAGAACTGGCCCCTCTGTCCGCCCTTATGTGCTTCTTTATGCGCCGGCCGCGTGCTCGCCCGGCTCCAATGCCTTGGCGCCCTTGCGGTAAATATCCGGCGCGCAGCCCTCCTCCACGCAGCGCTTTGTGATCACAACGCGCTCCACGTCCGGGTCGGAGGGGATCTCGTACATGATGGGGATCATCAGATCCTCCAGCACCGCCCGCAGGCCCCGGGCGCCGATCTTCCGATCAATGGCCTTCTGGGCCACCGCCTCCAGCGCCTCCGGCTCAAATTGCAGCTGCACCTGGTCAAAGTCCAGCAGCTGCTCATACTGGCGGCACAGCGCGTTATGCGGCTCGGTCAGGATGCGGATCAGATCCTCCTTTTTCAGGTCCCGCAGCGTCGTGATGACGGGCAGGCGGCCGACCAGCTCCGGAATGATGCCGAATTTCAGCAGATCGTGAGGCTGCACCTGTTGAAACAGCTTGCCCAGATCCCGCTGGGACTTACTAGAGATTTCCGAGCCAAAGCCAATGGAGGAGCGGTCCGTCCGGGCTTCGATGATCTTATCCAGCCCATCAAACGCACCGCCGCAGATAAAGAGGATATTCGAGGTATCGACCTGGATAAACTCCTGCTGCGGGTGCTTGCGCCCGCCCTGGGGCGGCACATTGGCGACGGTGCCCTCGACGATCTTCAAAAGCGCCTGCTGCACGCCCTCGCCGGAGACGTCGCGGGTGATGGAGGTATTCTCGCTCTTGCGGGCGATCTTATCCATCTCGTCAATATAGATGATCCCACGCTCTGCCAGCTCGACATCAAAATCCGCCGCCTGGAGCAGGCGCAGGAGGATGTTCTCCACATCCTCGCCGACATAGCCCGCCTCGGTCAACGTCGTCGCATCCGCGATGGCGAAGGGGACATTCAAGATCTTCGCCAGAGTCTGGGCAAAGAGCGTCTTGCCGCAGCCGGTGGGGCCGATCAGCAGGATATTGCTCTTCTGCAGCTCCACCTTGGAGTCTCCGCCGAAGAAGATGCGCTTGTAGTGGTTATACACCGAGACGGAGAGGGTCCGCTTTGCATCCTCCTGGCCGATAATATAGCCGTCCATATACGCCTTGATCTCCTTCGGCGTGGGAAGCTTATCGCCGGGCTGGAAGGCCGGCTCCTGCGTCTCGTACATATCCTCATGCAGCAGGGAGCTGCACAGATCCACACACTCATCGCAAATATAGACATTCGGACCAGAGAGGATCCGCTTTACCTGGTCCTGCCGCTTGCCGCAAAATGAGCAGCGGATCGATCTTTCATCAATTTTTGCCAAATTCGTCAGCTCCTATTCCGGCTGATTTATCTCTTATAGATCACCTGGTCGATCAGGCCATAGGCCTTGGCCTCCTCCGCGGTCATAAAATGATCGCGCTCGCAGTCCGCCGCCACCGTCTCTACATCTTTGCCGGTGTTATCGGCCAGGATCTTCGTCAGCTTCTTTTTCATCTGGGCGATGCGCTCGGCCTGAATCTGGATATCCGTCGCCTGGCCCTGGGCGCCGCCGGAGGGCTGGTGGATCATGATCTCCGCGTTCGGCAGAGCGATCCGCTTTCCCTTCGTACCAGCCGAGAGCAGGAACGCGCCCATGGACGCGGCCATGCCGATGCAGATCGTCGAGACATCGCACTTGAGGTACTGCATCGTGTCATAGATCGCCATCCCAGCTGTCACGCTGCCGCCGGGGCTGTTGATATAAAACTGGATGTCCTTATCCGGGTCCTGGGCCTCCAGATACAGCATCTGCGCCACAATCAGCGACGCCGATACATCTGTCACTTCCTCCGACAGGAAAATAATACGGTCATTCAGCAGCCGGGAAAAAATATCGTACGACCGCTCCCCGCGGCTGGTCTGCTCAACGACATAGGGGACAAAACTCATAGTGAAACTCCTTTCTTTGGATGTAACATTCTAACCGTCTGCCTGGGCTTTTATTCCCGCCCAAAGCACTGCGAGAAATTCAAAGAACTGGAACACGGCCTGCGCGTCCCAGTTGTGGCCGCCCTGCCTTGCGGGTGGCCGCTTCCGGCGCGCCGCCCGGTATGCGGGACCGGAACGCGCTTTGGGCACGTTCCGGTAGCCGTTCTCTTATTCTGCGTCCTTCGATTCAGCGGCTTCCGCCGCCTTCTCTTCCACCGGCGCTACGGCAACGGCCGCGTCAACGATCAGCTTCGCTGCTTTTCTGCTCTCAAGATTGCCCTTGATATCGTCCTCCGACAACATCTGCTTGACCTTCTCCTCGTCCATCTTATAGGAATCGGCCAGCTTCTTGTACTCTTCGGCGATATCGTCCGCCGTGACTTCGACCTTCTCAGCCTCGGCAATGGCATCGAGCAGGACCATCTGCTTGACCTTGGCTTCCGCCATGCCCTTCATGGAGTCCCGCAGCGCGTCCAGGTTGCCGCCCATCATTTCAGAGTACTGCTTCAGGGACATGCCGTTCATCTGCAGCTGGTAGCCGAAGCGCTCCATCTGGCGGTCGACTTCCTCTGCGATCATACAATCGGGGATATCCGCCGTCATATTGGCAGCGGCCTTTTCCAGCACGGCATTTTCAAACGCGGACTGGATGGAATCTTCCTTTTCCTTCAGAAAGCGGCTCTTGATATCTGCCTTGAGCTCGTCCAGCGTCTCAAATTCAGAGACATCCTTGACGAATTCGTCATCCTGCTCCGGGATAACCTTTTCCTTGACTTCCTTGACCTTCACGTGGAACACGACGGGCTTGCCCGCCAGCTCCTTGTGATAATTCTCCGGGAAGGTGATGTCGAGGTCCTTCTCTTCCCCGGCGCTCATGCCGACGACCTGCTCTTCAAAGCCGGGCACGAAGGAGTGGGAGCCCAGCTCCAGCTCATAGTCCTCGCCCTTGCCGCCGTCAAACGCGACGCCATTGTCAAAGCCTTCGAAGTCGATGACCGCGATATCGCCATCCTTGGCGGCACGCTCGACCGTCGTCACCCGGGCAACGTTCTCCGCCATCCGGTTCAGCTCTGCTGCGATCTCATCGTCGGAGACCGTGGCTTCCGCCTTGGGGACCTCCAGGCCCTTATAATCGCCCAGCGTGACCTCGGGGTAAAGCTCCGTCTCGACTGTCAGCTCAACGCCGCCAGCCTCCGGGAACTGCATGTCAACCACCGTCGGCATGCCGACCGGCTTCAGGTTCTCTTCCTTCAGCACCGTACCGGCATAGACCTCCGGGAAAATCTCATTGATACCGTCTTCCGTGAAGACGTCCGCGCCGTACATGGCCTCGATCATCTGCCGGGGGCACTTGCCCTTCCGGAAGCCGGGGACCATAATGTCCTTCCGTGCCTTCAGATACGCCTTCTGCTTGCCGGATTCCAGCAATTCTGCCTCGACCTCGACAACGACTTTTGCCTTGGAGCCTTCTTTCTCGATGCTCTTAACGTTCATGGTTTTCCCTCCTGCTATCTGGTGCGGCGCGTTGGCCGTCTTCCACCTTTAAAATCTGTATCATTTTAACAGAAACGCGCGCAAATATCTACTCTTTTTTTTAATTTCTTCTATGAACACACTTTTATTGGCGTAAAGTCAATAAAATCTGCGGAAACCAGGTGAAAATCTGTGCCATTTGCCATGCCCTCAATGGCCAGCTTGTGGCTGTCTCCATGCAGATGGCCGTAATAGCACCGGGTGACCCGGTATTTTTCCAGCAGCGCCAGGATTTCCGGGCAGGTATAGCCCCGGTAGCGGGGCGGATAGTGCAGAAAACAATACTTCTCCCGCTCCCCCGCCGCCTGCAGCGATGCCTCCAGCCGCATGAGCTCCCGGTTCAGGATCTTGGCGTCGTGCTGCCCGCCGTGGCGCTCCTCTTCAAAAAACCAGCCCCGGGTGCCGCACAGGGCGATCTCGCTGTAAAAATAGGCGTTGTTATTGAGCAGATGCAGATCGTCAAAGCCGTGCTCCTGGCAAAAGCGCTGAAATTTTGCCGCCGTGACCCACCAGTAATCGTGGTTGCCCTTGAGGATGATCTTCCGGCCCGGGATGCTGGCAAGATACGCAAAATCCGCCGTCGCCGTCTCCAGATTCATCGCCCAGCTGATATCGCCCAGCAGGACCGTCGTATCCGCCGGGCCGATGCAGGAAAGGCCGCGCTCCAGCTTTTGCAGATAATTCTTCCAGGCGCCGCCAAAGACATCCATCGGCTTGTCTGTCCCCAGGGACAGATGCAGGTCTCCGATTGCATACAGTGCCATACCCCAGCTCCCTTGCTATTTTTTAGTACTCGACAAAACGTCCTCTGCCGCCGGCCTGCGCCGCTTGCAGTGTAGCAGCATCCGGCAGGCCCAGCAGCGCGCAGACCTGATCCGCCGCTTCCAGCGGGTCCTGCAGCGCCAGGATCACGCTGGGCGTGCTCTCGGCCCACATGACCCGATAGTCCTGCAGGCCGGTGTAAAGCCGTCCCGTTTCCGGGTGGAGGACGTATTCCGTCATCTCATAGATCTTGCGGACATAATTCTCTCCCCTGGCGTCGGTCACGGCATCCACGCCGATCATCTGCGTCAGCCGGGCCAGCTCCTCCGGCGCAAGGCAGAGCGCCTCGCCCTGCCGGGCCAGCGCCGCCTGCTCCGGCGCACCGATGATCTCCAAAATCACCCCCGCCGCTTCCCGTGTGCGGTCCGAAAGCCCGCCCGGCAGGCGGCCGGTGCGCAGAAACTTAGCGCAGGGGTCCTCCGGCGCGCCGGCGCAGATGGCAAGATGCAGCGGCATGCCGCCCTTCCAGGCAAGCAGCGCCGCCGCCGGCCAAACAAGCTCCACCGCTGGCATCGCAAAATTCAGCGGCATCTCGGCCGCGTGGAGCTCCAGCCGTGCGACCTCCCGCTTGACTGCCAGAAAGATCTCCGCCAGTTCGGAAAGTGACATCTGCTCCCATGCGTCCGTCTGCCCATGCCACAGCTCCGCCACATGCGTCTTATGGTGCAGCGACTGCACCTTGATTTTCTCTAGTTCATACATTGCCGGTAAACCCCCATTAAATTTTCAAAATAGAGCCGCCGCAGCGTCTCCTCTCCCAGGCCGCGGTCGGCAAGATACGCCGCCAGGGCCGGGTAGGACGCCACGCCGGTAAAACCGTCCGGCAGGCTGTCGCAGCCGTCCAAGTCCGCGCCCAGCGCCACATGGCGATCGTCGCCCGCCAGCTGCAGGAAGTGGTCCAGATGATGCCAGACCGTTTCAAAGTCCACCTGCCCCCGGCCTAAAAATTCCGTATAGAAATTGAGCCCCACGACGCCGCCTGTCTCACAGATGGCGGCGTACATGCCGTCCGTGACATTCCGACTCTCCGGGCAGACGGCGCGGCTATTGGAGTGGCTGGCCAGGATTGGCCCCTGGGTCATCCGGCACACCTGCCAGAACGCCTCGTCCGAGGCATGGCTCACATCCACAAGCATCCCCAGCTGCTGCGCCGCGCGGACATAATCCGCGCCCCGGGCGCTCAGCCCCTGGCCCGTCATATGGGAGCCCGCCAGGGCATTTTCATAATTCCAGGTCAGTCCCGTCATGGCAAAGCCCTGCAGCCGCAAAGGCTCCAGGCGGCCCGGGTCGCATCCGATGCCCTCTGCGCCCTCCAGGCTCAGAAGCACCGCCCCGGTGGGCAGCTGCCGCTCGACCTCCGCTGCATCCCGGCACACCGGCAATTGGCACGCCTCCAGCTGCTGCAAAAATTGGGCATAGGCCCGCGCCAGCACCGCCTCGGCCCCCAGCTCCGCCGCAAAGGGCGAGCAAATGGGGCAAAAGGCAAAAAACTGCGCCCACCCCGGCAGCTGCGCCGCCCGGGCAAGGTCCCACTGGCCGCTGTTCTGCCGCAGCGACGCCTGGCGCTCCCAGAGCTCCAGCGCCGTATCGCAGTGGGCATCAAAAACAGGAAAAGCTTTCATTCAAACGCATCCTCGATCTGCTTGATTTTCGGTTTTCTCGTCTGCACGCCCTCCGGCGCGTAGACCTCGATCACATCAAAGCGGGAGAGCCACGGCCCGTCGTTGCGCGCAAGCCAGATGGCCGCCGTGTCCCGCAGACGCCGCTGCTTGCGCCAGTCCACAAATTCCAGCGCTTGGGCAAACGACGCATCCTTCCGCGTTTTTACCTCGCAGAAGACAACATAGTTTTTCTTCCGGGCAATCAGGTCGATCTCGCCGAATCGGCTGCGAAAATTGCAGGCTAAGATCTCATAGCCCCGCCGCCGCAGATAGGCCGCCGCCGTCGCCTCGCCCCAATGGCCCAGCAGGTTACTTTCCTTCATAGAATTTTTTTAAAAAGCTCTGCCGGTGCAGCGGGCACGGGCCGTAGGCGGTCAGGGCCGCGTAATGGCGCTTTGTGCCATAGCCCTTGTGGGTCTCAAAGCCGTACTGGGGATAGAGCTCCGCCTGCTGCTCCATATACCGGTCCCGGGTGACCTTGGCCAGGATGGACGCCGCCGCGATATTGGCGCTCTTGCCGTCGCCGCCGATGACCGTCTCGACCGGCAGGCCAAAGTCCCGCGCCCGATTGCCGTCGATCAGTGCCAGCTCCGGCCGGACAGTCAGCTGGTCCAGCGCCCCCTGCATTGCCTCGAAGGTTGCCTGCAGGATATTGATCTCGTCAATGCGCTTTTCATCCACCATGCAGATGCCATAGGCCACGGCCTGCTCCGTGATCACGTCAAACAGCGCCCGGCGCTTGGCGTCGGAGAGCTTTTTGGAGTCGTTCAGCCCCGGGATCTCCAATTCCGGGGGCAGGATCACCGCCGCGGCACACACCGGCCCGGCCAGCGGCCCGCGCCCAGCTTCATCCACGCCGCAGATCACCTTGCAGCCCTGTGCGTAATGCGCCCGCTCGATGCTCCATAAATCCAGTTCCATACGTCACTCCTGTGTATAAATCTCCGGCCCTTCAAATGTGAACCGGCCCAGCTTGCAGCTGCGGTATTCCTCCAGCAGCACATGGGCCATCCGCTCTGTGTTCAGTTCGCCCCTGGCAAGCAGGAAGCCCCGCTTCCTGGCCGCCGCCTCCAAAAGCTCCCACCCCTGGGCCTCCGGCGGCAGCTCGATCTTATACCGCCCCTGCACCGCAGCGGGGTAACGGTCCCACAGGCATTTGATCAAATGGCACGCCAGCTCTTCAACATCAAAGACCTGGTCCTTGACGGCCCCGGTATAGGCCAGGCGAATGCCCACCTCCGGGTCCTCAAACTTGGGCCAGAGGATGCCCGGCGTATCGAGGAGCAGCAGATTGCCGTCCATATTGACCCACTGCTTGCCCCGGGTAACACCGGGGCGGTTCTCCGCCTTGGCGCCCTTGCGCCCGGCCAGCTGGTTAATCAGGGTCGACTTGCCGACATTGGGGATGCCGACGATCATGATCTTCAACGGCCTGCCTGTCTGCCCCTTGGCAGCATAGCGCTCCAGCTTCTCTGAAAGCAGCCGCCGCACCGCCGGGACGAAGTTCGACAGCCCCTTTTTGGACTTGCAATCCGTCGCCACGACGGTCAGGCCCTGGCTGCGGAAATAGTCCGCCCACCGGCGGGTCATCTCCGGGTCCGCCAGGTCCGTCCGGTTTAAAATGACCATCCGGGGCTTTTTGCCGCAAATGGCGGCGATATCCGGATTCCGGCTGGAATAGGGGATGCGCGCGTCGATCATCTCGCAGACAGCGTCTACCAGCTTCAAGTCGGCCTCCATCATCCGCCGTGTTTTTGTCATGTGGCCGGGGTACCACTGAATATTGATCCTCTGTTCCATTATGATACGGCTCCAAGTCTGGAAAAGTCCCGTTTCTGCCAGGTGTTCTCCCGGCCGGGCCAGACGACCAGCAGGACCTTTCCCAAAATATACTTCGTGTTAAAGACACCGATCTGGGTATAGCGGCTGTCGGCGGAGTGGTTCCGGTTGTCGCCCATCACAAAGACGCAGCCCTCCGGGACCGTCAGCGGGAAACTGACCGTGGCATAGCTCGGCGCCAGCATCGGTTCATTGATATATGGCTCCTCCAGCGCCTGCCCATCGACGATCACAGTACCAATACCGGTGGCGTCGTAGGTGATGTCCACCGTCTGCCCCTGGGTCGCGATGACCCGCTTGACGATGGGCTCATCCTCGAACCCCGGGACCTTGGCCACGACGACATCCCCATTTTTCACATCCCGGTACAGCACATTGGAAAGCACGGCGACATAGTCCCGGTCTAGCAGCGTCGAGGTCATAGACGGGCCGGAGACCGTCACCAGCCGGATGAGCAGCGTAAAAAGGACCGTCACCGCCGCCAGGATATAGACAAGATCGTGCAGCATCACGTAAATATCCTGCGCGAATTTATTCGGCGCCGCCTTCAGCGATTTTTGTGTTTCAAATTCGTTTGCCATAATAGGATCCCTCACAGCACGTGAAAATCATTTGCCATCTATTATACATGAAAAACCCAAATAAAAAAAGAGGGCAAAGGCCCTCTTTTTTTACGCATACAGCAATTACACTCTCTCCTTGACCTTGGCAGCCTTGCCAACACGGTCACGCAGGTAGTACAGCTTCGCTCTGCGGACCTTACCGCGGCGAACTGTCTCGACCTTGACGATGGACGGGGAGTGTACCGGGAACACCTTTTCGCAGCCGACGCCATAGCTCAAACGGCGGACCGTGATGGTCTCTCCGATGCCGCCATGCTTGCGGGCAATGATGGTGCCTTCGAATACCTGGATTCTCTCACGGCTGCCTTCCTTGATCTTCACATGCACGCGGACGGTATCGCCGACGTTCATTTCGGGCAGCTCTTCCTTCAGGTACTTGTCGGATACAGCTTTCAACAGATCCATTTGGGTTGTCCTCCTTCATAATTTAGCGTTCTTACTGCAAAAGTCATGCCGCTGCATGTTCCATGCCGGCCGCAGCAGAGGACCGCCAGATTCACAGACTATGGTATTTTATCACGTCCCGCCCTATTTTTCAAGTGAAATTTTCATTTTTGCGCCGTCTTTTTTTCGTCCGTAGGCCATAGGCTAGCAGTGGCCTTTATTTTTCAGAAAGGAAGTGCTGCCAATGGAAACGATTCCCATGCCGACCTCCATACCGACCCCTATACCGGATCCTATCCCACCCCCTGCACCAGCCCCCGTAAAGCTTGAAGATCCGGCCCTAGCAGCCACAAAAATTTATGACCGCCCCCTGCTTCCGCCGCAAGACCCGTTCCATTTTAACGATGCATTCGATGGACTGGGTGAGCCGGACAGGCCGCCCGCTTCCCCGTCCCGCAGCCACCCCTGGATCGCGCAGCTTCTGGTCTGCACCCTGCTATGCTGCGGCGCGCTGGCCTGTCGGTTTTTCTATCCCGCCGGGTGCCAGACTCTGCGCAGCTGGATCGTCGGCACCGGGCAGGAGCCCCTACAGGTCGCCGTCAGCAGCTTTGACCAAGCCCTGCGCAGCGGCCGCCCGGTCGCGGAGGCCTTCGCCGTCTTTTACGATGAGATCACCGCGCCTGCGCCTTAGCGTCACGCCCGCCGCCATCGCCCTGGGCTGCTGCTGGCTGTGCCTGGAGCCGGGCGGATTGTTTTGGCCGTTTTTGCTGGGCGTTGCCTGCCACGAGGCAGGGCATCTTGCAGCGCTGCGTCTGCTGGGCGTCCCCGTCACAGCGCTGCGCATCACGGCACTGGGCTGCATCCTGGAGACAGGGGCTATGTCCTATCGCGCGGAGGCGTGCTGTGCGGCCGCCGGGCCCGCCGCCAGCCTGCTTGTCTGCCTGCTGCTGCCGCGGCTGCTCCCCCGGGCGGCGCTGATGAGCCTGCTGCTGGCGGCGGGCAACCTGCTCCCCCTCTGGCCGCTGGACGGCGGACGCATTCTGCTTGCCGTCGCATCGCAGCAGCTCCCGCTGGCCCAAGCACAGCGGCTAAGCCGCATCTGTGCCGCCCTCACCCTCGCGCTTTGCTGGGCACTGGCGATTTTTGCTGCCTGCCGCCTGCATCTGGGGCTTTGGCCGCCGCTTTTGGCCGCCAGCCTGCAGCTTCGTGCAGGCCGCGCTCTGCAAAGCGAAAAATTCCTTGCAAAAAAACCTGGCTGCCGCTACAATAAAAGCAAACACACAAGAAATCACGCCGTGGCCCCCCGCGGCGGCAAAAGGAGCAGCCATGACCGATCAACTGGCCCGCATCTTGCCGGGCGTGCAGAAACCCGCCCGGTATGTCGGCGGAGAATATAATGAGATCATCAAGGACAAGCAGTCCGTCACGACCCGCGTCGCGTTCTGCTTCCCGGACACCTATGAGATCGGCATGTCCAACCTGGGCATGCGCATTTTATACGGCATCATGAACGAGATGCCCGGTGTCTGGTGCGAGCGCGTCTTCGCCCCCTGGGGCGATATGGACGCAGCCCTGCGGGCACATCAGCTGCCGCTGTTTGCCCTGGAGAGCAAGGACCCGCTGGCGGCGTTTGACATCATTGCCTTCACCATCGGCTATGAAATGAGCTATACCAATATCCTCAACATGCTGCAGCTGGCCGGTATCCCGCTGCGCTCTGCAGACCGGCCGGGGCTCGACCAGCTTATCATCGCCGGGGGCACCTGCGCCTATAACCCGGAGCCCCTGGCCGATTTTATCGACCTCTTCAGCCTGGGCGAGGGCGAGGACCTGACCCGGGAGCTGCTTTCTCTCTACCAAACCGCCCAGGCAGATCACTGGTCCAAGCAGCAGTACCTGGCCGAGGCCGCCAAGCTGGAGGGCGTCTATATTCCCGCGTTTTACGCCCATACCTACGGTCCTGACGGCGCCTTGACCGCCATCACCCCGGCGCCCGGCGCCCCGAAAACCGTCCGCAAGCGCATCGTGCAGGACTTGGACGCCGCGTATTACCCAGTGAAAACCATCGTTCCCTCGACGGAGATCGTCCACGACCGCTCGAATCTGGAGGTCATGCGGGGCTGCATCCGGGGCTGCCGGTTCTGTCAGGCGGGCTTCTGCTATCGCCCCGTCCGGCCCCGCAGCGCCGCGACGCTGCTGCGCCAGGCGAAAGAAATGCTGCTTGACTCCGGCAACCATGAGATCACCCTCTCCTCCCTCTCCACCTCCGACTATAAGCAGCTGGAGCCGCTTGCCAGCGATTTGCTGGACTTCTGCACACCCCGGAAGATCAATATCTCCTTGCCCTCCCTGCGAGCGGACAACTTCTCGGATTCTCTGATGCAAAAGCTACAGAAGGTCCGCAAAAGCGGCCTGACCTTCGCCCCGGAAGCCGGGTCGCAGCGCCTGCGGGACGTCATCAATAAAAACGTCACCGAGGAGGAGATCCTCACGACCTGCGCCACCGCCTTTGCCGGCGGCTGGAACAATGTCAAGCTCTACTTCATGCTGGGCCTCCCGACGGAGACGGATGAGGATGTGCTGGGCATCGCGGAGCTGGTCTACAAGGTCATCAAGACCTGGAAGGCCCACGCGTCCAATAAAAAGCGGGGCCTGCGGGTCCATGTCTCGACGGCGTTCTTCGTGCCAAAGCCCTTTACTCCATTTCAGTGGGAACGGCAGGATACGATGGAAGAATACCGCCGCAAGACGCAGCTTTTGAAAAACGCCATGCCGTCCAAGAGCGTGGAGTACAACTGGCACGACGCGAAGCTGAGCCAGCTTGAAGCCGTTCTGGCCCGGGGCGACCGCCGCCTGTGCCGCGTCCTGGAAGCCGCTGTAGCCCGGGGCGTCAAGCTCGACGGCTGGGACGAATACTTTGACTACGACGCCTGGATGGCCGCCTTTGCCGCCTGCGGCATTGACCCGGCGTTCTATACGACCCGGGGCTATCAGGAGGCCGAAGTCCTCCCCTGGGACACCATCGACGTCGGCGTCAGCAAAGCGTTCCTGGCAAAGGAACGGGCCCAGGCCTATGCGGGCCAGGTCACGCCGGACTGCCGCACCCAGTGCAGCGGCTGCGGCGCAAATACGCTCCTGAAGGGAGGGTGCTGTGATGCATAAGCGGCTGCTATTTGCCAAAGAGGGCGACGCGATCTGGATCTCCCATCTGGACCTGATGCGGGTCTTTCAGCGGGCCTTTCGTCGGGCCGGGATGCTGCTGCGCCACTCCCAGGGCTACACGCCCCACGCCTATGTCTCCATCCTGCTACCGATGTCCGTCGGCGTCTCAAGCCAGTGCGAGGTCCTAGACTATGAGTTGGACCCCGGCGATACGACGCCGGAGGCCGAGATCCCTGCAAAGCTGAACGCCTGTCTGCCCGCCGGGATCCGTATTCTGGCAAGCTATGAAAGCGAGAAAAAAGCCGGGAAACTGGGCTTCCTGCAGGCCCGGCTGGACCTGGAGTATGACAGCGGCAACGCCCCGGCCTGCCGGGACGCCATCGCCGCCCTGTTCCAGCGTCCCAGCCTGCTTTTGATGAGAAAGACAAAGCGCGGCGAAGCAGAGGTCGATCTGCTCCCCATGCTGCGCCGCTTTGACCTGACGGTTGCAGGCGATCACCTGCTGCAGGCCGACTGCCTCGTCTGCGCCCAGGACCCTGCCCTGAACCCGCAGCTCCTGCTCAACGCCATCGCGCACTATCTGCCGGATGCCGCCCCCAGCTTTGCAAAGATCCACCGCGTCGAGATTTTCGACCGCGACGGCGCAGTGTTCCGCTAAGACCTGCCACATAGGACAAAGCCCCTCTGTTTTTTTGAACTGCCCCAATTTGTTCATGCAGTGCAAAACACTCAGGATATATTTGATTCAAGCGGCGTGGCGCAGCGTGAGCGGCGCCACTCCGGCTTTTGTTTGGATACACGCAATGGTTGTAAAAGTAGATATAATCGTCAATCATTTGCTGCGTTTCGGAAAGCGATCTCGTCATACGCATCGCTTCCAGCAAGCCCCCGGCCCAATGCGGTGATCGTATTGGCGCAGATCAGCAGATCCGCTCGGCGGTAGCGCTGCCGTTTTGGGTTCATGGCCAGGATCCAATCCGCATCGTGGAGCAGGAGCCTCTCTCCTGCCATAGTACCCTCCCGTTGCCGCTTTGGTGCCAGAATTTTTTCACCATAGCGCACGGCGCGGATTTGCGTCAAGCCAGCCTGCCCTGCCTCATCTATCCCCTCTTCCGAAAATTTTTCTAACAAAGGGTTTACAACAGGAGAAAGATTTGCTATAATACGCAAAGCGATGCGCCAGTGGCTCAATGGATAGAGCATCAGATTCCGGTTCTGAGGGTTGGGGGTTCGAGTCCCTTCTGGCGTACCATAGCTGGAGCCATAGCTCCGCGCGATCCGGCGATCCCAACGAGGGGGTCGCCGGATTTTCGTCTGTACTTCGTCCCGCTAGCGGCCAAAGCGCAGGTACGATTTGGCTGCCTGCTGGAAGTAAAATTTATGCGCCCTGCCAAAAAAATAGTTGAAATAGACAAAATTTGTGGTATGATATAGTCCGAAATGACACACGGAGGGGTAGCCAGTGATTCGGAACCTGAATAAGCTGACCTTTTCCGGTTACGGAAAAGTCCTGCAGGATCGGCTGCCCAACCGCGGCTTTCCCCAGGGGGACACCTGGCAAGAGACCTTCTGGACCATTACCGACCAGGAGCGCCAGCTGCGCCGCCTGCAAAGCGGCCCGCTGTATCTGGACTTCGAAACGGGGATGACCATCCTCGCCGTCTCCCACGACAGCCAGCAGCTTGCGTTCTTTTACCTGGATAAACCGGTCTTGCTGAAAACCGGCATTTATTTTGCCCTGATTCCCTACCAGGCCCAGTGCACCGTCCGGGTCTGCACCGGCAGTGACAGTCAGCTTCCGGCCGTCCGCCAGCTCAATGCGCTGGAGAGCTTCAAAATCACGAATCACCTGTGCGTGAAGGATATCTACACCCTGTTTTACCAGGAGAAGGAGCCCGGCTTTTTCTTCAAGGGTGAGCAGCACAGCGCCGTGGAGCTGACGTATGTCGACAAGGGCAGCATGCACTCCGTCGCCGGCGGCGCGGACCGCATCCTCAAGCAGGGCGAGCTGATGCTCTACAGCGAGAACCAGTGGCACATGCAGTATGCGGATATCGACAGCGCCACCAGCTTCATCACCATCACGATGGACCTAGACTGTAGCTATGCCGACTTGCTCTATAACCGCAAATTCCAGGCCAGCCAGCAGACAAAGCGCCTGCTGCTGCAGATTCTGGAGGAATACGAGAAGGACGACGTCTTCAGCAGCGATATGATCATCTGCAAGGTGCAGCAGGTCCTGCTGACCATGCTGCGCGACGATCAAAAGGCCGCCCGGCCCGCCGCCCTCAAAACCCCTGCCGCCGTGAACAACGAGAACGAGATCATCGCCCGGGCACTGGATTATATCGGCAATCACGTGTACGAGCGGCTCTCCGTCGCGACGGTCGCCAGCGGAGCCAATGTCAGCGCGTCTTATCTCACCGCGCTGTTCCACAAATGTATGCAGATCTCCCCGGGGGAATATATCCGCCGTATCAAGCTGGAGGAGAGCAAAAAGCTCATCCGCGAGGGGAAAATGAATTTCACGCAAATCGCCGCCCAGCTGCAGTATTCGACGGTGCACCATTTCTCCCGCCAGTTCAAAGAAAAATTCGGCCTCACGCCGACGGAATACGCCCGCGCGATCCGCTAGCGCGCCCCATGCGCACATCTTTTTGTTTTGCTGTTTTGCAAAGAGGTTCGTTTATGAAAAAGTATTTTGATAAGACCTTGCTCATCTACATGGCGCTTGGCCTTGTGAATTTCCTTGTCTGCACCGGCGTAATGCTGCTGGTGTATAACTACGGGAACACATCGCAGGAAATTGCCTTTCTGGTCTATTACTCTCTGTCCAGTACCGTCTCGCTGATCTTGAACCGGTTCGTCACGTTCCGCGACCAGCACCCCGGCGTCTCCTGGCCCTGGAAATTCATCCTGTGCGTCATCGTCTGCTATATCCTTACGAAGGTCTTTTTTAAGGACGTGCTGGACCTGGTCTTGCTGTCGCCCTCGGTCCAATTCCGGCTGCAGCGTCTGCTGCCCAATGCGGATATCGTCCACCTGGAGAACAATATCTCCCTCGTCTCCTCCTCCCTGGCCTATTGCATTTTGAATTACTTCGGCCAGCGCTATTTTGTCTTCCGCGCCCACCGGCTCAAGAAGCGCCGCGCCGCTGAAAAAGAGACCAGGTTGATGAAAAATTGAGAAATTGAAAAAAACGCGCCGCGCATCCCCAAGCTTTGCAGGGAACGCGCGGCGCACTTTTTAATTTTTCTATGCATCCTCTGGCCCGAACAGGATCACAGCATACCAGAAAATCAGCCCCGGCTCCGGTGGGAACGGGATGCCGGAGCGCTCTGCCAGAGCGCTGACAACGACCCCATAGCCCTCCAGGCACGGCGTCTGCTGCGCCGGAAGGCGGCAGGGGGCCGGATAGGCGCAGACGTCACAGCGGGCGCAGGCGTCGCCGGAGAGGCAGAGCGTCCGCTGGCCCGCATCCTGCAGCAGTTGGCGCACTGCCTGCACCTGGCGGTTGTGAAACGGCTTGGTCGCCAGCCCCGCGGCAAGATCGGCGGAGTCTGCGACCTCCTGGACCGTCACCACCAGCAGCGCCTCCGGGTAGGCCAGACATCTGGCACGGCAGGCGTCCACCGTCCCCACCGCCGGGGGGCAGGACCAGGACTTGCCATACATCGGGCAATTCTCCCGGCAGACTGTCTGGAGCCGCGTGGAAAACGGCAGCTCCTCTGGCTTCAAAAACGCATATTGATAAAGCGGCAGCTGCGTCAGCTGCGCCTCCAGCTTGGCGCGATCCAGCATTCCGATTCCTCCCGTTGAGATCCATGAAAAAAGGAACAGGAGACTCCGGCTTTTGCAGCCAGAATCTCCCGATTCTCTTTTTTACAATCATCAGATGGCACGTTCAACCTTGTTGGAACGGAGACATCTTGTACAGACGTATACATGGCGCGGAGTACCGTCGACAATCGCCTTGACACGCTTGACATTCGGCTTCCAAGCTCTGTTGGAGCGTCTGTGAGAATGGGAGACCTTGATCCCAAAAGTAACGCCCTTGCCGCAAATATCGCACTTAGCCACTAGCTGCACCTCCTATCCATCGGTAAAATAAGCAGAAATTCAGCGCGCTCAAACGCGCCGGTAGTTATAATAGCAAAAAAACGCAAAAATTGCAAGGGGGTACAACAAAATATTTTACTTTTTTTATCCCAAGGTTGCCAACGCAGGAAAAATCCGTTATAATCCTCTTGTAGTACAAATGCACGGACGCAGCTGGCCGCAGAGCGCGGCGGCAACGCCCGCCTTTTCCACCATTCACCGTTCGGACGACACAGCGAGGGGGCCGCTATGGCAAATTTGTATAACGTAAAGCTCACAAAGCTGGTGGAGGTCTTCCACCTGAAGCCCGTCTTTCAAGCAACGGATTACGAAAAAATCTGCATCACCGTTGACGACGTCAGCCGCCCCGGCATGCAGCTGACCGGCTTTTTCGATTACTTTGAGCCAGTGCGCCTACAGGTGCTGGGCGCGGTCGAGATGGGCTACCTCCGCAAGCTCTCCAGCCAGGAACGGCTCATCATCTTCGAGCACTTTCTCTCCTATAAGATCCCCGCGCTCATCATCACCCGGAATATGGAGCCGCTGCCAGAGTGCCTGGAAATGGCCCGGAAGCATGATATCTCCGTCCTCTCCTGCGCAGAGACGACTTCCAATTTCACCTCCGCCCTCATCGCCTACCTCAACGGCTGCCTAGCCCCCCGGGTCACCCGGCACGGCGTTTTGATGGACGTCTACGGCGAAGGCATTTTCATCACCGGTGACAGCGGCATCGGCAAAAGTGAGACGGCAGTCGAGCTGCTCAAGCGCGGCCATCGCCTCATCGCGGACGATGCCGTCGAGATCCGCCGCATCTCCTCGGCCAAGCTGATGGGGTCAGCGCCGGAGCTGATTCGCAATTACATTGAGCTGCGGGGCATTGGCATCATCAATGTCGCGAATCTCTTCGGTATGGCGGCGATCAAGGAGGAGACGGTCATCAACCTCGTCATCAATATCGTCCACTGGAACGATCACGAGGTCTATGACCGGCTGGGCCTGAAGGCGCAGTATGTGGATATTCTCGGTGTCAACGTGCCGTCTGTGACGGTCCCAGTGACGCCAGGGCGGAACCTGGCCGTGATTATGGAGGTCGCCGCGATGAACAACCGCCAGAAGCGGCTGGGCTATAACGCCGCCATTGAGTTCACCAACCAGCTGAACAAGCATTTTGAAGCCGCGATGCAGGGCTGATACCCCCGCCCCGCTTGCGCGCTCTGCACCAGACACAAGCCCCGGGCATGACGCATAGCGTCATACCCGGGGCTTTGATGTTTTGTAGTTTTACAAGCGATTTGATCGCTACCGCTCCTCGCGGAAGTACGGGATACCCAGCGAAGCAGGCGGCTGGTCTTCCTTCTTCTTCCGGAGCGATACCGTGATCAGGACGAACAGCGTTACAAGATACGGGATCATCTTGAAGATCTCCTGGGAGCTTCTCGTCAGGCCTGGGATATAGAAATAGGCCCAATAAAGTGCACCGAAGAGGTACGAGCCCCAGATATTGCGCAGCGGCTTCCAGGTGGCAAAGATGACCAGCGCCACAGCCAGCCAGCCCAGGGCCTCGATCGTCCCCTGGTTTTCCCAGGTGCCGCGGATATAGACCATGACGTAATAGCAACCACCCAGGCCCGAGATACCGCCGCCGATGCAGGTGGCCAGGTACTTGTACTTCGTGACATTGATGCCCGCTGCGTCCGCCGTGCCGGTATTTTCGCCCACGGCCCGCAGGCTCAGGCCCGTCCGGGTCTTGGAGAGGAAATACCACAGCAGGACGGCCATGATGATCGCCACGTACGTCAAAAAGCCGTAAGAGAATAGCAGCGTCCCGAGATTCAGGCTGCCGGTCACAGCGTCCAGCTTTTCGACCAGACCGTTAAAATAGGCGCGGAAGGCCTCAGAGGTCGTCGTAACAGTGACCTGGCCGACGCCGCCGGCCAGCTTGTTCAGGCTGCCGCCAAAGAAGTTGCCGATACCGGAGCCAAAGATCGTCAGCGTCAGGCCGGTGACATTCTGATTCGTCCGCAGGGTGATCGTCAAAAACGAGAAGATCAGGCCGCCCAGCGCTGCCGCCGCGAAGGCACTCACCAGGCCCAGGACGATACAGAGCGCCACATTGGGTTCGATCCCGGCATTGACACAGTAGACGTTCTCGTACATAAACGTTGCGATCAAGCCCGCGATGCCGCCCAGATACATGATGCCGGGCACGCCTAGGTTCAGGTTACCGGCCTTCTCTGCCAAAATTTCGCCCATGGCGCCGAACATGATGACCGTACCGAAAATCACCGCAGAGTGCAGCAACGTGGGGAACGAAGTGATAAAACCGAGAATTCCAGACATATTCGTTACCTCCTTACTTCTGGCGGCGGAACTTCACCTTGTAGTTGACAAAGAATTCACTGCCAAGGATGAAGAACAGCGTGACGCCGGTGATGATCTGCGATGCGTATTCGTTGAGCCCATAGGTCGAAGCGATCTGGATGGCGCCTTTGTCCAGGAAGGTCAGCAGCGCCGAGATCAGGATCATAATAAACGGATTCATCTTCGCCAGCCAGGCGACAATGATCGCGGTAAAGCCGCGGCCGTTGGCCGTACTGGTCGAGATCGTATGTGAGACGGCCGCCACAGCCAGGAAGCCTGCAAAGCCGCAGATCGCGCCGGACAGGGCCATCGTACGGACATAGATTCGGTTGACGCGGATGCCCGCGTACCGGGCCGTGTTCTCCGAATCGCCCACGACGGAGATCTCGAAGCCGTGCTTCGTATATTTCAGATAGAGGTACATGGCCACCGCCAGCAGAACGACGACAATCACCGTCCACATAAAGTCGCCATTGTAGCCGTCAGAGAACATGTTGCCGATCCAGCCGATCTTGCTGTTCTTATTGATAATGCCGACAACGTTGGAGCCATACGGGTTTTCCCATTTGGCCACGCAGAAGGACGTCAGCTGAATGGCAATATAGTTCATCATCAGGGTGAACAGCGTCTCATTCGTATTCCAGCGAGCCTTGAAGAAGCCCGGGATCAGGCCCCAGATGCCGCCGCACAGGACCGCGAAGACGATCATGCAGGCAAACAGCAGGACCATCGGCATCTTGCCGGAGAAATTGATCATAAAGAACGCCGTGGCAATGCCGCCGATGAGCATCTGGCCCTCCGCGCCGACGTTCCAAAATCGCATTTTGAATGCAGGCGCCAGGCCGATGGCGATACACGTCAGGATCATCGTGTCGCGCAGAGTGAACCAGATGCGCTTGGAGGTCCCGAAGGCCCCGTCAAACAGGGAAGCATAGACCTTCAGCGGATTGAGCTTGACAATGGCGTAAATGATGACCGCGCAGACCAGCATCGCCAGCACAACGGAGATGAGGCGAATGCCCAGCGCCTTGCCGCCCGCGATGTCGCTGCGCTTGGAGATGCGGATAAACGGCTCCGTCCCGTCGCCGTGCGCAAGGTCGCAGGCAAGCAGGACGAGCGCCGCCAGCAGCGCCAGGAAATACAGCGTTCCGCCTGCGCCCATGGTGCATGCATGGCCGTAAGGCCCGACCTGGAGGCTATAAGCCACCCAGACCAAGATCACGCCGAGGAGCGCAGCGATCGCGCCCAGGCCTTTTTTCTTCAAAAGCGGCAGGACAATAGCCGCCACCGGCGCCACCAGCGCCAGCACCATGACCAGCGCCTTCAGGAAGCCAGAGCCGCTCAGCAGGCCCAGGAAGCTAAAGGAGCGGACCCCCTGCATATTGACAAAGGGCAGCACCAGCAGCAGAACAAGCCCCACCAGGCTCAGCACCATGGAGAGATAGGTCGCAAATCTGTTTTTCTGCATCTTACTGGCCACCTCCCAACTGCGTCATCATCAGGCCGATTTCTTCCTTCGTCGTCGTGCGGGCGTCCACAATCCCGGAGATCTTGCCGCCGCACATAACCAGGATCCGGTCGCACAGCTCCAGCAGCACGTCCAGGTCCTCGCCGACGTAGATCACAGCGACATCATTCATCTTCTGCGCATTGAGCAGGTTGTAGATCGTGTAAGACGTGCCGATATCCAGGCCGCGGACGGCGTAGGCCATCATCAAAACCCGCGGCTCGAAGGCGATCTCCCGGCCTACCAGGACCTTCTGCACATTACCGCCGGACAAGCGACGGATGGGTGTATGGTTCAGATCCGGCGTCACGACCTCCAGCTCCTGGGCGATCTTCTCGGCCAGCCCCTTGGGGAAGCGCCGGTCGGTAAAGGGGCCCTTGCCCTGGCGGTAGCTGCGCAGCATGATATTTTCCGTGATATTCATGCCACCCACCAGGCCCATGCCGAAGCGGTCCTCCGGCACGAAGGAGAGCAGAATGTGCTGCCGCAGAATATCCAGCGGGTCCATCCCATTGAGCAGCATATCGTTGCCGTCAGAATTGGTATAGTGGATCTCGCTGCCCGCCTCCAGCTTCTGCAGGCCCGCAATGGCCTCCAGCAGCTCCTTCTGGCCAGACCCAGCGACCCCGGCAACCCCGAGGATCTCGCCGCCGTAGGCGACAAAGGAGACATCGTCCAGCTTTTTGACACCGTCCTTATCGCAGACGGTCAGATGCTCGGCCCGCAGGCGCTCATGGCGCTCCTTGCACTCTGGCCGGTCCAGGTTCAGCGTCACCGCATGGCCCACCATCATATCAGACAGGCTCTGCTGCGAGGCGTCCTTCGTCTCGACGCTGCCGATGTACTTGCCCTTCCGCAGCACCGCGACCCGATCCGAGACGGCCAGTACTTCGTTGAGCTTATGGGTGATGATAATGATCGCCTTGCCGTCGGCGCGCATATTGCGCATGACCTTGAAGAGCTTTTCCGTCTCCTGCGGTGTCAACACTGCCGTCGGCTCGTCGAGGATCAGAATATCCGCCCCCCGGTAGAGGACCTTGACGATCTCCACCGTCTGCTTCTGGGAGACAGACATATTATAGACCTTCTGGTCCGGGTCAATATCAAAGCCATAGCGCTCGGCAATATCCCGGACGACAGCCTTGATGGCGTTCTTATCCAGCTTGCCCTTATCGCCCTCCAGGCCCAGGACGATATTCTCGGCCGCGGTGAAGATATCGACCAGCTTAAAATGCTGGTGAATCATGCCGATGCCATACTGGAACGAATCCTTCGGCGAGGTGATGCTGACCTCCTCGCCGTTGATCTTGATATGCCCCTCGTCGGGGAAATAGATGCCGCCGAGCATGTTCATCAGCGTCGTCTTGCCGGAGCCGTTTTCCCCCAGCAGTGCCAGGATTTCGCCGCGGCGCAGCTCCAGATTGATCTTGTCATTGGCGACCGTCGAACCAAATCGCTTTGTGATATTCTGCATTTGGATCGCGTAAGATGCATTACTCAATGGGTTCACCCTTTCTTTGAGAAAATGAGGCGCTCCGGCGCAGCCGATCTGGCTCGCCTGCTGGCACAGCAGGCAAAAGCTCTTTCATTTTAAAAAGGAGCTGCCAGAGCAACTCCTGTTTGATGAAAAAGCCAACCGAGCCGGGCCGACCGGGGCGCTGCGCGGCAGCGCCCCAGGTGGGCCAATACTACGCCGGTTCGGTTTGCACTATTTGGTTAGTTCAACTCCTTAATCCCGTCGATCCGCAGGGAGAAGGACGGCGCGGACTGGAAGTAGGACTCATGATAGTAGCCATCGAAGACTGCCTCATCGGCATCGGGCGTGAAGTCGCCGTCCGTATCCGTGGCAAAGGCAGCGGTGACATGGCCTTCTGCGTCGATCTGGAACGCAGTGGTCTTGCCTTCCTCATAGGAGCCCAGGCAGGTGAATTTGGAGACATCGAAGGGATGGACCGTGCCAGCCTTGATATCGGCAATGGCCTGGTCGACCGCTTCCTGGGTGCCGGGAGCGCAGCTGGAGCCCAGCTCCGTCAGCGCAACGGCGTCCTGATCAAAGCCTTCGGCCCAGTTGACGTCGAATTCCTTGCCGTCGAGCATTGCGCCGATGGCGTACTTGTAATAGACATCCCATTCGTTGGTGGGGGAGACAAGCGCTGCATTGGGGGCAGCGGAGAGCATATCGACGTTGTAGCCGACGTTGTAGACCGTCGTCCCGGCAGACAGAGCTGCTTCGCAGGCGGAGGCCGCGCCGGTGGAGTCTGCATGCTGACCAACAATGACACAACCGTCAGCAATCAGCGCAACAGCCGCTTCGTTCTCGCCGGTGATATCGAACCAGGAGTTCGTGTACTGGACCTCCATAGAGACCTTTTCATAAATGGACTTGGCGCCCTGGAAGAATGCCGTGTAGCCGGAGACGACTTCCGCGTAGGGGTACGCACCAACGTAACCAATCTTCACATTGCCGTCCGCGTCATAGTTGCTGTCAGAGAGCTTGCCGCCGTCAGCCAGCTCCTTGATCTTCATGCCGGCAACAACGCCTGCAACATAGCGGGCTTCGAAGATTTTTGTAAATGCGTTATGGAAGTTCGGAAGGCCGGAGCTCTTGGCCGTGTCGCCCGTCATGGAGACGATCTGGACTTCCGGATGCTCCTCTGCCGCCTGCTGGGCAAAGGACTGATGACCGTAGGAGTTGGTGAAAACGACCTGGCAGCCCTGGTCGATGCAGTCGACGATGGCATCATAGCAGGATTCATCCTCCGGGACACTGTATTTCCAGACAGCGTTGGCGCTCTTATCCAGGCCAAGCTCACCCATGGCCTTCTCAATCCCGACAATGTGTGCATAGGTATAGCCTTCGTTTTCATCGCCGATCAGAACAAAGCCAGCCTTGAAATCAGCGTTGGACGTGCCACTGCCGCCATTATCTTTGGCCGTCACGTTATTGTCGTTCGCCGCGTTGGAGATGGAGTTGTCGTCGCTGCCATTGGAGCCGCAGCCTACAAACAGGCAGGCGACCATCGCAAAGACCAGCAAGAGTGCAAACAATCTTTTCATCTTTCATCCTCCTAAATTTGTTGGGATCATCCCGAAAGTCCATATATAGTTTATATATGGCTTGTATAAACTTATGATACATGAAATTTGAAAGATATACAATCCCCAACTGTTATTTTTTAAATTTTTGTGAATTGTGCAAAAGTGCAAGCCAATTTCATCACCAATTTCTACGGATTCTCCGGGCAGTTTGTGCCAAACATT
>CAUBIP010000012.1 GCA_958436045.1 uncultured Oscillospiraceae bacterium | reverse complement strand
TCCTCCAGCAAATAAACCATCGTACGCGCTCCTTTTTCCGCAATCCAGGCGGTTTTTCCTCAAATTTCTCTTTTTCTTTAGCATACCCCCTCTTTGTAAAAATGCAAGACAATTTTTTATTAAATTTACGTTAAATCTCGCAAATTTCCCCCACAAAAAATAGCGTCTCCCCATGGGAAACGCTATTTTGCTTATTCTTGTTGCCAAGCTTTACAAACATCCACCCAGCCTTGAAAATTCTGGCTCACCTCAGCAAGACGCGCCGGAGAGAGGGCGATGGCGCTGTTGGCGCTGCCGCAGGCGGGGTAGACCGTATCAAACCGCTGCAGGGCGCAGTCCAGATAGACCCGCACCTCTGGCCGCACCGCAAAGGGGCAGACACCGCCCGCCGCGTGGCCGATGACCACCTCTACCTCGTCAAAGGGTACCATCCGGGCCTTCTCATGAAACAGCGCTTTATATTTGGTGTTATCCACCTTGGCATCCCCCGCCGTCACCAGCAGAACCGGCCCCTCCTTTGTCAAAAACGAGAGGGATTTTGCAATCCGCGCCGGGGCCGTCCCCAACACCTGGGCCGCCAGCTCCACCGTCGCACTGGAGACGGGAAATTCCAAAACCGCCTGCGCCAAAGAAAAGGGCGCCAAATACGCCCGCACCGCTGTGATCGACAATGTGTATTCCTCCTCTTCCATTTTTCCCCATTGTAGCACGCGCAGCAACAAAAAACAACCAACAGCCGTGCAAGATTCGTCATACAACTTGCAAGCGCCGAAAATTTTGCTATAATAGCCGCAAAGCTACTGCAAAGAAGGTCCCTATCATGACAAAAACAAACGCCATGCGGCTTTTGGACCAAGCCAAGGTCCCCTATGAATTGCAGACCTACCCCTTCGACGAAGCCGACCTCAGCGGTCTGCACGCCGCCGAAGCCTTGGGAATGCCACCGGCGCAGATTTTTAAGACGCTGGTCACCCGCGGCGAACGGCAGGGCATCCAGGTCTTCTGCATCCCTGTGGACGCCAACCTGGACCTCAAAAAAGCCGCCCGGGTCAGCGGCGATAAAAAGATCACCATGTTGCCATTAAAAGAGCTGCTGGGCGTGACGGGCTATGTCCGCGGCGGCTGCAGCCCCATCGGGATGAAGAAGCACTACCCCGCCTTTCTCGATGCCTCTGCCCTGGCCTTCGACCGGATCGGTATCTCCGCCGGCAAGCGCGGCGCCCAGCTGCTGCTGGACCCCCAGGCGCTGCTCACCGCCGCCGCGATGACCCCCGCCGATCTGACGGAGCATGAATAAATCAATCGAATCTATAGGATAGAAAAGGAGTCTTTCACCATGCGATATCAATTCCCCAACACCGGCGTCTGTTCCTCTCAGGTCGCCTTTGATCTCAACGACGGCATCGTGACCAATGTCAAATTCACCGGCGGCTGCAATGGTAACACCCAGGGTGTCGCCAAGCTCGCCGAGGGCATGCCCATCGACGTTCTGATTGAGCGTCTGCAGGGCATCCGCTGCGGGATGCGCCCGACCTCCTGCCCCGACCAGCTGGCCCGCGCCCTGATCAAGGCCAAGCAGAACGGCTAATCTCCCTACCTGATCTCCCTACACAGGAAAACCCACTGCCGCGCAGCTGCGGCAGTGGGTTTTTATTTCGGGCAAAGCTTCATTCCACCGAAAGTCGCAGCGGCTTTTCAAAGCCGTGGACCCAGTCGGAGAAGTGATAATAGAGGAAGAAAATCACCGAGCTGATTGCCCAGGTCAAAGGGTAGGCATAGTAGATAAACCGGAGCTCATGGGTAATTCTCATCACTAGGGTGATATAGCCGATGCGCAGCACGCACCAGATGGCCAGCATCACAAGCATCGGCACAAAGGCTTTCCCTGCGCCGCGGCAGACCGACGCAACGGCGTGGGAGAACGCGAGCAGGCAGTAAAACGGTGCAATTGTCCTGGCCTGTCGGGTTGCAAGGCGGATGACCTCCGGCGTATCGCTGAACAGCGCCGCCAGCTGCGGAATCAGCAAATACAGCGCAAGCCCGATCAGCTCCGCCAAAATGACCGCGCTTAAAACGCCGAACCTGGCCCCCTTCTTCGCCCGATCATAGGCCCGGGCGCCGAGATTTTGGCTGGTGTAGGTTGTCAGCGCCATGGTAAAGCTGGTGATTGGCAGAAAGGCAAAGCCCTCCAGCTTGGAATACGTCCCGCAGGCAGCCATAGAAATCTTGCCAAAGGTATTGATATTGGCCTGTACGATGACATTGGCCAAGCTGATGACCGAATACTGGACGCCGGAGGGAATGCCGTTGCGGACGATCCTGCTAAGCATCTCCCGGTCGATGCGGAACTTGCTCCAGTGCAGTGGGAAGGCCGCCCGGCGGCTGGAAAGATGCACCAGGCAGAGGACCATGCTGATGGCCTGTGAGATTGTTGTCGCGACGGCGGCGGACCAGACGCCCCAACCGAAGCCGCCGATAAACAGCAGGTCCAGCACGATATTGATTGCCGAGGAGAGCAGCAGATAATACAGCGGCCTGCGGCTGTCACCCAGGGCGTTCATAATGCCCTTGCAATCGTTGTAGACAACAACTGCAAGAATCCCGGCGAAGTAATAGCGGAAATAGTCAATGGCCTCCGGCAGTACCTCCGGGTCCGTATCCATCCAGCGGAGGATATGGGGCGTCAGCCAAATACCAACAACGGTAAGCACCAGGCCGCCGAGAAAGCTGACCAGGATATTCGTATGGATGGCCCGCTCCACCCGCGTCGTGTCCTTCGCGCCGAAGCAGTTGGAGATTACCACCCCCGCGCCCAGTGTTAAGCCCTCGAAGAAGCTGACGAGCAGGAAGATCAGCGGGCCGGACGAGCTGACGGCAGCCAGCGCCTCGTCGCCCAAATACTGCCCGACAATGAGCGTATCTGCCGTATTATAAAGCTGCTGAAAGATCTGGCTCAGCAGCACCGGCAGCGCAAACCCCATAATCAGCCGCCAAGGCCTCCCATGGGTCATATCCCGCGTCGTCCGCGTCATCCGTGTGATCCGTTTCATTTCTTCTCTCTACCTACACAAGAACCGCCCCCCAAACAGGCGCGGTTCTCGGCTTTCGTTATGATAGCGCCCGGTTTATTTCCGGTTAATTTTTCGGGTTATTCTCGGTTTACTCCCATTCGATCGTACCGCAGGGCTTCGGGGTGAGGTCGTAGAGGACGCGGTTGACGCCGGGGACTTCGTTTGTGATGCGGGCGGTGATCTTATGCAGGATGGCGTAGGGGATCTCCTCGATGGTCGCCGTCATGGCGTCGACGGTGTTCACAGCGCGGAGGATGACCGGCCAGGCAAAGGTCCGGGCATTGTCCCGCACGCCGACGGATTTGAAATCGGGCACAACGGTGAAGTACTGCCAGACCTTCCCGGCAAGACCGGCGTTGGCAAACTCCTCCCGCAGAATGGCGTCGGCCTCCCGCAGCGCCTCCAGGCGGTCGCGGGTGATGGCACCGAGGCAGCGCACGCCCAGGCCGGGGCCGGGGAACGGCTGCCGGTAGACCATGCTGTCCGGCAGGCCCAGGGCCTTGCCGCAGGCGCGGACTTCGTCCTTAAACAGCATCTTCAGCGGCTCGACCAGGGCAAACTGCAGGTCCTCCGGCAGGCCGCCGACGTTGTGATGCGACTTGACGGCCTTGACCGTCTTCGTGCCGGACTCGATGATATCCGGATAAATCGTGCCCTGGCCCAGGAATTCGATGCCGTCGAGCTTGCGGGCCTCTTCTTCAAAGACGCGGATAAACTCGCCGCCGATGATCTTACGCTTCTGCTCCGGGTCGCTGACGCCCGCCAGCTTATCCAGGAAGCGGTCAACGGCGTCGACATAAATCAGATTAGCATCCATCTCATCCCGGAAGACGCGGATGACCTGCTCCGGCTCGCCCTTGCGCAGCAGACCGTGGTTGACATGTACGCAGGTCAGCTGCTTGCCGACGGCGCGGATGAGCAGCGCCGCAACGACAGAGGAATCCACGCCGCCGGACAGGGCCAGCAGGACCTTCTTATCCCCCACCTGCTCCCGGATGAGGTCGATCTGGTCAGCAATGAAATTCTCCATATTCCAGTTGGCCTCGGCATGGCAAACGCCGAAGATGAAATCAGAGATAGCCTGCTTGCGGGCCGCTTCATCGGCGGGCCAGGCGGACGCACCCTTATGATCGGCCAGATGCACCGGCAGGCCGCAGTCATAAATCTCCTGGCTGACGTCGATGGAGACGCCGTCCACCACACGGTTCACACCGCCGTTCAGAATGACGCCCTTGACATTGGGCAGCGCCTGCAGCTGCTGCAGCGTAATATCATGGGGATGGATCTCACTGTAGACGCCCAGGGCGCGGATTTCTCTCGCGAGTCTGGGGTTTTCATCACTGCCCAGGTCGAGAATGACGATCATATCCTGCTTCATTGTTCATTGCCTCCTATGTTCTGTCGTTGCGCATATCGTTCTATATCGCCGCAAAATGGCGGCAGTTGCTAGTATAATTATAGCCGATTCCCCGCCGCATTGCAAGAAAAACCGCGCAAAAGCGCGAAAATTATCCCGCCGGGCCGCATGGGGCTCCGGCGGGGAAAAGGCGCGGTAGCTCTCGCCCGGCGTTAACGCCTTGCCGTAATAGGCCGCCAGCTGGCTGACGGTCAAGAACTGATAGCCCTGGGCCTGCAGGGCGTCGATGATCTGGCCCGCGGCCGTCACGCTCGTCTCCTGCAGGTCGTGCAGCAGCACGATGGCGCCGGGGGCCACGTGGGAAATCACATGCTGCGCCGTCGCCTGCGCCGGGCCGCCCCGCCAGTCCTCCGGGTCGACGTTCCAGAAAATCAGGCTCAGCCCCGCCTGCGCGGCCTGGCACCGGACCTCGTCACTCACAAGGCCGCCGGGCGGGCGCAGCAGCGCCGTCTCCCCGGCCCCGGCGTCCTGCAGCAGCGCCGCTGTCTGGGCAAGCTCCTGGGCCAGGGCCTCCGGGGTCATTTTCGTAAAATATTCGTGGCTGTAGCCGTGCAGGCCAATCTCATGCCCGGCGTCTGCAATGGCCGCCGCCAGGTCCGGCTGCTCGGCGATGCGATAGCCGCAGAGGAAAAACGTCGCCGGGACGTCTTTTTCTGCCAGCAGGCGCAGCAGCGCCTCCGTACAGGCCCCATTGGGGCCGTCGTCAAACGTCAGGGCCACGGCAGGCGGGCAGTCCTGCATTGGAGCCGCCGCAGCCTGGCATTCCGGCCCGGCGCAGGCCAGCAGCAGTGCCAGCAGCACCGCAAGTGCTCTCTTTTTCACGCAATCCCGCCCCCCGGCGCAAGTTTTTTTGCTTTCCGCCCCCAGGCGGCTTTATCCTTAGTGTTGCCCCGGCGCGGCGGCGTTATTCTGCTTTTTTCGCGCAAATTTTGAAAAAGCCGGTCAAATATCCAGCCGCCGGTAGGGCGCGGCGCAGTCCAGGCAGCGCATTTGCCCATCCTGGAGGCGAATCCACGGCGCGGCGACCAGCTCCCCGCAGACGGCGCAGGGGTAGCTCTCAAAATTCTGCGCCTTCTCCGGCAGCGGCAGCCGGACCGGCGCGACGGCAAAGAGGTCCGCCGCCGGACTTTGCAGATAATACGCCCGGCTCTCCTGCTTTGTCAGCCCCTTGGGCCGCGCCCCGGCCACCAGGCGAACAGACGCGCCGGTATCCCGCCGGTAAAACGAAAACGCCTGCTTCCCTGTCAGGTGAAAGAGCAGATTCCCCTTCCCGACGCTGCAATGCAGCACGACCTGGATCGCATCGACGCCGCAGGCGTCATTTTCCGCGATGCAGACCAGCTCCTCATCCTCTGCCGGCGTCACATCCAGCAGCTGCGCGGCGTATAGCGCCGCCCGGTAGCCCAGCGCCAGCCCGCCACAGGCGTGGCCGTGAAATTCCACACATTTTTCCCAAAGTGCCTCATGCATGATGCTCCTCCTGTTCTCCGGGGCGCGCCGCGCCATTTTACCAAGCTTCTCCTCTATTATACCGGCCCGCGCCGCCCCGCGCAACGGCAAATCTGGCAAATTTCGCCGCGCCCCTGCGCCCCTTGACATTCTGCGCGCCGCCCGTATAATAATTTTTAAGCAAGAAAGTAAGAAGAAAGGCGGTGGCGGCCCATGCAGACGATCCTGATCATTGACGACGACGAGACCATCGGCGATCTTGAGCAAGAGGTCCTCACCCGCGCCGGCTACCGGACCCTCCGGGCCTACGCCGGGACGGAGGCGCTGCTGCTTCTGAAGGAGCAGCAGCCGGACCTGATCCTACTGGACCTGATGCTGCCGGGCCTGTCCGGCGAGGCGATCCTGCCGCAGCTTGCAGGCATCCCCGTAATCGTCGTCAGCGCCAAGGCAGCGGTGGCGGACAAGGTCTCCCTCCTGCTGGGCGGCGCTGCGGACTATCTCACCAAGCCCTTTGATACCAAGGAGCTGCTGGCCCGCGTCGCCGTGCGGCTGCGGGAGCGGCAGGGCGCGCCGCTGGGTGCTGTCTACACCTGCGGCCCGCTGCGGCTGGATACCGCCTCCCACGCCGTGACGGCAGACGGCGCGCCGGTGGCGCTGACGCGGACGGAATACGCGATTCTAAAGCTGCTGCTGCAGAACCCCGGCCAGGTCCTGGCCCGCTCCGTGCTGCTCGACCGTATCAGCGCCGATACGCCGGACTGCACCGAGCGCTCCCTCCGGCAGCATATCAGCAATCTGCGCCGCAAGCTGGCAAGTCAGATTGGCCGCGACTGCATCGAAGCCGTCTGGGGCATCGGCTTCCGGCTGAAACTTTGACAAAAGCTTGACGGTTTTCTTGACCGTCTGCTTGACTTTTGCCTGTTAAACTGGCTCCATCAGGCAAAAGGAGGTCTGTTGATTCATGGAATATGTGCTTGAAACAAACGCGCTGACCAAGCGCTACCGCGGCAGCATTGCGCTGGACGGCTTGACCATGCGCATCCCCCAGGGCGCGATCTACGGCTTCGTCGGCCGGAACGGCGCCGGGAAAACGACGCTGATCCGCCTTATCTGCGGCCTGCAGGCCCCGACCGGCGGCAGCTATACTCTCTACGGGGCCAAATACCCCGACCCCCGCCTTGCCCGCGCCCGCCGCAGAATGGGCGCAGTGGTCGAGACGCCCTCGATCTACCTGGGCATGACGGCGGCGGAGAATCTCCGCCAGCAGTACCGGGTGCTGGGCCTGCCGTCCGAGCGCGGTATTTCTGATCTGCTGCGGCTGGTCGGCCTGGAGGGCGCGGGCAGCAAGCGGGCCCGGGCCTTCTCCCTCGGGATGCGCCAGCGGCTGGGCATCGCCATGGCCCTGGCCGGTCGCCCGGACCTTCTCCTCCTCGACGAGCCCACCAACGGGCTGGACCCCCAGGGCATGATCGAGATGCGGGAGCTGATTTTAAAGCTGAACCGGGAGCAGGGCATCACGTTTCTGATCTCCAGCCACATCCTTGACGAGCTGGCCCGCCTGGCCACCCACTACGGCTTCCTCGACGCCGGGCGCATGGTCCGGGAGATGAGCGCCGAAGCGCTGGAGGCCCAGTGCCGCAAGTGCATCCGCGTCGAAGTCAGCGACGTCCGCGCCCTGGCGCGGCTCTGGTCCGTGTGGCGCGGCATCCGCGAGGTTGCCGAAAACCTCGCGGAAAAAATGCAGACGGAGACGAACACCCTCCTCTGCCTTTCCACCGGCGACCGGGCCGTACGGGCCCTGGCAAGCGAGATCAATGCCCAGCTGCAGGCCCTCCGGCGTTTCCGGCCATTTCCCTTGACGGTATAATTCAACGCTCATCCGCTTGTACTCGTAATTGTATTTCGTATGGCTGTACCCCCAATACCGGGTGTCCAGTATTGGGGGTACATATCAAGCCCGCACGGCTGCTTTTTGTATTTTTTATATCGTACCCGCGTTTTTCAAGTGACGACGGGGTATATGCCAGTGATGCTCCGGCCCGGCATGTCAATGCTTCCCGTGCTCCAACGCAGGAATGCTCGCCTTCCCCGCACCCCATACGGGCTCGCCAAACGCCTTTTTGATTTTCTCTTCAAACAGCTGATATGGAACGATCCATTCTTTTTTTCCATTGATTTTCCACGGAAACGCAAGCTTGTTGACCTCCCGGTTGATCTCCTTCGTGTGCAGAATGCCATCGCGGATATAGTCATAAAAGCGGTAGCCATCCAACGCCCAGCCGGATTGCATATGGTTCATACTTGCAATGATGCTTTTGTTTGTCAGTCGATCAAACCACACGAACGAAGCCGATGCAAAATAACGCTCCAGCGCACGGACCATGGCCGTATCTGCCGCATACAGGTCCAGCAAGTAATGGGCGGCCGCATTTCCCACAAACTCCAACTCTTTTTGCTTCATGTCAATCAGGAAGATCACAAGCCTGGTTTCAAAGTGCATCAGCTGCAGGCTCTTTCTCCCATCAAAGTAGAACAGCTTGCAGCCCCATTCATACAGGCGATTCCCGGACTCCTGACGCACCTGCGCTAAGAAGCGCGCTTCTTCCGGCGTCACCTCACCTGCAAAGATCTCATCCAGCGTTTTTATCTTGTACCGCTGCAGCGTCTGCCGCGTTGCATAATAGATCATACGCACACCCCATGCCGTTTAAAATCTCAAGTCATTTTTCTTGCGCCAAGCCCGCCATCACAGCGCCATCCCCCGTTTGGGGACAAAAAGCCCGCGCAGATCGGCCCGCTCCAGCTCCAGGAGCCACATCTTTTTGTCAATACCGCCTGCGTAGCCCGTCAGGCTGCCGTTCGCCCCGACGACCCGGTGGCACGGGATGAGAATCGAAATTTCATTGTGCCCCACCGCCCCGCCGACGGCCTGGGCAGACATCCGCGGCCGCCCCAGCTTCGCCGCAAGCTGCTTGGCAAGCGCGCCATAGGTCGTCGTCTGCCCATAGGGGATCTGCAGCAAAAGCGCCCAGACCGCCTGGCGAAACGCCGAGCCGTCCGGATGCAGCAGCGGCAGAAAATCCGGCTTCTTCCCGGCAAAATAAAGGTCCAGCCAGCGCTTGGTCTGGGCAAGAATCGGCGTCTGGCGCTCCGTGTGCGCCGCAGGCAGATGCCCGCCAAAGTATTTTTGCCCATCGAACCACAGGCCCGTCAGCCCACACTCGTCCGCCGCCAGCAGGATGCCGCCCAGCGGGGAGGTGTAATGCTGCGTAAAAATTTCCCGGTTTTCCATCCTATTTCCCCTTGTTATTTGGCTTGTTTTTCGGCTTATAGTCCTTCATTTCCGGGATCGCACCCCCCGCCACAGCCCAGAGGTACAAGCTGGCCACGCTGCAATAGGGGTGAAAGCGGCGGCGGTATTTTTCAAACAACGGACGGCTGATCGCCCGGTGATGGTAGACCATCCGCAGCCCCCGCTGAATGGCAAGGTCATCGTAGCTGAAAATATCCGGCCGCTGCAGGCAAAACAGCAGGATCATCTCCGCCGTCCAAACGCCGATGCCCTTCAGGCTGCTCAGCGCCCGGATGGCGTCTCCATCCGGCAGCTGGGCGACAGCTTCCAGGTCAAACGCCCCGGCGTGGACCTGCGCTGCAAAGTCCGTCAGATACGCTGCCTTGCGAAATGTCATGCCCAGTGCCTGGAGCTTGGCCTCCCCCACCACCAGGACTGTCTCCGCATTCACAGCGCCGAGGGCTTCCTGCAGCCGCCGCCAGATCGTCTCCTGCGCCTTCGTTGAGATCTGCTGGCCGATGATGTGATGGACGACAGACGAAAACAGATCCGGATCCACCGCCCGCTCGATCATCCCGATGCGGTCGATCACCGCCCCCAGCCGCGGGTCCTTCCGCCGCAGATAAGCCGTCTCCGTCTCCCCATACGCAAAATACACCAGCATCCCCCTCCGCGCCCCGTTTTTTCCTCTTATTCCCTCATGATACCACACTCCGCCCCAAAGCTCAATCCGTAATCATCAAATTGCCCGACACCTTGCGCCCCCCAACCCGCCCGTCTCCTCCATGCGGTACGCCTTTTTGCCCCCATGCTACCGCAAAAAACCAAAAGCGCTTAATGATTTGCGCTTATATTTGCGCCTGCTTCAATTTCCCGTAGCAAACTAGTATCACAGCATATGCTCGATGCTGCACAAAACAGGGTGTTCACAACCTGTCTGTTTTATGGTAGTACTTTATAATACAGTGGATCTCGCGAAATACGCAACTGCTCTTATGACCATTCATAAAGAGGGAGAGGATACTACTATAGCAACCTATGAATTGCAGCCAGATGAAGTGATCTTGTATGAGGGGAACGTAACTTGTAAGACTTACAAAGGGAGTTTGCAGCTAACGTTGACTTCGCAAAAAGTAGTCTTTGAAAAAGAAAAGGGGTTCGTCAAAAAAGAACGCGAATTAGTTGATGTGATTCCACTTGAAGATGTAAAACTTTATCATGATGCGGCGCAGGTCAAACAAAAAGGCGCAGATGTTGAAGTACAGACAGTTGGGAAAAATATCACGATCGTATTTTCAGGTATGCTTGAAGCACGGAAGTTTACTGCAAAAATTGTGAATGCAGTAACAGGCACGACACTTGCGACACGCGGGTCAAGCATGATAAAAGATGCATTTGCTCTCGTAGACGATACTTTAGAGTTAGATACAAGGGGCGCGATTAAGGGCGTGCTAGAACATGGAGTCAAAGGTACTATCTTAAACGGCATAGGCAAAAGCAATAAAAAATAGAAACAGAAAGTCCCGGTTTCCTGATATAGTCCCCTTAGAGTAGACACTCGAAATAGCAAAAATTTCGAGACTACAATAAGGGGGACTATTATTATGCCAAGAAAGAGACAAAAGAGCAAACGATACAGTCCAGAATTGAAAATAGCGGTAACACTAGCCAACTAAATTCTTGTTATAGCAAAGAGCTTAGTGAAAAGCACATTTTAAGACTCAGGCAATGATTTTATCGCTCTTTGCACGATTGCATTTCCAGCACAACGTCTGGAGATTATCCTCCACTGTTTCGCCACCTTTAGCCACGGGGATAATGTGATCTATCTCAAGTAATAGATTAGGCTCAACATGAGTGGAGTTTCCGCAAATGCAGCAAGTGAAATTGTCGCGATTTTTGATGAACTCACGCAGTTTTTTCGTCATCAGGGTTCGTTGCTCTTTTGCAAAAGCACTTGCAGTGAGCTTGTTTTCCAGCACCTTAATAAGCTCTGCAATGGTTTCTTCTGTCATTGGAACTGTAAATGAACGCTGCGCCAGTCCACCGTTAGAAGTATATGAGAATTTATACTCTACGGTAAGCACACTTTCATCAATGATAGCAAATCCAAGCCGTGAGTAAAAGCCAGCCTCATCGTTTTCCATAATAAAAGCAGGAACATCGCCAAGATACTGCTGGTATTCCGCTTTGTAGTTCTCAATGATTTGTTTTGCATCTCTTAAAGTTTCAAGTTCTTCCACAAGGTGGCAGAGTTTCTGGATTTGTTCGGGATATGTTCTTTTATTAGGATAGAAATACTTTACAATATACTCAAGAGGATTGTTTTCAGCACTTGCGAATACCGCTGCTGAAGCCTCTGCGGTAAAGGGTGTGATAGTCTTTTTGTATGGACGAATATAGTTATATTCGTCATCATTAATTGTTTCATTCCGAATTACTCTTGTACCAAAGAGGTGAGAAATAGCTTGCACTTTTTCATTGATGTATTCATTGAACTCTCTTTGAGAACTCATCAATGCTTCACAGGTTTGTTTGATTTTCAAGAAATCAGGGGATTCGTAATATGCGAGTATCCGTTGGTTTGCACTTACAATCCTCTCAATCTCACTCTTAAGGCGAACCATGAAGTCACCGATAAGCGCCCATTCTTCGCTATCGAGGGTTTTGATCTTTTTGATACTATTAACAGTTCTATCAAATAACTGCCCAATTAGAGTATCTAATTGTTGCTGATCGCCTTTAACAACTAAGGCGTCCTTGTTTGTATTTGCGTAATCGATAATGCTGTTTACCTGCTCGTAGTATTCATGCTGTTTCTGACTCAACGCTTCTTTCTGCTGTTCCCTAATGTATTTGTTATATTCCCCTTTGTCCATAAGCAACGAGGGGTCTTGATGGATCCTATCAATCGTATCTTGAGTTACTGTAATTTCTTTTGAAGCCAAATAATTTCCAGCCGATGAAATATATCTCACTTTAATTCTAAATGCACCCGCATTTTTAAGAACAATGTTAACATGCTCTACTATTCTATCATACTGTGAATTAGATTTGTATTCATTATCATTAAGAAACTTTCGCATCACTGCTGCTGTTTCATTTTTTCGTTTAATCGTCTCTTCTGCCTTCTCAAGCATTTCTCTATTACCTTTGAAGAATTTTATTTCATCATATTTCCCCAAAGTTTGCCGACTCTTTACTGTAACATAGGTATCAAAATAGGGAACAAAATTCCAATTACTAAACCCTAACGTACTTAAAACTTCTGCTTCTAGTTCTTTGTACTGTGCTTCTAGCTCTTTGTACTGCCTTCTTCTTATACTCTTAGCTACTATGACCGCTAAAACAATGATTAGTATGATCCAAGTCATATTCCTTTGCCACTCCTTTTTATGGTTTGAGTAACATGTGTATTTTGAAAAAATAAGACAAGCAAAAACCGTCCTGTTGAATGGCCCATCCAGCAGGACAGTTTTTGCTTGTCATTTAAAAATGTCCTCACAGTGTACTGGAATTGAGAAATTCGTATCAACCCAGTATCACGAGCCATTTCGACAGGAAAAAAAGCCTGTATTCATGCGGGTTTCCGGCGCTTTTGAAATCATTCCCATTCGATCGTCGCGGGCGGTTTGCTGGTGATATCGTACACGACGCGGTTGATACCGCGGACTTCGTTGACGATGCGGGCGGAGGCCCGGTCGAGGACGTCGTAGGGGATGCGGGCCCAATCGGCCGTCATAAAATCGGTCGTCGTGACGCCGCGCAGGGCCAGGGTGTAGTCATACGTGCGGCTGTCGCCCATGACGCCAACGGAGCGCATACTCGTCAAAACGGCAAAATACTGGTTGATGGAATAGGCCAGGCCGGCGTTGGCGACTTCCTCCCGGAAGATAAAATCAGCGTCCCGCAGCATTTCCAGCTTCTCCCAGGTGATCTCGCCGATGACCCGAATGGCCAGGCCCGGGCCCGGGAACGGCTGCCGCATGACAAGCTCCTCCGGCAGGCCCAGCTCACGGCCCAGCTGCCGCACCTCGTCCTTATACAGCATCCGCAGCGGTTCGATGATCTCCCGGAAGTCGACATAATCCGGCAGACCGCCGACATTGTGATGCGATTTGATCGTCTCTGCATCCCCGGCGCCGGACTCGATGACATCGGGGTAGATCGTCCCCTGGGCCAGGAAGTCGACATGGCCGATTTTCTTCGCTTCGGCCTCAAAGACGCGGATAAACTCCTCGCCGATGATCTTCCGCTTCCGCTCCGGCTCCTCGACGCCTGCCAGCCGCTCCATAAAGTGCTGCTGGGCGTTGACACGGATAAAGTGCATCCCGGAATCCCGGAAGGCAGCCTCGACCTCGTCACCCTCGTTTTTTCGCAGCAGACCGTGGTCGACAAAGATGCACGTCAGCCGCTCGCCGACGGCCTTCGCCAGCAGCGCCGCCGCGACAGAGGAATCGACACCGCCGGACAGCGCCAGCAGGACCTTCCCGTCGCCGACCTTCTCCCGCACATCCGTGATGGCCGTTTTCATATAATTGCGCATCGTCCAGGTATGGTCGCACTGGCAGACCGCATAGAGGAAATTGCGCAGCATCTCCTGCCCGTGGGCCGTATGATTGACCTCCGGGTGGAACTGCACGCCGTAGAACCCCCGGCTCTCGTCGGCGATGGCCGCCGTGGGGCAGGCGTCCGTATGGGCGACAAGCTGGAAGCCCTCCGGCACCTGGGCCAGGTAATCGCCGTGGCTCATCCAGGTGATGCTCTCCGCCGGCAGGCCGGCAAAGAGCTTGCAGTTTTCCAAAAAATAGGTGTTCGTCTTGCCAAATTCCCGCGCCGTTGCTTCCGACGCGGCCGTCACACGTCCGCCCAGGGTCTGCGCCATGAGCTGGCAGCCGTAGCAGATGCCCAGGATCGGCAGGCCCAAGGCAAAGATCTCCGGGTCGACCTGGGGGGAATCCGCCGCATAGACGCTGTGCGGCCCGCCGGTGAAGATAATCCCCTTGGGTGCAAACGCCCGAATCTCCGCCAGCGGCATCGTGTAAGGCTTGACCTCACAATATACGTTGCATTCACGCACACGGCGGGCAATCAACTGGTTATACTGGCCGCCGAAGTCCAGGATCAAAATCTTATCCATCGTAAATCAATCGTCCTCACGGAAGACAAAGCCGTTCTCATCAGCCTTGTCAATGATGGCCAGGGACTTAATGGGCATCCCCGCCTCGCGCAGCTTGTCGCCGCCGTGCTGGAAGCCCTTTTCAATGGCGATGGCAATACCCTTGAGCTCCGCACCGGCTTCCTTGACGATGTCGCACAGGCCGCGCATCGCTTCGCCGTTGGCCATAAAGTCGTCCACGATCAGAACCTTGTCGGTGGATTTGATCCAATCCTTCGAGGCGATCAGGGTGACCTTCTTCTGATAGGTGTAGGAATAAATGTCGCTCTGATACAGGCCGCCTTCGATATTATCGCTCTTGGCCTTCTTCGCAAAGACCATCGGCACGCCAAAGCGCAGCGCGCAGATCGAGGCCAGGGCAATTCCGCTGGCTTCCGCCGTCAGGATCAGGGTAATCTCCTTCGGGTCAAAATACTTTGCAAATTCGTCGGCGATCTGCTCCATAAAGGCCACATCGACCCGGTGATTCAGGAAGCCGTCGACCTTGATGATATTACCGGGCAAGACTTTGCCTTCTTTGATGATTCTCTCCTTTAGTGCCTGCATATTTCTGCCATCCTTTCCATTTTTGTGGTTGATTTCCTGCCAATTGTCAGTATAATAAAAAGTGGGATATAAGTAAAATAGCTTTCGTTAATACTCGTTATAAGTATGACTAATTTTTGGAGGTGCGCATGACTGCGAAGCTGGAATTGTACCGCGTATTTAAGACCGTCGCCGAGGCGGGGAATATCTCCGCCGCCGCCCAGAGCCTGTATATCTCCCAGTCCGCCATCAGCCAGTCGATCAAGCAGCTGGAGAATCAGCTGGGCGTCCGGCTGTTTTTACGGACACCGCGGGGCGTCAACCTGACAGAAGAAGGGCGGATGCTTTATCAATATGTCAACCGCGCGATCACGACGATTGAAAACGGCGAGGAGCGCCTGGCTCAGATGCAGCACCTGCTGCGGGGCCGCCTGGCCATCGGCGCCAGCGATACTGTCACAAAGCGCTTTCTGCTCCCCGTCCTGCAAAAATTCCACCGGGACTTCCCCGCGCTGAAAATTCAGATCATCAACGGCACCAGCTCCATGGTCCTTGAAGCGCTGCGGGGCGGGACGGTCGACCTGGCCTTTGCCACCTCCCCCATCGACGAGACGGAGTACGACGCCACCCCCTGCTTTGACAACCATTATATCTTCGTCGCCTCGCCGGACTACGGCTGCGATTTCAGCCACGCCTACAGCCTGCAGGAGCTGACCCAGTTCCCGCTGATCCTGCTGGAGCGCAAAGCCAGTTCCCGGCGCTTTCTGGAGGATTTCTTCCTGGAGCATGGCCTGAAGCTGCAGCCTGAGATCGAGCTTGGCTCCCACAACCTGCTCATCGCACTGGCCCGTATCGGCCTGGGCGTCGCCGGGGTGACGGAGGAATTTGCCCAGTCGGGCCTGATTCGCGGCGTCATCTGCCCGCTGCGGCTGAAAGAGGAGATTCCGACGCGCTATGTCGCCATGTGTACCTTAAAAAAGGTCCAGCCCAGCGCGGCCACGCTGAAATTTATGGAATACATCCAGGATTATCTGCGCAAATCGCCGCACTGAGCCAACCATCTGATTCACCGTAGCCGCCCGCATTTCCGCGCGCCGCTGCTATGCTTTTATTATCGCACACTTTTTCCCCTTTTGCAAGACCAAACCCAGCACCATGTGCCGTTTTCCGCGCTGGGCTTTCATTGCGATTCTAAGGCAACACTGCACAAGTGCATCTGCGCGCTTCGGCGGAGCTTTTTCGTCAATTCTGCGGTTTGAAATACATACAGTATGCCTGCACTTTCCAATCCTTGACTTGACGAAAAAGCTCCCGCCAAATTTACTTGCCGAATTGCGCGGTGCTGACCTAAATCCCGATTTTTAAAACGTACACGAAAGCGCATCTGCCGCGGCGGGCGCGCTTTCGTGTACGTTTCGTTTTACTTGTACTACTGGGCCTCCTGCGGGAACAGGCACGCGATGGCGCTGGCGGCAGCGGCCTGTTCGGCGCGCTTTTTGCTGCTGCCCTTGCCCGTCCCCACCGGGCGGCCGTTGAGCTCCACCTGCATGACAAATTGCTTGTCATGGTCCGGGCCGGATTCCTTCACCAGCGTATAGGCAAGATGCTGGTCCTTCTTCCGCTGCACCAGCTCCTGCAGGGCCGTCTTATAGTCCTGATTGCGCAGATGCTGCAGCGGCGGGACCTCGTCGAGGATCATCCGGTAGATCAGCGCCTTGGCCGCGGGATAGCCGCCGTCCAAATACGTTGCGGCAAAGACAGACTCCGTCGCATCGGCGATCATACTGGCCCGGTGGCGTCCGCCGCCGGTCTGCTCACCGTTGCCCAACTGCAGATAATCCCCCAGCCCGATCCGCTCAGCGGCCCGGGCAAGATTCGTCTCGCAGACGAGATCGGCCCGCATCCGGGTCATCTCCCCCTCCGGAAGCGACGGCTCGTTGCGGTAGAGATAATCCGCCGTGACAAACCCCAGCACCGCGTCGCCCAAAAACTCCAGCCGCTCATTGCAGACGATGGCCGGGTCGCGCTGCTCGTTGGCGTAGCTGCTGTGGGTCAGCGCCGTACGCAGCAGCTGCCGGTCGTGAAACCGGTAGCCCAATTTTTCCTCCAGCTCCATCAGCTTATCCATGCTCGATCGCTCCTTGCTTTATTGCTCCTTCGGCGGCTGCATCGCCGCGATATTCTCGCTGATCTTCTCCGCCACGCCCTGCTCCACGACCTGCTTGGCCTGGGCAATGGCGCTCCGGATGGCCCGGGCCTTGGAAGAGCCGTGGGCCTTGATGACCGGCTTCGCGATGCCCAGCAGCATCGTCCCGCCGGCTTCGTTATAATCCAGCCGCCCGCGCATGGCCCGCACACCGGGCTTGCAGAGCAGATAGCCCAGCTTGCTCCAAAGGTTCCGGGTGAACATGCCCTTCATCATGCGGGTCATATACATTGCCGTCCCCTCGATGCTCTTGAGGAGGATATTGCCGGAAAAACCGTCCGCCACGACGACGTCCACGACGCCCAGGGGGACATCTCTTGCCTCGACATTGCCCGCGAAGTGCAAAAGCCCCTGCGCGTCCGCCTCCTGCAGCAGGCGATACGCCTCCAGCTGCAGCGGCGTGCCCTTGGTATCCTCCGCGCCGATGTTCAAAAGGCCGACCTTGGGCTCGAACTTTCCCAGGATGTATTTTGCATAGATCGAACCCATAAAGCCAAACTGCAGCAGATACTCCGGCATACACTCGGCATTGGCACCGCAGTCGATGAGGACCGTCCCGCCGTTGTCGTTCGGCAGAACCGGACCCAGTGCCGCCCGCCGGATGCCCTTGACCCGCCGCACCATCAGCGTCGCCGCTGTCAGCAGCGCGCCGGTGGACCCGGCGGAGACCATCGCGTCATAGCCGCCGTCGTGGAGCATCTTCAGCCCGATGAGCATGGAAGAGTTTTTCCGCTGGTGCATGACCGTCGAGGGATTGTCGTGCATATCCACGACGTCGTCCGCGTGGGCGATCTCCACCCCGGCGGGCAGCGTCTCGATCCCCCGGGCCTTCAGGCACTCGAGGATCTCCTCGCCGCGCCCCACCAGGGCGATCTCCACATTCAGTTCCTTTGCCGCGTCCAGTGCGCCCAAGACGATTTCGTCCGGCGCGTAGTCGCCGCCCATGGCATCGACAATAATTCGCATCGTCGGGACCTCCTATCTCTCAGATTCCGGTTTCCAGCAGCGCATCCAGCGTTTCCAGCGCCCGCTGGGCAATGGCCAGGTTTTTATTGGCCTTGCCCTTGACCCGGTAGCCTAGGGGCTCCAGAATGCCGAAGTTGATATTCATCGGCTGGAAATTTTTCACGCTCGGGTCGCTGATATAATAGCCCAGCGCGCCGATGGCTGTTTTTTGCGTAAAGTCCGGCACAGGCTTGCCCTGCAGCCGGGCCGCCAGGGTCACCGCCGCCAGATAGCCGGAGGCGGTGGACTCCACATAGCCCTCCACGCCGGTCATCTGCCCGGCGAAGGCCGTCAGCGGGTCCCGCCGGTCGGCGTAGCCACGGTCCAGCAGCTGGGGCGAATTTAAGAAGGTATTCCGGTGCATGACGCCGTAGCGGACAAATTCCGCATTGGCCAGCGCCGGGATCATGGAAAAGACCCGCTTCTGCTCCCCGAACCGCAGATGAGTCTGGAAGCCGACCATATTATAGACCGTCCCGGCGGCATTGTCCTTCCGCAGCTGGACGACGGCATAGGGCTCCCGCCCCGTGGCCGGGTCCGCCAGGCCGACGGGCTTGAGCGGGCCGTAGCGCAGCGTATCCAGCCCCCGCCGGGCCATGACCTCCACCGGCATACAGCCTTCAAAGACCAGCTTGTCCTCAAAGCCGTGGACCGGCGCTTCCTCTGCGCTGGCCAGCTCCTGCACAAATTGCCGGTAGACCTCCTCCGGCAGGGCGCAGTTGATATAATCCGGCGTCCCCCGGTCGTAGCGGGAGGCAAACCAGGCCTTTGTCATATCAATGCTCTCCGCCGTGACCAGCGGCGCAGCGGCGTCGAAGAAGTTCAGATACTCCCCCTGCCCAAAATACGCCGCGATGGCGTTAGACAACGCGTCAGACGTCAGCGGCCCCGTCGCGATGATCACCGGCGGCGCCGGGACCTCGGTCACTTCGCCGGAATAAACGGTGATATTCGGGTGATTGCGGATCTTCTCCGTCACCAGCCCGGAAAAGCCGTAGCGGTCGACTGCCAGGCAGCCGCCAGCCTCGACCCGCGTCGCCTCGGCGCACGTCAGGATCAGGCTCCCGGCCCGGCGCAGCTCCTCTTTCAAAAGGCCCACGGCGTTTTCCAGCCGGTCGCCCCGGAAGGAGTTGGAGCACACCAGCTCCGCAAAATCCGGGCTGTGATGTGCCGGGGTCATCGCGCTGGGCTTCATCTCATACAGCGCCACCGAAAAGCCCCGCTGGGCCAGCTGCCAGGCGGCCTCGCAGCCCGCCAGGCCCGCGCCGATTACTTTGATCGTCTCCATGCTCACTCCTGTTTTTTCTTTGCCTGCGCCGCCTTCGGCTTTGCCTTGGCAGCGGGCTTCTTGGCGGCTTTCGTCGCGGGCTTTTTCGCCGTCTTAGCCGCGGACTTTGCCGCGGTCTTTTCGGCGGCCTTGGCAGTCTCTGCTGTCTTGGCGGCCTCGTCCGCCGTCGTATCCTGTTTCGGCTTGCGCTTATAGCCGCGCTTGTCCTCCGGCAGGAAATTCACGCATTTTTCGTTGATACAGAAGGGCTTCATATGCCCGCGGCCCGACTTTTTGAACAGCGTCTGCCCGCACTCCGGGCAATCCAGCTCTGTCGGCACGTCCCAGGACATAAAGCCGCATTCCACGCCCTTTTCGCAGGCGTAATAGACATAGCCCTTGGCCGATTTTCGCTTCAGCATCCCACTGCCGCACTTGGGGCAGCGGCCAGGCATATGCTCGACCAGCGGCTTCGTATTCTTGCACTCCGGATACCCGGGGCAGGCTAAGAACCGGCCAAAGCGCCCGCTCTTGATGACCATCTTGCGCCCGCAGAGCTCGCAGACCTCGTCCGTCTCCTCCTCCGGGACCTTGATGCGCACGCCCTCCAGCGCCGCCTCGGCGTCGACCATCTCCTGGTGGAAGCCTGCGTAGAATTTTTCCAGGACCTCCTTCCAGCCTACCTTACCGGCTTCGACATCGTCCAGCTCGTCCTCCATGTGGGCTGTAAATGCCACATCGACGACATCCTGGAAGCGCTCCTTCATCAGGTTTGTCACGACCTCACCCAGGGCCGTCGGCATCAGCCGCTTGTCCTTTTTGAGGACATATTCCCGGTCCTGGATCGTCGAGACGATGGCCGCGTACGTCGACGGGCGGCCGACGCCCTTCTCCTCCATCGCCTTGACCAGTGTCGCCTCGGTATACCGGGCGGGGGGCTGGGTAAAGTGCTGCTGCTTCTCCATTTTATCGGCGTTCAGCCGCTCACCCTCTGCCAACTCCGGCAGGGCCGCGCCCTTTTCCTCCTGCTCGTCGTCCTTGCCCTCTTCATAGACGGCAGTGAACCCGGCGAATTTCAGGCTCTGATGATTCGCACGGAACAGGTGCCCGGCGCACTCTGTCGTAATGGCCACGGCGTCGTAAAGGGCATTGCTCATCTGCGTGGCTACAAAGCGGCTCCAGATCAGCTTATAGAGCCGGTACTGGTCCCGCGACAGGCTCGCCTTGATGGACTCCGGATCCAGCTGCACATTGCTGGGCCGGATGGCTTCGTGGGCGTCCTGGGCGGCGTTGCTCGTCTTGTACCGGCGGGGCGTGCCGTTATAATAGCGCGGGCCGTAGCGCTGGGTGATAAAGTCCCCCGCCGCCGCCAGCGCCTCTTCCGAAAGACGCAGCGAGTCGGTACGCATATAGGTGATCAGGCCAACGGTGCCGACATCCGCCACATCGACGCCTTCATACAGCTGCTGGGCCACGGCCATGGCCCACTTTGGCGTCATATTCAGCTTCCGCGACGCCTCCTGCTGGAGGGTCGAGGTGATAAACGGGGCAGGCGGTGTCCGCTTTTTCTCCGTCCGCTTGACGCTCTGGACAGTAAAGGACTTACCCTGGACATCGTCAATGATCTGCTGCACCTCTTGCTCCGAATGCAGCTCCCGCTTCTTATCCTCACCGTGATAATGGCCGACAAACGTCCCCGGTTTTCCGATGCGGGTAAACTGGGCGTCCAGCGTCCAGTACTCCTGGGGGAGGAACGCACGGATTTCCTCCTCCCGCTCCACAACAAGCCGCGTCGCCACGGACTGCACGCGCCCGGCAGACAGGCCCCGGCGGATCTTTTTCCACAGAAGCGGGCTGAGCTGATAACCGACGATCCGGTCCAGCAGCCGCCGCGCCTGCTGCGCGTCCACCAGCCGCTGGTCGATCTCCCGGGGATCCGCGATGGACTGGCGAACGACCTTCTGCGTGATCTCGTTAAAGGTCACGCGGCAGCTTTTGTCATCCGGCAGCTGCAGCAGCTCCTTCAGATGCCAAGAGATGGCCTCCCCCTCGCGGTCCGGGTCGGTTGCGAGATAGATCATGGACGCGCCCTTGGAAAGCTGCGTCAGCTCCTTAATAATTGCCTCTTTGCCCTTCATGGGCTGATAAATCGGCGTAAAATCATGGTCCAGATCAATGCCAAATTTGCTCTTCGGCAGATCCCGCAGATGGCCCATGCTCGCCTTGACCAGATAGTCAGGCCCCAAATATTTTCCAATGGTCTTCGCCTTAGACGGCGACTCCACGATAACCAGATTTGTTGCTTCCTTTGCCATGGAAGACCTCCGCATTTTTTTCGAAGCGGCAAGCACCGCTCGTTTTTACGTCGTTTTCGCCGCCAGGCAAAATTGCCCGTCCGGCATACGGACGACGTAACCGCTGATCTGCAGCAGGGTCAGGTCCGCAAGCAAATCCTGCGGCGCAAGGCCCAACGTCTGGGCCAGTACCTCCGGCACCTGCGGGCCATCCTGCAGCGCCAGAACAATCTTCTGCTGCCCGGCGTCCAGCTCCTGCAAAATCATATTGACGTCAATATAATCCCTGGAAGGCTCGTTGTCAACGTCTATTTTGTCCTTTTCCGGGGCAAATGCCGCAGTTTTTGTTATTTTTTTCGGCGAAGCCGCCTCATCCGGGTGCAATCCGATGGGGTGCAGCCCGCTCTCCTGCCAGACGATCCGGTACTGCTGGGCGTAGCTTGCAAGGATCTGCGTGCCGTCCTCCACCAGGGCCGCGCCGTCGCGAATCAGCTGATGCGGCCCGGCGCTCCCCGCCGCGTCCACACTGCCGGGCAGTGCAAAAACATCCCTGCCCTGCTCGGCGGCATACCGGGCAGTGATCATCGCGACGCTTCTGGCTGGCGCTTCCATGACCGCGACGCCGTCACTCAGTCCGCTGATAAGCCGGTTTCTGCGGGGAAAATGCTCCCGCTTCGGCGGCGTGCCCGGTGGGTACGCACTGACCAGGCAGCCATAATGGCGAATATCTTCAAACAGCTCCGCATTCTGCGGCGGATAAAGCCGATCGATCCCGCCGCCCAGAACGCCGATCACCGGACCGCCGCCGGTCAGTGCGCCCTTCATCGCCACGGTGTCAATCCCCAGTGCGCAGCCAGAGACGACGATTGCACCGCCCTTTGCCAGCTGGTAGCCGAAGCGCTTTGCGTGGAGCAGACCATAATCCGTCGCATCCCGGGTTCCGACGACAGCGATACTGGGCCGGGTGTCCACCGGCGGCATAATGCCCTGATAATAGAGCACCACCGGTGCGTCATCAATACTGCGCAGCTTTTGACTATAGAGCGTGTCGCTGCACGGCAGAATGCCGATGCCCTTCTCGGCGCAGTCGTCTAAAATGCGCCGGGCCGGTGTCAGGTCCCGTTCCAGCAGCAGGTCGATCTGGTCCCGGCGCAGGCAGTCCAGCGCCGCCAGCTCCGCCCGGCTTGCATAGAACAAAAGCTCCGGCGTCCCGAAGGCCGCAAGCAGCTGCTGCTTCTTGCGGCTGCCCAGGCCAGGCAGGCTCGCCAGCCATACGAAGTATTGCAGCATCTTTCTCGCCTCACTGTCTCATCTGCCACATGACGATCGCCGCCGCAATGGCCGCATTGAGCGATTCGCAGCGCGGATGCATGGGAATGATCAATTGCCGCTGCGCCGCCTGCAAAAACGCCGCGCTGACGCCGCGCCCCTCGCTGCCGATGACGACGGCGCATTCCGCCGGGTTCCCCTGTCGGATATCCACCGCCTGCTGGCTCAGCGCCGTCACCGCCAGCGGAATCTTCTGCGCCCGGCAGGCGTCCAAGACCGCCGGGGTATCCGCCATCTGCGGCGGCGTCCGGAAAATCGCGCCCATGCTTGCCCGGACGGTCTTCGCGCTATACGGGTCTGCACAGCCGCTGCTGAGAATCACGGAAATCTCCAGCGCGTCCGCCGTCCGCAGGATCGTGCCCAGATTGCCCGGGTCCTGCAAACCGTCCAGAATCAGGCAGCCCGGCGTGAGGGAAAGCGGGCGTGGCTCCGGCAGTCGCCCGACAAAGAGGACCCCCTGGGGCGCCTGCATCTGCGAGATCCACTGCATCACATCCGCCGGGACCCGGAGCTCCTCCAGCCCCGCCGGCAGCGGCGGCAGCGGCACATTGTCCGCCGCGACCACAAGCTCCAGCCCCGCCGGCAGCCATTGCAGCGCCTCGGCAAAGAGCTTTGTCCCGTCGGCGACGAATTGGCCGCAGGCAGACCGATATGACCGCGACGCCTGGAGCTTCCGCACATGCTGCAGCGCCGCATTATGGCGGCTGGTGACCCGCTTCATCGCTTCATCACCCGCGCCAGGTCTCTGACCGTGCCCAGGGCGACCAGTGTATCGCCCGCGGCGATTGCCGCATCCGCGCCTGGTGAGACCGTAAAGTCATCGCCCCGCCGCAGCGCGATGACAGAGACATGATACTTTGCCCGGATATCCAGTGCACGCAGCGTCTTTCCTGCCCACGAAGCCGGTGCGGCCAGTTCCGCAATGCTATACTCTTCTGAAAGGGCGATCTGCTCCAGCACATTGCCGGAGATTAGACTCTGGGCCAGCTTATCGCCCATCTCCTGCTCCGGGATGATGACCCGGTCCGCGCCCAGCTTGATTAGGGCGCGCTTATGCTCCCGGCTGCCCGCCTTGCAGACCACCTGCCCGATGCCCAACTCCTTGCAGAGCATTGTCACCAAAATACTGGCTGCCACATCACTGCCGATGGCAATAACCGCACAGTCCACATTCTGCACGCCCAGGCTCCGGAGAACGTCCTCCTCCCGCGCATCGGCGACGACAGCCCGGGTCACCCGGTCAGCCAACTGCGCAACCAGCTGCTGACTCTCGTCAATTGCCAGCACAGAATGCCCCAGGGTCATCAATTTCTCCGCTACAGCTGCGCCGAACCGGCCCAAGCCGATCACTGCAAATGTCTTCATTCGCCGTTATCCTCTCTTTATAATCCAGCTAAATTTTATCATCCGGATAAACCGGATTTTCGTCCGGTTGCATCCGGCGTGAGAGCTACGTTATCCAATCATCATTTTTGCCGGGGCGTAGTGATAGCGATCCGCCGCATTGTCTCGCAGCAGGAAGCCGACGCCAAAGGTCATGATCCCAACCCGGCCAAAGAACATCAGAATAATCAAAATCGCCTGGCTCACGACGCCCAGCGTCGGGGTCAGCCCACAGGTCAGGCCAACCGTCCCCATCGCAGACGCCGTTTCAAAGGCTGCGTCCAAAAATGGCACGCCGTCCGCAATTGTAAGCACCATCGCGCCAAAAAACGCCGCACCGACCATGCACACCGCCGTTGCCATCGCGTTTAAAATCTGCTCCGGCGTAATCGTACGCCCAAAGACGCTGCAATACCGCTTGCCCCGCAGCGCCTGCAGCGCCGCCAGCAGCAAGATTGCAGCCGTTCCGACCTTCATACCGCCCGCCGTAGAGCCACTTGCGCCACCAATCAGCATACAAACGACGCTCAGCGCCTTAGCCCCCTGGGTCAGCCCGCTCTGGTCAAAGCCCGCGAAGCCCGCCGTACGCATCGTCACCGCTTCAAACAGTGCCATTCGGAGCTTCTGGCCCGCTGGCCGCAGCCCAAGCGTTGCCGGGTTCCGCCATTCCAGAGCGGCAAACGCCCCCCAGCTGACCAGAAGCAGCACCGCCGTCGCCACCAGGACCACACGGCTGTAGACCGTCAGTCGCCGGAACGAAAACCGGGCAGCAATACAATCCGCCCAAACGAAAAAGCCGATCCCGCCGCAGACGATCAGCGTCATCAAAACGCCGCAGACCGCCGGGTCCGCCCCGTACGGTGCGATGCTCGCCCCAGGGGCGATGCAGCCCAATAAATCAAATCCTGCGTTGCAAAAGGCGGAGACTGCGTGAAATACGCCCAGCCAGAGCGCGCGGCCCAAGGGCATCTGGGCAGAAAACCGCACCGCTAGCGCCAATGCGCCGCCCGCTTCCAAAATCGCCGTCACGCCCAGGACACGCCGCACCAGGCCGATGATTCCCTGCATATTGGAAAGGCCCAGCGCCGCCGCCAGCAGCATCCGGCTCTTGAGCCCGATCCTGCGCCGGAGCATCAAGAAAAAGACGCAGGCAATGGTCATGAAGCCCAAACCGCCTACCTGGATCAGCACCAGCAGCACCACCTGGCCAAAGCCACTCCATTGGGTGTAGGTATCGACCAGGGAAAGGCCCGTCACACAGGTCGCGGATGTGGCGGTGAACAGCGCCGTGCCAAAGCCGCAGCTATGCCCGTTTCGAGAAGCCACCGGCAAACACAGCAATGCGCTGCCCAGCAGAATCAGCGCCAGAAATACCAGCACAATATACCGCTCCGGCGACATTTGCTCCCCGCGCCGCTCCAACCGGCGGATCAAACGCCGCGCCAACGCGCGTGAACATTGCATCATAGTCGGCCTCCATCCAGCAGCAGGCACGCCCCAGCGGGGCCGCAAAACAGCGTCTGCAGCTAGCTATACTTATTTATAATATAGCACACTTTCGCTCCCATTTCAATACAAGCAGAGCGATTTCCCGCCCGATAAAACGATCCCACCGGCGGCAAGCCGTCGGTGGGATGAAAAAACAAGATGAAATTAGCCCTTCAGCGCCTCTTCCACCGCGACTGCCACTGCGACCGTCGCGCCGACCATGGGGTTGTTGCCCATGCCCAGGAAGCCCATCATCTCAACGTGGGCCGGGACAGAGGAGGAACCGGCAAACTGGGCATCGGAGTGCATCCGGCCCATGGTGTCGGTCATGCCGTAGGAAGCGGGGCCTGCAGCCATGTTATCCGGGTGCAGGGTACGGCCCGTGCCGCCGCCGGAGGCAACGGAGAAGTACTTCTTGCCCTGCTCGATGCACTCTTTCTTGTAAGTGCCAGCGACCGGGTGCTGGAAGCGGGTCGGGTTCGTGGAGTTACCGGTGATGGAGACATCCACACCCTCCTGGTGCATGATAGCGACGCCTTCGCGGACGTCGTCAGCGCCGTAGCAGCGGACATTGGCACGCTCGCCTTCGGAGTAGCGGACCTCGCGGACAATGTTCAGCTTGCTTGTAGCATAGTCAAACTGGGTCTGCACATAGGTAAAGCCATTGATGCGGGAGATAATCTGTGCCGCATCCTTGCCCAGGCCGTTCAGGATGACGCGCAGGGGCTCCTTGCGGGCCTTGTTGGCATTCTTGACGATGCCGATGGCGCCTTCCGCAGCGGCAAAGGACTCGTGGCCAGCCAGGAACGCGAAGCACTTGGAGTCCTCGCTCAGCAGCATAGCACCCAGGTTGCCGTGACCAAGACCGACCTTCCGGTCGTCCGCAACGGAGCCGTCGATGCAGAAGGCCTGCAGGCCTTCGCCGATCTTGCGTGCAGCGTCCGCCGCCGTCTTGACGCCAGCCTTCAGGGCGATAGCCGCGCCGACACAGTAAGCCCAAGCCGCGTTATCGAAGCAGATGGGCTGGATGCTCTTAGTGATCTCATACGGGTCAAAGCCCTTGGCCTTGCACATCTCGCGGCACTCTTCCACAGAGCCGATGCCATACTGGGCCAGGACGCCGTTGATCTTATCAATTCTTCTTTCGTAGCTTTCAAACAGTGCCATGTTTCGTCCTCCTCATTAGTCCTGACGGGGGTCAATGTATTTGGCAGCGTTATCAAACTGACCATAATGACCCTTGGCCTTTTCCAGTGCAGCGCCGGCCTCATCGCCCTTCTTGATGAATTCCATCATCTTGCCCAGGTTGATGAATTCGTAGCCGACGACCTCGTCATCGCCGTTGAGGGCAACGCGGGTAACATAGCCTTCTGCCATTTCCAGATAGCGCGGACCCTTTGCCTTCGTGGCAAACATCGTGCCGACCTGGCTGCGCAGGCCCTTGCCCAGGTCCTCCAGGGAGGCGCCGACGGCCAGGCCGCCTTCGGAGAATGCGGACTGCGTCCGGCCATAGACGATCTGCAGGAACAGCTCCCGCATCGCCGTATTGATGGCGTCACAGACCAGGTCCGTGTTCAGCGCTTCCAGCAGCGTCTTGCCGATCAGGATCTCGGAGGCCATTGCCGCCGAATGGGTCATGCCGGAGCAGCCGATAGTCTCCACCAGCGCTTCTTCGATGATGCCGTCCTTCACATTCAGGCTCAGCTTGCAGGCGCCCTGCTGCGGTGCGCACCAGCCCACGCCGTGGGTAAAGCCGGAGATGTCGCTGATTTCTTTGGCCTGAACCCACTTGCCCTCTTCAGGAATGGGGGCCGGACCATGGTATGCGCCCTTCGCTACCGGACACATATGCTGTACTTCCGTCGTATAGATCATGGCAATTTTCCTTTCTGTACCTGCCGCGGTGAAACGCCTTGGCAGAGATTCTGATTATTTTTTGAACCTTCCGGCTTATTATACAAAAATCGCGGAAGCTTGTCAATGACTGCCGCCGGGAATTTCTCCCGCTCGCCCTGGGCTTGCATTTTTCGCGCCGGGCGCTATAATTTATAGGATAAAACCCCAGCATAATCCGGGAAATCTTCTCCAAAGGAAGGAATGCAGCATGAACCCCCTCACCCTTCGCCCCTATATGCAAAACGATCTGCCCGCCCTGTGCGCCATCTGGAACGAAGTCGTCGCCGCGGGCGACGCATTTCCCCAGGAAGACTCCCTGACGCCGGAGACCGGCGCTGCCTTTTTTGCAGGCCAGAGCTACTGCGGCGTCGCCTGCGACGAGGCAGGCCAACTCCTGGGGCTCTATATTCTGCACCCCAATAACGTCGGCCGCTGCGGCCATCTCTGCAATGCCAGCTACGCCGTCAGCGCCAGCGCCCGGGGCCGCGGCGTCGGCCGTCAGCTGGTCCGCGACTGCATCGACCAGGCCGCCCGGCTGGGCTTCCGGATCCTGCAGTTCAACGCCGTCGTCGTGACAAATACCCCGGCCCGGCGCCTCTACGAAAGCCTGGGCTTCCAGCAGCTCGGCGTCATCCCCGGCGGCTTCCGTTTGCCAGACGGCAGCTACGCGGATATTTGCCCCTATTTTCTCCCCCTGCCCTGCAACCAGTAGAACAAAACGCAAGCCCTCCCGGCACGTTTCCCCCGCTCACCGCAGCTTCGCCCGGTCCGGGAATGCACTTTATAAAGATCGCACGCAGCCGCTTTCGCGGCTGCGTTTTTCGCCCCCAAAAGCAGCGCCATGCTGGTTCCGATCCGCGCCAACGCTTGTCCGCACCTTTCCTCACCCGAATTTACAGCCATGTCGCAGCAACAGGCCCGCAGGCATCTCCGCCTGCGGGCCTGTGTTTTTCATACGGCGCGTTTTACTCTGCGCTCGGCTCCGGGAAGCGCATGGCTTTAACATAGTTGGGCTTGAACAGCGGGTCCGTCGAGAGTTCGACGGCGTGGGCCTTCGTGGCGATGCCCATGGCTTCGCGTTCAAGCTGCTTGCTCTGCAGGATACGGCTGGCACCCGTCCCGGCGGCGTTGCCGATGGCGATGGTCTTGCCCGCAAAGCCCGGCGGGATCAGGCCGATCAGCTCCGCCGAGTGGGGGTCAATATAGCTGCCGAAGCCGCCGCAGAACACGATATGGTCCAGGTCCTGGTATTCCACCTTGCAGTGCTGGAGCAGCGTGTCCATCCCGGCGCGGATAGCGCCCTTGGCCAGCAGCAGCTGGGCGATGTCGTTGCGGGTCAGCGTCAGGCCGCTGTCGCCGATGGGGACACTGGCTGCGCCCCTTTCCCGGAAGCGACCCTTGGGCAGGATCTCCCCCACCTGGAGCAGCGCCGCTACCGCGTCGATCAGGCCGGAGCCGCAGATGGACTGGGCAGGGCCGTCGCCGATGGTCGTATAGACCACATGACCGTCGGCCACCGCGACGGTATTGATCGCGCCCTCGCAGGCGCTGGAGCCGCAGGAAATGCCCGCGCCTTCAAACGCCGGGCCTGCTGCCGTGGAGCAGCACTCCAGGCCGTCCGCCGTGCGCAGCCCCATCTCGCCGTTCGTGCCGATATCGACCAGCAGGACATTGTCCGTCTTGCGGCAGATGCCGGAGGCCAGCAGGCTGCAGGTAATATCCGCGCCGACATAAGCCGAGATGCTCCGGGGCAGATAGATCTCCGTCTTCGGCATCCCGTCCAGGTGAAATTCCTGCCAATCGCCGAACAGCGACAGCGGCGTGAACGGCGCATAGGCCAAAGAGCGGGGCTCCAGGCCCGCGAAAATATGCAGCATCGTCGTGTTGCCCGTCACGCACAGGGCGCGAATCTCGTCAAGTGCAATGCCCACCTTCTCGCACAGCTGGCCGCAAATCGCGGCGATCTGACGACGGATGATCTGACACAGGGGCCGGACAGTATGCTCATTGCAGTAGACGATGCGGCTCAGGACATCGGCGCCAAACGTCTTTTGCTTGTTCATTTCACCGACGACGCCCAGGGGCTCCTTGCTGTCGTGCCGGAAGAGATAGCCGACAACCGTCGTCGTCCCGATATCGACAGCGACGCCGTAGCCGCTGGAATAGAGCGGCTCCAGCGCCGCGTCGTCAGCAGAGTAGTCGACGGCGATCTGCTCATTGCCGCCGGACCGGGGCATCGTCACGCTGCAGTCACCCAGGACCGTGGTAAAGCAGGCCAAGCGCATCGAGTCCGCCGCCGCGCCCAGCAGCAGGCGCTCCTGCTCGTCCATCGGGCTGACCGCGCCGGAGACGATCACGCGGCACTTGCCGCAGGTGTGGTTGCCATTGCAGGGGAAGGAGGCGGAGACATCCGCGTCCTGCAGTACCTTCAAGAGATTCGCGCCGGCGGCGACCTCCGCGACACTTTGCCGCCCCGCGTGGGAAATCTTAACAGTGGCCATACTGATTGCTCCTTTATTTTTCTATCGCTGCTTTGCCGCTCTCCGCGGCAAATTCGGAATCGTTCTTATTATAGCAGCCCGCCGCGGTAAAATCAACTGTTCTCCGGCGGAAATTCCGCAGGCGGGAAGAATTGCACTGCCCACGCTGCCTGCCGCCCTATTCTACCGTTTTACCGGAAGGGCTGACCCGTTCACTGGTCGCTTCTCCCCCTTTCGAATGCGCACAAGAAAAAGCGATACACGTACGCCCCGGTGCCGAAGCACCGGGGCGTTTTGGTGTT
>CAUBIP010000011.1 GCA_958436045.1 uncultured Oscillospiraceae bacterium | reverse complement strand
TATGGGCGGCCCCTGCAACAAGGCGGCCTATGTCTTCGGCACGGCGGCCCTTACGAACGGCACCTATGATCTTATGGCGGCGGTCATGATCGGCGGGATGGTGCCGCCCCTGGCCATCGCCCTGGCGACGACGTTCTTCCCGGCAAAATTCACGCCGGAGGAGCGGAAAAACGGCCCGGTGAATTATATCATGGGCCTGAGCTTTATCACCGAGGGCGCGATTCCTTACGCGGCCAGCGACCCGGCCCGGGTCATCCCGGCCTGTGCCCTCGGCGCGGGGCTGGCCGGAGGGCTTTCAATGCTCTTCCGGTGCACGCTCATGGCACCCCACGGCGGGATCTTCGTCTTTGCCGTCGTCGGCCATTGGCCGCTGTATCTGCTCTCCCTTGCGGCAGGCGCCTTGGTCGGGATGCTGCTGCTGGCGGCCTTCAAACGGAAGGCACCCCCGGCGGTGAAAGAATAATAGGACTGGATATAGAGAAAGGAGTGTGGCAACATGGTATCGCAGAATGTGACAGTCGTAAATGCCCAGGGGTTTCATATGCGCCCGGCGATGAAATTCGCCAATGAGATGACGAAATACCCCTGCCAGGTGGAGATCCTGTTCAACGGCAGCGTGACAAACGGCAAGAGCTTGATGGACATCATCGCCGCCTGCATGAAGCGCGGCGCGCAGATCGAGCTCCGCTGCGACGGGCCCCAGGAGACGGAGGCCCTGGCCGCGGCGGTCGAGATGATCTCCCACGGCTTCGACGAGTAAAAAAGCAGGAAGGAGGCGGAGACGATGCTGCAGGGCATTGGCGTATCCCGCGGCTGCGGGATCGGCCGCGCACTGGTCGCGGCGGCGCGGGCGGTGGAATTTACCTCGCGGGACGGCTGCGACCCGGCCCTTGAGCGGGCGCGGCTGGCGCAGGCGGAGGCGGCCTTCACGGCGCATAATAAACGCCTGGCCGCGCAGGTCCGCCAGGAATTGGGCCAGCAGGAGAGCGAGATCCTCTTGGGCCATGTGATGATGCTCCAGGACCCGTCCCTGCAGGGGCAGATCGACCAGGAGCTGGAGGCCGGGCACTGCGCCGAGCAGGCGCTGGCGACGGTCTGCGATCGGTATATCGCGCTGTTTTCCAGCGTGGACGATGCGATGACGCAGCAGCGGGCGGCGGATATCCGGGATATCAAAGAGGAGCTCCTGTCCCGCCTGACTGGGACGGCACGGCTGGACCTGCGTCATCTGCCGCCGGAGACGGTCCTGGTGACCCGGGAGTTGACGCCAAGTCTGGCGGCGCAGTTGGATCGGCGGCATGTGACTGGGATCATCACGGAGCTGGGCGGTGAGACCTCCCACGGCGCGATCCTGGCCCGGGCGATGGACCTGCCGGCGGTACTGGGCGTGCCGGATGCGATGCAGCAGCTGGCAAATGCGCCCTGGGTGATCGTCGACGGCGATCTGGGGCATGTCCTGCCCGATCCGCCGGAGGCGACCCTAGCGCAGTACCGGGCAGCGCAGGCGCGGGATGCGGCGGCGCGGGCGGCCCGGGAGACATTCCGGGGCCGGGCTACAACGCTGGCAGACGGCGGCACAGTGCGCTTGTTCGGCAATATCACGTCGCCGGACCAGGCAAAGCTCGTCTGCGACAACGACGGTGAGGGCGTCGGTTTGTTCCGGACGGAATTTCTCTTCCTGGACCGGCAGACGCCGCCGGATGAACAGATGCAGCTGGCCGCCTATCGCCAGGTGCTGCAGCAGATGGCGGGAAAGCCGGTCATCATTCGGACGCTGGACATTGGCGGCGACAAGGAAGCGCCCTGCCTTGCCCGGGAGAAGGAAGAAAACCCGTTTTTGGGCTTCCGGGGCATCCGGTATTGTCTGCGGCGGCAGGACTTGTTCAAAACGCAGCTGCGGGCGCTGGCCCGGGCCAGTGCCGACGGTCCGCTCTCCATCCTGCTGCCCATGGTGACGGGTGTTGAAGAAGTCCGGGCGGCCAGGGCGCTGCTGCGTGGGGTCCTGGAGGAGCTGGAGGCAGATGGGATCGCCTGTGATCAATCACTGCGCCTGGGCGTCATGATCGAGACGCCTGCGGCGGCGCTGACGGCGGACCTGCTGGCGCAAGAGGCGGATTTTTTCAGCATCGGCACCAATGATCTGACCGGCTACACCATGGCGGCGGACCGGGGCAATGCAAACGTGGCCTATTTATACACGCCCCTCTCCCCGGCGGTGCTGCGGGCGATTCGCGGCAGCATCGCGGCAGCCAAGGCGGCCGGGATCCCGGTGGGGATGTGCGGCGAAGCGGCGGCAGACCCGCGGCTCATCCCGCTACTGCTGAGCTTTGGGCTGGAGGAATTCAGCGTCTCGCCCAATGCAGTCTTAGAGACCCGGCGGCAGATCGCCCGCTGGAGCAAGGCAGACGCCGACGCCATCGCAGCCGAAGTTATGGCGCAGGAAACGACGCAGGATGTTCAGGTGGCGTTGGCACGTTTGATGGAAGTGTAACGCAGTTTATCTTAAATATATTGCGATACAGCCCGGTTTCTTCTCCTGGAAACCGGGCTGTGATAAAAAGCGGCCCTGCGATTCACGCAGGGCCGCATAATTTTTCGCTTTTTATGATTTACTGCTGCGCGCCGCAGTTGGGGCAGTGGCCGGCACCGTCGAGAGGCGTGCCGCAGGCGGAGCAAAATTTTTTCTCAGGCGCGGCGACCGGTTCGGTCGGAGCAACCGGGGTAGCGGGATCAACCGGGGTGGCGGTCGCAGCCTGGGTGCGCGCGGCGGCCTTCTGCTGCAGCGTGGCCTTCATGGCGGACATGTCTGGCGTGGCAAAGGGGTCTGCCTGGGCACCGTCGTTCTGGTTGCGCAGCTTGCAGTTGATGGAGATGACGTGCTTGACCAGCAGGATGCCCATCATCAGCAACTCATAGACCAGCCGCACGCCAATGGGGCCGACGATCATGGTCAGCAGGCCATAGCCGCCGAGCCAATGGCGGGTGCCGAACCAATCCTCCGGGGCCATGAAGAGCATGAAGAAGCCTGCCAGAATGACATACGCCGTGGCGAAAATGTACAGGGCCTGCAGGATCTTCTCAACGATCAGATACTTAAAGTTGCAGGTGTCGTGCAGGAATTTGCCGAAGGCACCCAGCTGCGCCCGGCGCTTTTCCGGAACAATAAAGATAAAGGCCAGCACCGTGGCCACGATGGCGATAATGACGGCAACGATGCCCATAGCGCCCAGATTTACGATTGTACGCATAAAATAATCCTCGCTTTCTCTCTATATTCGGACGGCATGCCGTCCGGTCTCTTTCTGATAGTGTAGCAGATATTATGGGAATGTCAACGAAAAAATTCGACAGTCAACTGTCGCAGGCGGCGCGTATATTTGCCAGGCCGGTGCCATATATATGAACCACGCGAATATGGAGAGTGGTATCTATGAAGCATGACATCGAGCAGCGAGCCTGCGATCTGGCTGTGTACATCATCGAAAACCGCACCACGGTTCGCGCTGCGGCAAAACAGTTTGGGATCAGCAAATCTACCGTACATAAGGACCTGACCGAGCGGCTGCCCCAGTATAACCGGCCGCTCTCTCTGCAGGTGCAGGCCATTTTGCAGCAAAACAAGGCCGAACGCCATATCCGCGGCGGGCAGGCCACCCGGCGAAAATACATGGCCGCGCAGCACAGCGCGGCGGCGTCACAGCCTACTGGCTATCCAGGGCGGTAAGGCGACGCGTAAACAGCGATACCTGGCACGGCAGCGGTGTGTTTCCCGCTGCCGTGCCGCGCGTTTTGCCCGAGACACCGGTGCTTTGCTGCATTTGACCAAATTGCGAACAAAAATCTTTTAGACCTTCAAAAAATTTTTGTGAAAAGAGGTTGATTATTGGGTGAAACTGCGGTATACTCGAGGTAGTGACAGGGTTTGCCCTGAAGATTTCATTATGAACGACGTTTCAGGAGGTACGATAAAATGAAATACGGCCGCACTTATAACTTCTCCGCCGGTCCGGCTACCATGCCCGAGGCAGTACTGGAAGAAGTCCGTGACGAGATGATGAACTACAGAGGTTCCGGCATGTGCGTCATGGAAATGTCCCACCGCTCCAAGGTCTATCAGCAGATCATCGACGAGGCGGAGCAGGACCTGCGCGATCTGATGAACATTCCGGACAACTACAAGGTCCTCTTCATCCAGGGCGGCGCTACCCTGCAGTTCTCCATGATCCCCATGAACCTGATGAAGAACGGCGTTGCTTGCTACGTCGAGACCGGTGCTTGGTCCAAGAAGGCCATTGCCGAAGCCAAGAAGGTCGGCGAAGTCAAGGTCGTTGCCTCCTCTGCCGATAAGAACTACACCTACGTTCCCGATTGCTCCGATCTGGACATCCCCGACAATGCGGACTATGTCTACATCTGCGAGAACGAGACCATCCACGGCGTTACCTGGAACAAGCTGCCCAACACCAAGGGCCATGTCCTGGTTTCCGACCAGTCCTCCATGTTCCTGTCCCGCCCCTGCAACGTCTCTGACTACGGCATGATCTACGCCGGTGTTCAGAAGAACGTCGGCCCCGCCGGTATGGTCGTTGTGATCATCCGCGAAGACCTCATCCGGGACGATCTGAAGGATCTGCCCGTTTACCTGCAGTACAAGACCCATGCGGACGCTGGCTCCATGTACAACACCCCCAACTGCTGGGCGATCTACGTCTGCGGTAAGGTCTTCAAGTACCTCAAGAACCTGGGCGGCCTGAAGAAGATGGAAGAGATCAACATCGACAAGGCAAAGGTTTTCTACGACTTCCTGGATCAGTCCAAGCTGTTCAAGGGCACCGTCGTTCCCGAAGACCGCAGCCTGATGAACATCCCCTTCGTCACCGGCGACAAGGATCTGGACGCAGAAGTCATTGCCTACACCAAGGCTGCTGGCTTTGAAAACCTGAAGGGCCACAAGTCCGTCGGCGGCCTGCGTGCTTCCATCTACAATGCAATGCCCAAGGACGGCGTCATCGCGCTGGTCGATTGCCTGAAGAAGTTCGAAGCGGAACACAAATAATTTAACGATACTGATTAAAGGAGATTACTGAAATGCGTATTCTTGTTACTGACGGTATGGACAAGTCCGCAATGGCGCAGCTGCGTGAGCAGGGCCATGAGGTCGTTGAGCAATTCTATGAGCCCGATCAGCTGGGCAAAGCTCTGCGGGACTTCGACGCAGTCGTCGTCCGCTCCAAGACGAAGGTCCGCGCAAACCACATTGACGAGGCGAAGGGTGCCAAGCTGAAGCTCATCATTCGCGGCGGTGTCGGCGTGGACAACATCGACGTCAAGTATGCCGAAGAGAACGGCATCAAGGTCATGAACACCCCGCGTGCTTCCTCCCAGTCTGTTGCGGAGCTGGCACTGGGCCATATGTTCTCCTGCGCACGCTATCTCTCCATCGCTGGCCACACCATGCGTGAGGACAAGTGGGAGAAGAAGGCCTACGGCAAGGGCATCGAGCTGCAGGGCAAGACCCTCGGCATCGTTGGCTTCGGCCGCATCGGTCAGCATCTGGGCGCCATGGCGAAGGCCATCGGTATGGACGTTATCGCATTCGATATCTTCCACATCCCCGGCATCGAAGAGCAGATGGGGATTTCCTACGTCGAGATGGACGAGCTGCTGGCGAAGTCCGACTTCATCAGCGTGCATGCTCCCGCTGTTGACGGCGGCGCTCTGATCTCCGCAGCCAACATCGAAAAGATGAAGGACGGCGTCTGCATCATCAACACCTCCCGCGGCACCAACGTCGACGAGGACGCGCTGCTGGCCGCTCTGGAATCCGGCAAGGTCCGCGCTGCAGGCCTGGACGTCTACTCCGAAGAGCCCGCGAAGAACCATGCGCTCTACAGCCATCCCATGGTCTCCTGCACACCGCACATCGGCGCTGCCACCGTGGAAGCCCAGAAGCGGATCGGTACGGAGATTGTCTCCATCATCGAAAACTTCGGCAAATAATTTTTGGCAAAATAAGAAAATGGGCCGCAGAGATGTGGCCCATTTTTCCCCCGGCCTTCACGCTGGGTCACTGTGTATTTTACCCGCGGGCATTCGCGGGTGATAAATAAAAAGGAGTACTGATTATCATGAATGCTTATGTTACGAGCGTAATTGAAAACGTCAAGAAAAAGTATGCGCATGAGCCCGAATTTTGCCAGACCGTAGAAGAGGTCCTCTCTTCCATTGCTCCCATGGTTGACAAGCATCCGGAATATGAAAAGGCTGACCTGCTGAACCGCATCGTTGAGCCCGAAAGAATGTTCACCTTCCGTGTTGTCTGGATGGACGACAACGGCAATTATCATACCAACACCGGCTATCGCTGCCAGTTCAACGGCGCCATCGGCCCCTACAAGGGCGGCCTGCGCTTCCAGCCCAATGTTTACCCCGGCGTCATCAAGTTCCTGGGCTTCGAGCAGATTTTCAAAAACAGCCTGACTGGCCTGCCCATCGGCGGCGGCAAGGGCGGCTCCGACTTTGACCCCTCTGGCAAGTCTGATGCTGAGATTATGCGCTTCTGCCAGAGCTTCATGACGGCTCTGTACCGCTATATTGGGCCGGACGTTGACGTTCCTGCTGGTGACATGGGTGTTGGCGGCCGTGAGATCGGCTATCTGTTCGGCCAGTATCGCCGCCTGAAGGGTGTCTGGGAAAATGGCGTCCTGACCGGCAAGGGCTTTAGCTTTGGCGGCTCTTTGATTCGTCCGGAAGCAACGGGCTTTGGCGCAATGTACTACCTGAACGAAGTCCTCAAGCATGAGGGAGAGGACATCAAGGGTAAGACCATTGCCATCTCCGGCTTCGGCAATGTCGCTTGGGGCATCTGCAAGAAGGCCCGTCATCTGGGCGCAAAGGTCGTTACCCTGTCCGGTCCTGACGGCTACATCTACGATCCGGAAGGCGTCTCCTCCAGCGATGAGAAGGTTGCTTATCTGCTGACCATGCGGAACTCCGGCCGCAACAAGGTCAAGGATTATGCAGACAAGTTCGGCGTTGAATTCTTCGCAGGCGAAAAGCCCTGGGGCCGCAAGGTCGACGTTATCATGCCCTCTGCGATGCAGAACGACGTCAACATGGACTCTGCGAAGAAGATCGTTGCCAATGGCATCAAGTACTACATCGAAGTTGCCAACATGCCCACCACCAACGATGCGCTGTACTACATGATGGAGCAGAAGAACATGATCGTTGCGCCGTCTAAGGCTGTCAACGCAGGCGGTGTTGGCGTTTCCGCTCTGGAAATGGCCCAGAACTCCGAGCGTCTGGTCTGGACGGAAGAAGAGGTCGATGCACAGCTGCAGAAGATGATGCAGAACATCCACAAGGTTTCCGTGGAAGCTGCCGAAGAGTACGGCCTGGGCTACAACCTGGTCGCTGGCGCGAACTTGGCCGGCTTCAAGAAGGTCGCCGACGCCATGATGGCGCAGGGTGCATTCTAAGGAGCACTTACATCATACCTTTGCATGTTTCACTTGTACAAACGATGAGACAGCGGGCTGCTTCGGCAGTCCGCTGTTTTTCTGCCGCTAGGTGTTTTTGAGATAGCAGGCAAGGCAAAAAACAAGCGCCGCACGCATTTCGCGCGCGGCGCTTGCGGTATTCCCGCGTGCTGCACCTGGTGTGCTTGGCGCAGGGGGGATCAAAGGCGCATCGTCTGCTGAAATTTGCTCAGCGGCTCTTCGACAAGGCCGTATTTTTGGCTCAGCCGCCGGGCCAGCGCTTCCACATGGGCGAAGCTGCCCTGCTTGAGCTCCAGCTCGACCTCGCAGAAGGGGGCGCTGCGGCGGCCCCGGTAAAGTGTCCCCTTATCCAGGGCCAGCTCGACCCGCGTGCCCTCTGGCAGGCAGAGCAGGCAGCGGCGGCGCAGGAAATCTACGCGGCAGAGCGTCTCAAGGGGGCAGCGGTGCAGGTCCAGGATCTGCCGCGGCGCGCCCTGGGCGAAAAGTGCGTTGAAGGCGCCGGGCTGGATCTCGTCCTGTTCGACCAGGCCGGGGCCCCGCAGCTCCCACTCGCCCCGCTTATGGTTGGCGTCCGGCGGCGTCTTCAGGGTGATGACGGGCTCGCCGTTTTCCGTCCGGCAGCGCAGCGCCCATTTGGCTCGGGCGAGGATATGCTCCTCCGTGTCATAGTAGGTCGTGCGCATTTCAATGGATTCCATTGGGCTGCAGCGCAGCGGCAGCAGCGCCGGGTCCTCCGGCAGCAGCGACGGATCCGCGCCGTCCCGAGCCCGGAGCTTGATCTCCTGTTCCATCCCCATGGTGGTTACCTCCTGCGTTGTTTTTTCTTTTAGTATATGGGAAAAATGACGATCTTGCAAGTTCATTTTTTGCGCCCGGTTCCGACATAATCCGCATCCGACCTATGCTAAGATACGAGTAACGATATGGGGAGGGATGGCGTTTTGAACGAGCGGGAAAAGAAACAGGGCGGCCTGGGTCTGCAGCTGCCGCGGCCGAAGCACCGTAAGCTGGCACTGCAGGTACCTTGGCGGGAGGTTTTGCGGTATGGGCTCTATTTTTTGGGCACGGGGCTGCTCTGCGCGCTGCCGACGGGAGACGCGCCGTCACCCCTGGCGGCCTGTGTGGCGGCGGCCTGCAGCGGAGGAGCACTGGCGGCGTCGTTTTTGGGCTGCTGCGCCGGGTACTGCCTGCTGTGGCCGGTGGCAGACGGGGTTTGGCCGCTGATTTTGGCGGCTGTCCTGCCAGCGGCGGCGTGGCTGCTGCGGAAGAGCCGCTATCAGGCTGTCGCCTGGTATCTGCCTGCGGTCCACACAGTGGCCGCGGCGGCGGTCGGGTTTGGGATGCTGTGGCAGATGCAATTCCCACCGGCGGCGCTGGGGCGGTATTTTGCCAGCCTGGTGAGCGTATTTGCTGGCTCGTGGGTCAGCCGTCTGGCACTGCTGGAGCAGCGGCGTTGGGCGCGGCTTCTGCTGGGTGCAGCGCTGCTGGCGGCACTGAGCGGGTTTTCTCTGGCAGGCTGGTTCCATCCGGGGCTGGCTGTCGGCCTGTTTTTGACGGCAGTGACCGCAGCTGCACCGGAGGGGCTGGCGGTGGCGGCAGCTGCGGGGATCGTGTTGGAGACGTGCAGCGGGATGCACTTGCCGTTTACAGCGCTGCTTTGCCTCTGCAGCGGTGCGGGGTATCTTGTGCGGCATCTGACAGTCTTCCACCGGAGTTTGGCGGTGCTGCTGCTAAGCGCGGCCTTTGCCTGGCTGCTGGGGCAGACAGCGGCGCAGATGTGCCTGCTCTCCGCGGCAGCAGCATCCATTGCGGCGCTGGCGGTGCCGCGACTGCGACTCCTGCCGCATGCCAGCAGCGCAGCAGAGGAGAAGCGGCTGAGCGCGCAGCTGCAGATGGCGTCCGATGCGCTCCTGCGGCTGCACGATACCGTCCTGGCACCCGCCGCCATGGAGGATACCGACCCGGATGCGGCGGAGATCTTCGACCGAGCGACGGAGGCGGTCTGCAAGGACTGCCCTGGCTGGCGGACCTGCTGGGAGCGGGAGAGCGGCGATACGTATCACGCCCTGTGCTGCGCCGCTGGGCCGATGCTGGCCCAATACCGGGCGACGCCCGAGGATTTTCCGCCGTCGTTCTGCACCCGCTGCCAGCAGCTGGATGCATTTCTGCAGGCGGTCAACCGCCAATTGGACGGGATCCTATACCGGCGGCAGTACCGGGCCCGGCAGCAGGAGAGCCGCCGGATGCTTCGGGACCAATACTTATTGCTGGCCCGCTATTTGCAGGGCGCAGCAGACGCCGGTCTGTGCGGCGTGGAAGAGGAAGCGCAATACACGCCGGAGATCGCTGCCCGGGCAGTCGGCAAGCGGGGGCAGGCCCTCTCCGGTGACCGGGGCGCCTGCTTCCATGGACCAGGGACGACGTTCTTTGTCCTGCTGTGCGACGGCATGGGCACAGGGCGCGGGGCGAAGGCGGAGAGCAGCAGCGCCATGGAAGCACTGACGGGACTGCTGCGGGCGGGTCTGGATGCCGCCAGCGCGCTGCAGCTGTTGAACAGCGCCTATGTGCTGCGGGACGATGGCCGTTTCGCGACGGTGGATCTGCTGCAGATCGACTTGGCCAGCGGCAATGCCCTTCTGCTCAAATGGGGTGCGGCGCCTTCCTACTTGCGCCACGGCGGCGTGCTGCGGCGGCTGGGCGAGGCGTCCATGCCACCGGGGCTGGCATTGGCGGGGCTGGACAAGGCCCAGAAAATCAAGCTGACGCTCCGCCCCGGCGATCTCATCGTCCTGACCAGCGACGGCGCGGGCGTGGAGGAGACGGAGCGCTGCATCGCCGCCCGGGCAGAGTGGCCTGTAGCGGAGCTGGCCGCCGGGATCATCGACGCTGCGGCGCCAGGCGACGATATCACCGTCGTCGTCCTGCGTCTGCAGGCCCCGGCGGCTTAGGCAGGGGCATCTCCAACAGGGAATGGCCGCCATTTCTGGCAGGAAGCCGCACACGGATCGGGCAGCCGTGTGCGGTTTTTTCCTGCTTTTGGGCGGATCGCGGGGGAAATCTGAAAATTTCTCTTGTGCTTTTCTATAAAATCGGTTAAAATAAGATAATCCAGGCACAGGCGTCGCCTGTGCCCTTTGCTTGCAGGATACGGGCAGAGGGCAAAACGGCGGCGCGGCCGAACGGAATAAGGAGGTTTCGGTATGATTCGTCAGACTACGGACAAAGGAACGATTTCTGTTTCCAGCCATGTTTATACAAAAATCGCCGGTATCGCCGCAACAAACTGCTTTGGCGTGAAGGGCATGGCCTTCCGCTCCATGACCGATGGGCTTGTGCACCTGTTGCGCAAGGAGGCCATGAGCAAGGGCGTCTATGTGACCTTCGAGAGCGACGATTCGATTTCCATTGATTTGCATATTGTTGTGGAGCACGGCGTGAATATCGCCGCGCTGTCCAGTTCCATTATTTCCGAAGTACGCTATGTCGTCGCATCCTGCACCGGAACGCAGGTGAAGGCGGTCAATGTATTTGTGGATTCTATCAATATTGATTGAGGGCGCGGCCCCGATCCCCATGGAGGTGTATGTGACAAATGAGCCTTATCATTGATGGCGGCATTTTTCGCAGAATGATTCTCAGTGCGGCGGCATCGCTTCAGATGCAGAAGCAGCACATCAACGAGCTGAACGTATTCCCGGTACCGGATGGCGACACGGGAACAAATATGTGCATGACCCTGGGCGCTGCGGTGCGGCTTCTGCAGCAGCCGAAGCAGATGGACGTCGGCCGGGTGGCAGGCGGCGCGGCCTCCGCACTGCTGCGGGATGCCAGAGGCAACTCCGGCGTTATCCTATCACTGCTGTTCCGGGGCATGAGCAAGTCCCTGAAGGGGGCCGAGACCTGCACCGGTGCGGAATTTGCGGCGGCGCTGGCCGAGGGCGTCGAGGCGGCGTACAAGGCCGTCATGAAGCCCGCTGAGGGCACGATCCTGACCGTTTCCCGCCTGGCTGCTGCTGCTGCTGGGGAAAAGGCGGAGGTGTGCGATGAGCCGGAAGCAGTCCTGGAGGCGGCAGTCGAGGCGGCCAAAGCGGCCCTGGCGGAGACAGTCAACCAGAACCCGGTGCTGAAAAAGGCCGGCGTTGTGGACGCAGGCGGCAAGGGCTGGCTGCTGATTTTGGAAGGAATGCTGGCGGCGCTGCGGGGGCAGGATATCGAGATGCCCACGGAGGAGCAGGCGGGCGATGTCAAGGACGCGGCCGATTTTTCCGACTTTGCCACGGAGGATATCACCTTTACTTACTGCACCGAGTTTATCGTCTCCCGTCAGTCGGAGAAGGACCCGGAGATGCTCCGGAGCTTCCTCAGCGGCCTGGGAGACAGCCTGGTCCTGGTGGACGATGAGGAGATTATCAAGGTGCATGTGCACACGAACCAGCCGGGCATCGCGCTGCAGGAAGCGCTGGAATACGGCTATCTTGTCAAAGTAAAGATCGAGAATATGCGCCTGCAGCATACGGAAAAGCTCCTGGAGAAGCAGGAGATGGCCGAGCAACAGCAGGCAGAGCCGGTCGCTGCGCCGGAGAAGCCCTTCGGTGTCGTCAGCGTCTGCGCGGGCGACGGGCTGGCCGCAGTATTCCGTGATCTGGGCTGCGATCAGATCGTCTCCGGTGGGCAGACGATGAATCCCTCGACGCAGAATATCCTGAGCGCCATCAACAGGACCCCGGCGGAGACGGTATTCGTTTTCCCCAACAATAAAAATATTATTATGGCTGCCGAGCAGACCATTCCGCTGACGGAGAAGACGGTCATCGTCATCCCGTCGAAAACTGTCCCCCAAGGTGTGACGGCGCTGCTGTCGTTCGATCCGGACGGCACGGCGGAGGCCAATACCGAGGCGATGACCGAAGCGCTGGGCACCGTCGAGACGATGCAGATCACCTATGCGGCCCGAGATTCTGACTTTGACGGCTACGAGATCCACCAGGGCGATTATCTGGCCCTGTGCGGCGGCGCACTCTTCGGCACAGCGCAGGAGCTTACGGCGCTGCTGCAGCGCCTGGCGGGCCATGTGGCAGAAGACGGGCGGGAATTTGTCACCCTCTACACCGGCGCGGATACGACGCCGGAGGTGGGGCAGCAGGCGCTGGAGATATTCCAAGCCGCTTGCCCGGACGCCGAGGTCACCCTGGTCGAGGGCGGCCAGCCGGTCTACTATTTCCTGATCTCTGCAGAATAAAACGGCCCTTGCGGCGAAAAGAAACGAGAAAACGCGCTGCGCTTCTAAAAACTTAGAAGTGCAGCGCGTTTTTTGTGCATCAGCGGTCGGATCGGAACAGGCTGGCTGCGCCGTAGATCCCGGCGGCGTTGCCCAGGGTAGCCAGGGCAAATTCCGTGCCTTGGCAGGCGTGGAACATGAACCGGTGGAAGTGGGGCGCAATGCCGCGAAGCAGCTGCTGCCCCGCTGCGGAGACGCCCCCGCCCAGCACGACCCGCTGCGGGTCGATCACGCAGCAGACATCGGCGAGAAATTCGCCCATATAGGCAAACGTGCGGTCCAGTACCTGCACCGCCACAGCGTCGCCCTGGGCGGCGCAGGCGAAGATATCTTTGCAGGTCAAGGGGTCGAGGCGGCGCAGCAGGGAGGGGGCGTCTGTTGCGGCCAGGGCCTGCTGCGCGGCGCGGCAGATGCCCGGGGCGCTGGCGTACTGCTCCACGCACCCCCGCTTGCCGCAGGTGCAGGCGACGGGCTCGTCGCGGTTGACGACGATGTGCCCGATCTCTCCGCCGACGCCGTGGGCGCCGTTTAGAATTTTGCCGTCCAGGATGATGCCGCCGCCGACACCGGTTCCGAAGGTGACCATGACCATGCTGCGGCAGCCCTGGCCGCCGCCGTCATAATACTCGCCCAGGGCGGCAACATTGGCGTCATTCCCGGCGCGGACGGGAAGGCCCGTCAGCGCCTCCAGTGCCTGGCAGATATTGAAGACACCCCAGTTGAGGTTGACACAGCGGTTAACGCGCCCGGCGGCGTCCACCGGGCCGGGGACGCCGATGCCGATGCCGGCGATCTGGCCCGGGGTGATGCTGTGCCGCGCCTGACAGGCGGCCAGGGCGGCGGCGATATCCGGGAGGATCTGGCTGCCGTTCGCGTCTACCCGGGTGGGAGAAGCCCATTTTTCGATGAGCCCGTCTCCAAATAGGCCATATTTGATCGCGGTGCCGCCGACGTCGACGCCGAAGGTATATTGCATGGCGATTGCTCCTTTTGTTTCGCCGCAGGCGGCGGATTTTGGAACTATTATACGTCTGTTTTCGGAAAAAGACAAGGCGTCGTCCGCCGGCGGGGCGCGGAAAAATTTTCCTGGAAATTCCGTGGAAAATCCATTGAGTTTCCCGCCCGTTTGCGGTATGCTATAGAAAATGAACTGTAACGGGAGGTTGACCGTATGATAAATCTTGATCTTTCCAACGTATGGGGTGAGCTCTCTCTGCCGGACTTACTGGCGGCGGAGCAGGAGGTCTCCAGCGCCCATCAGACCCTGGCCAGCGGCAAGGGCGAGGGCGGCGATTTCACCGGCTGGCTCGATCTGCCCACGGTGGACGAGACGGAAGAGGTGCAGCGCATCCGGACGGCGGCCCAGCGCATCCGGGAGTCCTCGGATGTTTTGGTCGTCGTCGGCATCGGCGGGTCTTACTTAGGGCCCCGGGCCGGGATCGAGCTGCTGTGCGGCCAGCACCACAATCTGCAGGGGCAGACCCAGGTCCTTTTTGCGGGCAACACCCTCTCCACGCGCGCCTGGCAGGAGCTGTGCCAGCTGCTGGAGGGCAAGGATTTTTCCATCAACGTTATTTCCAAATCCGGCACAACGACAGAGCCCGCCATCGCGACCCGGGCGCTGAAATGGATGCTGGAGCGCAAATACGGCACAGAAAAGGCCCGGACCCGCGTCTACGTCACGACGGACCCGCGCAAGGGTGCGCTGCACCAGATGGCGGAGGAAGAGGGCTGGGAACGCTTTGTCATCCCGCCCAATGTCGGCGGCCGATATAGTGTACTGACCGCCGTTGGCCTGCTGCCGATGGCTGTGGCGGGCATCGACTCGATGGAGCTGCTGCGGGGCGCGGCGTCGGCAAAGATCGACCTGGATATCCGTTCGTTTGAAAACCCTGCCTGGCAATATGCCGCGCTGCGGAACCTGCTCTACCGCCGAGGCAAGCAGATCGAGCTGCTGTGCTGCTATGAGCCGTCGTTCCAGTATATGGCCCGCTGGTGGCAGCAGCTGTTCGGCGAATCCGAGGGCAAGGACGGCAAGGGCATCTTCCCGGCCACGGCGGAGTTTACCGCGGACCTGCACTCCCTGGGCCAGATGATCCAGCAGGGGCAGCGGAACATCTTCGAGACGGTCCTGCGCTTTGCGCCGCCGGTGCACCAGACGGCCATTGAGGTCGACTGGAAGAACCTGGACGGGCTGAATTATCTCGAGGGCAAGACGCTGGACTATGTCGAGGAGCAGGCCTTTCAGGGCACCATGGCCGCCCATGTGGACGGCGGTGTGCCGGTGCTGCAGCTGCAGCTGGGCGAGGTCAGCGCGTTTACGCTGGGCGAGCTGTTCTTCTTCTTTGAGCTTTCCTGCGGCATCTCTGCATACATGCTAGGGGTCAATCCATTTAACCAGCCGGGGGTGGAGTTTTATAAGCGCAATATGTTCCGCCTGCTGGGCAAGCCCGGCGTGCAATGAGGTCTGATTTTTTAGATTGTAAATATTCCGTGAAAGCAGTTGCAAACTGGCCCGTTTGCTGGTAAAATAAAAATATCAACAACAGCCGTATTCCCGGCACAAGAAAGGGTGTTTCCATGGTCAAAGCTATCGTGGGGCCGAAGGGCTCCGGAAAAACGAAAAGACTGGTACAGTGCATCAATGATGCGGTGAAGGAAGAGACCGGCGCACTTGTGTGCATTGAAAAGGGCGGAAAGCTGAAATTCGACATCAACTATCAGGTTCGGCTGATCGATGCCCGGGATTACACCGAGAGTGGGTATGCCTTCCTGCGCGGCATGATCTGCGGCCTGCACGCCGGCAATTTTGACATCGCCCATATTTTTATTGACAACCTGCTGAAGATCGTCGGTGACGACGTCGATCTGGATGAGACCGCTGCTTTTTTGCAGTGGTGTGAGGACTTCGGCGCAAAGCACGGCATCAGCTTCACCGTCTCCTTTACGGCGGATACGGCGCAGCTGCCGGCGCAGCTGCAGAAATTCTGCTGAGCGCGCCGCACGTTTTATATCGTCTTAGCCAGGGCGCCCGCTGCGGCGCCCTGTGCGCATCTTACCGCGCCGCGCGGATCGGGAGAGGAGGGCGTCATATGCAGCAAAACTGTGCTGACTGCTGGTATAATGATTACGATGAGGAGCTGGACATGGAGGTCTGCCGGATGGACCTGGACGAGGATGAGGTCTATCGCATCTATACAGACCGCAACGGCGACTGCCCCTATTTCCGCAAGGGCGACGATTATACGCTGGCCCGGCGGCAATAAGGGGCGCACCCGCAGCTTTGGGGCGTTGTATTTTTGGCCGGGCTGTGGTATAGTGGGACTACTATTTGTAAAGTGAGGAAGTATCATGGAATTATTTGCCCTGTATCTGCAATTCTTGAGCGAAATCTGCGAGGGAACGCGGCCTGCCCCGGCGGGGATCACCGTCCCGGCATCCGGCGCGGAGGAGAAGGTACAGGCGGTGCAGCAGGCGGCGCTGGAGATGGGCATTGATGCCTTTGTCAGAGCCTGCGCCGAGGCCGAGGGCCGCGAGGTCCCGCAGGAATGGTATGATAACTTTGATCTGGCGCAGGTGATGCAGGCCGTGGGCCAGTTTGGCCAGGCCCAGGCGGCGGAACCGGAGGCCCCGGCGGAGACCGCCCCGGCAGATGCGGCAGACGACGTGGCGGACCAGACGCCGAAGATCGAGGAGCCCGACGGCCCGCGCAATGCCTGCGAGGTCCTGCTTGACTGCTGCCTACTGGAGGATGATCTGTTCTCCTATTTGGTGGAGCTGCTCAAGACAAAGGATGAAATGGGCTTTTTCCGCCTGTCACAGGTGACAGCGCGGAAGCAGATCTCCCTGGAGGATTTCCTCATCTGGCTGGGCAATAAAGAGCTGGATGCGTCAGAGGAGGAGCAAGCCTGTGTTGCCATTCTGGACGCCTGCCTGCAGCGGGTGGCCGACGAGGGCGATAAGGAGCTGCTGGCGGCGCTGCTTTCGGGCGACCAGAAGACGTTTGAGCTCTTCCGCTGCCAGGCTCCGGAGCTGGTACATCTGCCGGAGGCGACGTATGACTGGTACAGCCGCAACTATCTGGATCAATACTACCCCGTGCGCTTTATGATGCGCCTGCATGGCGTCACGTTCCCGACATGGAGAGGATGAGCGCCCAGGAAAGAGCCGCCCGGGCGGGGGCTCTGTTCGACCGGGGGTATAACTGCGCCCAATCCGTCGCCTGCGCCTTCGCGGACCTGACAGGGCTGCCGGAGGAGAACCTTGCGAAGATGGCCTCATCCTTTGGCGGCGGTATTGGCCGTCTGCGGGAGACGTGTGGGGCTGTGAGCGGGATGGCGCTGGTTCTCGGCATGCTGGCGGGCTATAGCGATCCGGGCGACAGCGCGGCAAAATCCGCCCACTATGCCCGGGTGCAGCGGGCGGTCCGGGCCTTTGCGGCGGAAAATGGCAGCCTGATCTGCCGGGAGCTGCTGGGGCAGGCCGGGGGCGACGACGCACCGGTCTCGCCGCCACGGGATAAAAAGTTTTACGAAACACGGCCCTGTCGCGCGCTGGTCTGCAGCGCGGCGCGGCTTTTGGCACAGGCCTTGGAGGAGGAGACGGCATGAAGCGGCAGATGGAAAGACGCGGGCTTATATGGCTTTTGGTCCTGGCCCTGGCGGCGCTCTTGTGCGCCTGCGGGCAGACGGCCGGGTCGGATGCGGCCCCCGGCAGCCCCGCCGCCGCGCCGGAGGAGACACCACCGATGTCGGCGGAGCAGAAGAAGGTCGTCGCCGAGATTGAATCGGATGCAGCGTCCATGGGCCAGGCCCCCGGGCCGGAGGACTACTCCTGGCAGACCCTGGAGCAGCAGCCCCAGGCGGATGGCCTGCTCGTCACGGCGTCGATCTATACGCTGCTGCTGCCGGAGGACTGGCAGGACCATTGCGTGGCCGAGGAGACGGGCCAGTGGCTCTCTCTTTACAGCAAGGAAAATCAGGACGCCGGATACGGCGGCCTGCTGTGCAGCATCGGCTGGACGGACGACCCGGAGAGCTATGCCGGGATCCCCGGCTGCCAGCTGCTGGGCCGGGTGACGATCGACGGTGTCACCTACGATGTCGTAGCCGATGTGATCAACGATCCTCAGGCCCCGGCCTCCGGCCAGCTGCGGGAGCAGTACCTTGCTATGCAGCAGGAACTGCCATCGGTCTTCCAGTCGTTGCAGTTTGGCGATGGCGCAGTCTATACGCCTGCGGCTTGATTTAATTTTATAATAAGCACCGCGAAACAGCCTGCGGGCCCGGATGCTTCCCCTGGAAACAGCCGCGCCCGCGCTTTTTCTGTGATAGGTGTGATAGGATGAATAGATAAAAAGGAGAAAACGATGCGCATCCAACTATCGGATCATTTTACCTACCGAAAGCTCCTGCGCTTTACCCTGCCGTCCATTGTCATGATGGTCTTTACGTCGATCTACGGCGTGGTGGATGGGCTATTTGTCTCAAACTTTGTCGGCAAGGGGCCGTTTACGGCGGTGAATCTGGTGATGCCCGTGGTGATGATCTTCGGCGGCTTGGGCTTTATGTTTGGCACCGGCGGCAGCGCGCTCGTGGCAAAGACCCTGGGCCAGGGCCGCAGGGACCAGGCCAACCGCTATTTTACGATGATTGCCATCGCGACAGTCGGCACCGGTATTGTGATCTCAGCCTTGGGCGCGGCCTTTATGCGGCCTATCTGCCGCTGGCTGCGGGCAGACGCGGAGATCATTGACGACTGCGTCCTCTATGGCCGGATTCTGATGGGATTCAACACGGCATATATGCTGCAAAATGTATTCCAAAGCTTCCTGATTACGGCGGAAAAGCCGAAGCTGGGCCTGCTTGCGACGATCGCCGCCGGGGTGACGAATATGGTGCTGGACGCGCTGTTCATTGCCGGGTTCGGCTGGGGTGTGGCAGGCGCCGCCGTTGCGACAGGGCTGAGCCAGTGCGTCGGTGGGCTGTTCCCGCTGCTCTATTTCCTGCGGCCGAATAACAGCTTGCTGCGGCTGCGCCCAGTCAAGCTGCAGCTGCGGCCTATTCTGCAGTCCTGCGGCAACGGCGCTTCGGAGGTCGTCTCCAGTGTGACCTCGTCGATCATCGGTATGGTGTATAATTTCCAGCTGCTGCGGTTTGCTGGAAAGGACGGCGTGGCGGCCTACGGCGTCTTGATGTACACGGAGTTTATCTTCGTCGCCGTCTTCATCGGCTATGCCATCGGCAGCGCGCCGGTCATCGGCTATCATTACGGCGCGGAAAACACCGGGGAGCTCAAGAGCCTGCTGCGCAAAAGTGTCACGCTGAATCTTGGTTCCGGCATTGTGATGTTGGGAATTGCCCAGGCGCTGGCGACGACGCTGGCGCACCTGTTTGTCGGCTATGATCCGGCATTGTTTTCCATGACGGTGCACGGCTTCCGTATTTTTACGGTGGCATTTGTTTTGCTGGGGCTGAATATCTTTTTCTCGTCGTTTTTTACGGCCCTCAACAACGGCGTCATCTCGGCGGCGATCTCGTTTTTGCGGACGTTCGTCTTTAAGCTCTCCGCCGTGCTGGTGCTGCCGCTGCTGTTCAAGCTGGACGGCATCTGGTGGGCGACGGTGGTGGCGGAGGTCTTTGCGTTCTTAGTCTCCGGCGTATTTTTGTTGAAAAACCGCCGCAAGTACGGCTATTTTTAAGGCATGACATGATTTAATCACAGCGAGGTTTCTTTTATGCTCCCAACGGCATTTTTACAGCGGATGCAGCGGATGCTGGGACCAGAATACCCAGCGTTTCTGCGAAGCTATGACCGGCCCCGCAGCGTCGGACTGCGGTTCAACCCCTTGAAGGGGGCGGACCTGCCCCGGTTGTCCTTCGGCCTGACGCCGGTTCCCTGGGCGCCGCACGGCTATTTTTACGACCCGGCGACGCGGCCCGGGCTGCATCCGTATCATGAGGCGGGGGTCTATTATCTGCAGGAGCCCAGCGCCATGGCCCCGGCTGTGCTGCTGGATGCCCAGCCCGGCGAGCTGGTGCTGGACCTGTGTGCCGCGCCCGGTGGGAAGTCAACGCAGATCGCCGCTGCGCTGCAGGGGCAGGGGCTGCTGGTCTGCAATGAGATCAATCCCGGCCGGGCGAAGATTCTGGCGCGAAATATCGAGCGCATGGGGATCACGAATGCACTCGTGCTGCAGGAGACGCCCCAGCGCATCGCCGCAGCGTTCCCCCACTGCTTTGACCGCGTCTTGGTGGACGCGCCCTGCTCCGGCGAGGGGATGTTCCGCAAGGAGGCAGCGGCCAGCGCGGATTGGAGCGAGGCGACAGTCGCCCACTGCGCCGCCCGGCAGCAGGAGATCCTGGATGCCGCTGCGGTGCTTTTAAAAGCGGGCGGGCGACTGGTATATTCCACCTGTACGTTTGCTCCGGCGGAAAACGAGGGGGCCATCGCAGCGTTTTTGCGCCGCCATCCGGACTTTGCGCTGGAAGCCCCCGGCGAGGCTGCCCGGTTTTTTGCACCGGGGAACCCCGATTGGGCCGAGGGCCAGGCCCCAACGCTGGCGAAGACCTGCCGCCTCTGGCCCCACGAGCTGCCCTGCGAGGGGCACTTTGCTGCCGTGCTGCGCTATTGCGGCGACGCGGAAAACGCCTGGCAGCCGGTGCGGTCTGTGCAAGCACCGACGGTCTGGCGTGCTTTTGCAGATGAGTGCCTACCGGACGCGCCCGAGGGAGTGCTTATAAGCTTCGGCGATACGCTCTATGCCGCGCCGCCGGTCCTGCCGCAGCTTGAAGGCCTGCGGGTCCTGCGGGCGGGGCTGGAGCTGGGGCAGATGCGCAAGGGCAGGTTTATCCCGGCCCACGCGCTGGCCTTGGCCAGCCGGGATGCAGCGGCCTGCTGCCGCCTGGAGCCGGACGACCCGCGGCTGGCCCAGTATCTGGAGGGCCAGCAGATCCCCGCCGACGCGTGCGGCTGGACGCTGGTATTTGCTGGGACCTATTCCATCGGCTGGGCCAAGGGCAGCGGCGGTGTTTTGAAGAATCATTTTCCCAAGGGCCTGCGCCATCTGCCTGGCGCGGCGGGGGGATAACGGCGTTTTTTCGGCGATTTGGCCCGATTTTTCCGGAAAACCGGGCCAATGCTTAAGAAATCTTAAATCATCTCTTTACATAATTAAGAAAATATGGTATATTTGCCTAGAATGTAAAAATATTTCGCGCCCAGCGCTTTGACGCGGCGCTTTTTGGCGGCCCCGGGATCTGCCAAGATTTTGCGGGGGTATTCGCCCTTATCCTGCGCATACTCCTAATATACTCCTACCTAAAGAGGGTATTCCATGACGAAATATATCATAAACGGCGGCAAGCCGCTGCACGGGACGGTGACGATCAGCGGCGCGAAAAACGCGGCAGTCGCCATCCTGCCGGCGACCTTGCTGGTCAAAGGTATTTGTAAAATTGAAAATGTTCCCAATATCTCCGACGTCCGGCTCCTGCTGGAAATTTTGACGACGATGGGCGCGCTGGTGCGTCGCCTCTCGCCCAACACACTGGAAATCGACTGCACCCATGTGACGGATTCCGTCGCACCCATTGATCTGGTGCGCCGTATCCGGGCGTCTTATTATCTCATCGGCGCGCAGTTGGGCCGGTTTGGCCATGCCTGCGTGGCGCTGCCCGGCGGCTGCAACTTTGGCGTGCGGCCCATCGACCAGCACATCAAGGGTATTGAGGCCATGCAGGCGGATGTGCGCCTGGTGGGCGGCTGCGTCTGTGCGACAGCGCCGTCCGGCGGCCTGGTCGGCGGCAGAATCAACCTGGACGTTGTCTCCGTCGGCGCGACGATGAATATTATGATCGCCGGTGTCCTGGCCAATGGGACGACGGTCATCGAAAATGCCGCTAAGGAGCCGCATATTGTGGACCTGGCCAACTTCCTCAACGCCATGGGCGCGAAGGTCACCGGCGCGGGAACGGATGTCATCAAGATCCGCGGCGTGCGCCAGCTGGGCGGTGGCTCGTACTCCATCATCCCCGACCAGATCGAAGCGGGGACATATATGGTCGCCGTGGCTGCAGCCGGGGGGGATGTCTTGGTGCAGAATGTCATCCCCAAGCATATGGATTGTATCTCCGCCAAGCTGCGGGAGATGGGCGTCCAAGTGACAGAATATGACGACGCCATTCGCGTCACCCACACGGGCCGCCTGCGCCGGGCCAATGTCAAGACGATGCCGTACCCTGGCTTCCCGACGGATATGCAGCCCCAGATTGCCGTCTGTATGGCCTTGGCCAAGGGGACGAGCATCATCACCGAGGGCATTTACGACACCCGCTTCCGCTACTGCGCGGAGCTGAACCGGATGGGCGCGTCCATCCAGGTGGATACCAAAGTCGCTGTGATCGACGGCGTCGAGGCCCTGCACGGCTGCCCGGTCCGGGCGTGCGATTTGCGGGCAGGCGCGGCGATGGTCATTGCCGGGCTGTCGGCTGACCAAGTCACGACGGTGGAGGACGCCCATTATATCGAGCGGGGCTATGAGAACATCATCGAAAAGCTCCGGGGCATCGGCGCGGAGATTCGCCGCGTGGAGACACCGCGGGAAGCAGCCTCCAGCCAGAGCGCCGGTTGACGGCATGGAGGACGGAAAATTTTAATAGAAAATCCAAAAGAGCATCGCAGCGGGGATCGCCCGGCGCGATGCTCTTTTTGCGATTTTGCTGTTAGCTTTGGCGCTTTTTCGGTGCCTGCTGCAAGGCAGGCTGTCCGGCGGTGTGGCGGCCCAGCAGGGCGTGGTAATATGCCAGGTACAGCCCCAGGGAGACGATGATGGCGCAGCAGCACAGCAGTGTCAGCAGCCAGACCGCAGGCTCCGGCATCTGGGGGAATAGAAACAGCAGCAGGAGGGAAATATCCAGGCAGACGGTGCAGATCTTGCCCGGCAGGATCGCACTGCAGACCTGCTTGGTCCGCTTGAGGACCAGCAGCCCCGCGCCCGCCATGGTCAGCTCCTTGACGATCTGCAGCGCCAGCACATAGCACAGCTGCCGGTGGCGACTGATGAGGCAGACAACCAGCGTTACTTGGGTCAGCTTATCGGCGATGGGGTCCAGGACCTTGCCCAGGTCCGATGTCATATGGTATTTGCGAGCAATCTTGCCATCTACCAAATCGGACAGCCCGGACAGGGCCAGGACGGCGACCGTCCACCCCGGTTCGTGGGCGATGACATAGAGGTACCACATGAGTGGGATCAGCAAAATGCGAAAGAAGCTGAGCAGATTGGGGATGGTAAAGATTTTTTTGCTGGATTCTTGTTGCATGATCGCTCCTTTCTCGCTGCCGGGCGATGGGCTACAGCAGCCTCCCAACGCTGACGCTGCACTATAAAAACAGGAAAACGCTGCTGCGTGGGAGGCGTGTGCCGCTGTTCTGAGCGCCTCGTATGGGACGGGAAACAGACACATTCTTGAATTTTGTGATACTTTTGCATAGCAAAATTATGCCACCGTCGGCGAAAAATATAACCCCGGGGCCGGGAAAAGCCCGGGTGCTTCTTGCAAAACCGCAGTGCGGCTGGTATAATAACTCCAAATCGCTGCCCGGGGCAAGCCCGGTACCGGCGAAAATTGCGGCGGAGGCCCCGGCGGCGCTCCGTGAAAAGGGGTTTTATCAATGGGAGAAAGCATGTTTATTTTAGATGTTTTGGTGACGATTCTGCTGGTGGGCGCAGGGGGCTATGCGTTGGCGGCCTGCATTCGTTTGAAGCGGGAGCAGGTGCTGTTTGAAAATAAGATCCTCTACCCCTCCCAGTGTACGCCGGAAAACTGCTTGGACCCGGAGGGCTATATCGCTTATATCGTGCCACGGATGAGTCTGTTTGGCGCGGTATGTGTGGTGTTCGGCATTGCCGTGCTGGTGATGTCGCTGCTGAAAGTCGGCATTATCGCGACGACGGTGCAGACGGTCATTGTGCTGGCGGTGTTTGTCTATATCTCCGTTGTGCACAACCGAGCGTCGAAAATTTTCTGGTAAGGCAGTGGAGAAAGAGGCGTTTTTATGAAGATCGTACTTTTAGACGCGTATGCAGCCAACCCCGGCGACCTGTCCTGGGACGGGCTGCGGGAATTTGGCGAGGTCACCGTCTATGACCGGACGGCGCCGGAGGATGTTCTGACGCGCATTGGCGACGCGGAGGTCGTCTATGTCAATAAGGTCCGGCTGGATGGGCAGACGCTGCGCCAGTGCAAAAATCTCAAGCTGGTCAGTGTTCTGGCCACGGGGTATAACGTAGTCGATACCGCCGCGGCGAAGGAGCTGGGGATCTTGGTCTGCAATAGCCCCAGCTATTCCACGGCGTCCGTCGCTCAGCTGACCATTGCGCATCTGCTGGAGCTGTGCAGCCATGTGGGCGCGCTCTCGGACGCCTGCCACAGCGGGCGTTGGGCGGCCTGCCCGGACTTCTGCTTTTGGGATGCGCCGTTGATGGAGCTGAGCGGTAAGACGATGGGCATCATCGGCTATGGCACGATCGGCCGGGCCGTCGGGGCCATCGCCCAGGCGCTGGGGATGCGGCTGCTGGTCAATGCCCGCCATTCGGACCCGGCGCTGGAGTCCCCCACGTGCCGCTATGCGCCGCTGGAGGAGCTGCTCGCCCAGTCGGACGTCGTCACGCTCCACTGCCCGCAGACACCGGAGACGACGGGGCTAATCGACCGCGCGCGGATCGCGCAGATGAAGGACGGCGCGATCCTCCTCAATACCAGCCGGGGCGGCCTCATCGTCGAGCAGGACCTCGCGGATGCGCTGCGCAGCGGCAAGCTGCGGGGCGCTGCGGTGGACGTCGTCTCCCAGGAGCCGATCCGGCCGGAGAATCCGCTTCTGTCGGCCCCCAATTGCCTGATGACGCCGCACGTTGCCTGGGCGCCGCTGGAGGCGCGGCAGCGGCTGCTGTCCATCGCGAAGGAGAACCTGGCGGCCTATTGCAGCGGCAGCCCGATCAACGTCGTCAACCCCTGAGAAAATTGCTAGACCTTGCAAAGCAAACGAACGCTCTGCCTGTGCATGTCGCGGGCAGAGCGTTTTGCCGCGTTATGCGTCTGTTTCGTCGCTGGACGCATCGCCTTCGGGGGTGGCTTCGGCGTCACCGTCTTCCGTCCAGAAATCGTCGCCTGCGGGCTCGGTATCTGCCTCGTCTGCGGGCTCGTCAAAGTCCAGCAGACCTTTGGCCTGCAGCTCCTGCCGCTGGGCCTCGCGCTCCTCGGCGTCGTGCTGGCGCTTGCGCTTCCAACAGTCGATGAGGACATAGACGCCCACAACGGCGAAGACGACGCCGACGATGATATACCAGAAGGAGCCGCCTTCTTCGTCCTTGATCGTTTTGCTGATGAGGTCATACCCCAGGTAAACCAGGTAGGCCGAGAGCACACAACGCAGGGCGAACATCGTCTGGGAGCGGGTCTCCTGTTTTTCCTGCTTGCGCTTTTCCGCCTCCTGGGGTGTCATGGCAGATTTGTCTTCGCGATGCTTCATGATATGGTTCCCCCTCTTGCACCGTCAGGGCTCACGGCCCTGGCGGAATAATTCGATCATCTCGCCGGTCAGGCTGCCGCCCGGCGGCACGTCGGGTAGGTGCGTCCGGTCAAACCACGCGCCCTCGGAGAGCTCGTCCTCCTGTAGCGTGATGCAGTCCGGCCCGTCCAGGTCGACGAAAAAGCCCAGGAGCAGGCTATCGGTAAAGACCCAGGGCTGGGAGCGGTAAAACCGCAGGTTTTTGACCCGCAGCCCCGTCTCCTCCAGAACCTCCCGGTGGACTGTCGCTTCGATGCTCTCGCCGATCTCGTTAAAGCCTGCGACCAAGGCGTAGCGCTTGTACGCCCGCCCGGCGTATTTTGTCAGCAGCAGACGGTTATCGTCTGTGATCGCGACGATAACGGCGGGACAGATCTTGGGATAGAGGACCCTGCCGCAGCGGGGGCAGACCAGTGCGCGCTCTTTCTCACTGTGGCGATTTTCCGCGCCGCAGGCGCCGCAGAAGCGGTTACCCGTATACCAGCGCAGCAGGCTGCCTGCCACGGCGCAGGCAAACGCCAGATGCTGGGGCTCTGCCTGCCGCAGGCTGACCTGGGGCGCAAAATAGAGCGCCTCCGTCGGCGCGTCCACCGGCGCCAGGGCCAGGAAATACGCCGTGCCGTCCAGCCGGAAGGCAAAGCGCGGCGGTGCACTGAAGGCCGGAAGGTCCTCCAGGCATGGCAGGGCCAGCACGCCGCTTGCCGTGCGCCGCAGCAGCACCTGGCCTTCCCGGAAGCAGAGGAGCGGGCTGCTTTGCGCCGGCGCCGCCGGGGCGAAGGTATTGTCATACCGGTGGGGCGCGATATCCTGGATCATGGTCTTCTCACCTTGCGATTCTGCCGCCGGGTGCGGCATGAGAGCGGGGCGGCGTGCGCCTCGCGTTGTGGTAATCATACCATACCAGCCCCGGCGGGTCAACTCCAAAGCCACGGAAATTCCGGCACAAAACCGCCGCCGTGGCATAAGATAAACTAGTTTGGCGTATGGCCGCCGGAAGACCAGGTGGCCAGGACGGAGCGGGAAGGAGACTGCCGCATGAGAACCTTTACCATTGAGCTGGACGCCGCCACGGCGGCGTTTTATGCCCGGGTCGCCCAGAGCGCCGGGCTGACGCCGGAGCGGGTCCTGGCGGATGCGCTGTTCAAGCTGGCTGGGGAGCTGTCCCTGGAGGCGCTGCAAGCACGGCGCTGATTTTGGAAATCTTTGTACCAGGTGATTGTTTTTATAATTTGAATTTGGTATAATACCCATGTTTTTGGAAAGAGAACGCAACCGTCAGTTGGGAGGTATACCAATGAAATCGATCCGAGATATTTATAAGATCGGAAAAGGCCCGTCTTCCTCGCATACCATGGGCCCTGCGCGGGCGGCGCAGCTGTTTAAAGACGAGAACCCCACGGCAGATCTCTTTGAGGTTCGCCTGTATGGCTCCTTGAGCAAAACCGGCGTCGGCCACGGGACGGACCGCGTTTTGCGGGAGGTGCTCAGCCCGGTCAAAACGAAGATCATTTTCCGCGACAATCTGCCGGCGGATGCGCAGCACCCCAACACGCTGGATTTTACCGCGTGGAAGAATAATGAGCAGATCGGTTTTATCCGCGTCGAGTCCATCGGCGGCGGCGATATCGTCATCGAGGGCCGCCCCAGCTTGGAGATGGAAAATGTCTATCCGGAGAATTCCTTTGCCGAGATCGCGGAGTTCTGTCGCTGGCGCAATGTCAGCCTGAGCGAATACGTCGAGCTCAACGAGGGGCCGGAGATCTGGGACTTTTTGCATATGGTCTGGGAGACGATGTGCAAGTCTATTGAAGACGGCCTACAGGCCACCGGCGTCCTGCCCGGCCCGTTGCGCCTGGAGCGCAAGGCGAAGATGCTTTACGAGAACGTCTTGGCCGACGAGATCCCCCAGATGCAGGAGCTGCGGCTCATCTGTTCCTATGCCTTTGCTATCTCCGAGCAGAATGCCGACAATGGCACCATCGTCACCGCGCCCACCTGTGGCAGCTGCGGTGTCCTGCCCTCGGCGCTGCGGTATATGCAGGGCAAATATAACTACTCGGACGACGAGATCGTCCGCGCCCTGGCGGTCGCCGGGCTAATCGGCAATCTGATCAAGCGCAACGCGTCCATTTCCGGCGCGGAGTGCGGCTGCCAGGCGGAGATCGGCTCGGCCTGTTCTATGGCGGCGGCAGCGCTGTGTACCCTCAAAGGCCTGGAAATCCCCCAGGTGGAGTACGCGGCGGAGAATGCCCTGGAGCATCACCTCGGCCTGACGTGCGACCCCATCTGCGGCCTAGTGCAGATCCCCTGCATCGAGCGCAACGCCGTGGCGGCCAAGCGCGCGATGACGGCATTCAACCTGGCCCAGCTGCTGACGGGTACACGGAATATCAGCTTTGATATGGTCGTACGCACGATGTACGAGACCGGGCGGCACCTGAACCATGAATACCGGGAGACATCCGAGGGCGGCCTGGCCAAATTCTACCGCAGGAGGCGGCGCTGAGATGCGGGTTATGGCTATTGATTACGGCGATGCCCGTACCGGCGTTGCCATCTCTGACCCCAGTGGGCTTCTGACCGGCTTTACGACGGTCATCCACAGCCGGAAGCGGGAGACGGTGCTGGCGCAGCTGGCGGCACTGTGCAAGGAGCGGGGCGCGGACCGGCTGGTCATGGGCTTTCCCCGGAATATGGACGGCACGGAGGGCCCCCGGGCGGCGCTTTACCGGGAATTTGCCGCCAGTTTAGAGAAAGCGGCAGGGATGCCTGTCCGCCTTTGGGATGAGCGCCGGACGACGGTCGAGGCGCATCAGATCCTCTCATGCCAGAATTACCACGGCAAAAAGCGGAAGAACACCGTCGACGCCGTGGCCGCCAGCCTGATCCTGGAGGGGTACCTGGGCTACCTCCGCAATCACCCGGAGGAAGTTTAAAATAGTAAAAACCAACCCGCGGCAGGTAAGTCCCTGCCGCGGGTTTGTCATCTTTGCGGTGCTTGGGGCTCAGCCCAGTACGACTTGAAAGCGGATCTCGTAGCGCCGGGCGAAGGGGGCGGAGAAGTTTGTCAGAGTAAGCGATGGGATCACAGCAAAGGCCGGATCGCCCGCTTGGGCGGTGCAGACGGCTTTGCCGGGCAGGGCCGAGAGCAGACGTTTTGTCACGTCGTCGCCGCAGACAAGGGCCTGCAGTCCGGCGGGCGTCAGGTCCTGCACGGCGCTGCGGCAGCCTTTGCAATAGGCGATGTCCTTGACCAGGGCAAAGGTCAGGCTCTGGCAGAATGCCGCCGTGCAGGCGTCCTGGCTCTGTGCGGTATGGCGTAGATAGCACAGGCGCGTCAGGCCCATGGAGAGGGCGATGCCCACGGCATTGTCGGTCGTGCCCCAACTGCTGTAGCCCATCAGTGAGCGGACCGGCAGTGCTTGCAGGAGCCCGGCGGTCAGCCGGTTGCCGCCGGAGACGTCGATGACGATGGTCGGGATGTTGGCGCGGTCATTGGCCTGCCAGGCGGCAAGCAGAGCGTCCGCGTCCTGCTGGCTGCTGCCCTTTGTCAGGAGCAAGACCTGGGCGACGGTGGAGCCGGACGAGGCGGTGCCCAGGGCATCCATATGCTGCTGCACGGCCTGGCGCAGTGTCGCGGTGTCAAAGTCGTCGGCAGGTTCGTTAGCGCAGGGACCGAAGTAGGTCGCCGCCAGGCGCGGCGCGCCGCCCTGGGCGGTGCAATAGGCCTGGCAGATGGCCATCATGCCCAATTCATCGGCGCCGCAGAACAGCGCGCCGTTTTTGCCCAAATGCTGCTGCAGCAGGGCAATCTCATTTGTCTGGATGGAACTGCCCGGGTGGGAGTCGTCCACGCCGATGAGGACACCGGCAAAGGGCGCGCTCCGCTCCAAAAGCCGCAGGCCCAGCCGCAGCTTCCGCAGCCGCGCGGCGTGATAGGCATCCAGCGCCTGGTCCGTGAGGCGGGTGGCGATGGGCGCGCCGCTGGCATCGAAGCGGTAACCGGCGGCGATGGCTTCCGGTGTCAGCGCGTTGCCGGTCAGGCTCTGGCGGGGCTGCATCCCGTAATTGCGGTAGGCGACGTAATCCGCGCCGGTCAGCCCCTGATAGCCGACGGTAGACGCCAGGCGCATGACGGTATCAAAGACATAGACCGGCTTCTGTCGGGCTAGGTCTGATAGATAGTCGATCGCCTCGTATTCAAATTGCAGGTCGCCGCCCTGCAGTGCGCGACTGCTGACCAGCCCACCGGAGAGCAGCTGGTCCAGGCTGATGACCAGAATATCGCAGGCGTCGGCATTCCGGTGCAGCCAATCCAGCAGCGCCTGACGCGCGCCGTAGGTTGTGCCGTTGGCGGTCGGGCTTTGGTTGTCGAGTCGGGTGGCGTACAGCGCTTCGCGAGGCATCCGGACACGCAGCCCGGCGCTCTGGGCCTGCAGCACAGGCCGCAGGTCGTTCACCGGCCGATTATCCAGCGGGATATAGCCGACGGTAAGCCCCGGCTGCTGGGCGCTTTGGCAGACGGCCAGGTCAAAAAATTCCTGTAGGATCACGGCCAACTGCGCCCGCAGCGCATTGCACTCCGGCGCAAGATACAGCGCACCCCCCTGCGGAATGCCGCTGAGGATTCCCTGGCAGACGGCCCAGGCAAAGGCGTCCCGCGCCCAATCGGCCACGGCGGCGGTATCGGCAAAGCCGCGCAGACTCTCTGCGCCCACGGTGCTGCAGCCCTGCAATGCCGCATAGCGATAGAGGAAGGTCACCGCCTGCTGGCGGGTGACCGGGTCGTCCGGGCCAAAGCGGGCCGCGCTGTAGCCGTAGACGATCCCCTGCTCTGCCGCCCAGGCGACGGCGTCTGTGTACCAGGTGCCTGCGGGGACATCCTGGAATGCTGCACGGGTGCGGGGCTGCGGTGTCCCGGCCAGCCGGTGGAGGATCGTCACGAGCATGGCCCGGGTCGTCGTCAGATGGGGGGAGAAGGCTGTGGCCGATGTGCCCTGCAGCAGGCCCAGCCGATAGGTATAGATGGCGGCGGAATAATACCAATCCGTCGGCGCGAGATCAGAAAACGGGGCGGTGCTGCCGGACAGGGGCAGCGTCTCCGGGTCGCCCTGGCTGCGGTAGCAGATGGCCAGCAGGGTCGCGCCCTGCCGGGTGTACAGCGCGGCGTTGGCCGATCGATTTATGCAAAGGCGTGTCTCGTCTGTCAGCGCCCAGCCGTCGTCAGCTTTGAGCTCCAGGCCGAGATAATAGGTCCCGGTACCGAAGACGGACGCACCGTCCGGCAGGGGGTCGCCCTGCTGCAGCGCGGCGATGGAGTTATACCAGCGCCCCTGGGTCAGATGAAGGGCAGCACCGGCGTCGGAGGCCAATTCGGGTGTGGCCTGCGGCAGGCGCCGCCCGGTCTCCAGCTGTGCTGGCGTGCCGGTGACGGTCAGATAGCGCACCGGCTTCGTCTGCGCTGCCTGCACCCGGCCCGGCAAGAGCCCTGCCAGCAGCGCCAGCGCGCAGAGCAGGGGCAAGATACGTTTCTTCCACATAAGGTGTCCTCCTTTCGGCCAAGGCGGCGGTGCCGTCTCTGGCACGCGTGGGGTCGGCTTGGTATTTCCATCATACCATTTCTGGCAGCACCCTGGCAAGAGGAAGCGAGATTTTTTTGCCTCTTTTTAAAAAGTAGCGCCTTGTCACGGGTGTTTCCATATGATAGGATAGAAGAAACTGGGGCCCGCGGCGCTGCCGGCTTGCCCCACAGGTCCGCCCAGACGCACAACGGAACGCCACGAAGGAGGATAACATGAAATTACGAAGACTGGGAAAGACAGAGCTGCAAGTCAGCGAGATCGGCTTCGGTGGAGAGTGGCTGGAGCGCCATCCGGAGGCGGACGGCATCGAACTGATCCGCTATGCGTCGGCGCAGGGGATCAATATCCTGGATTGCTGGATGCCGGACCCGAAGTCCAGAGATATCATCGGTGAGGGGATCAAAGAAAACCGTAGCCAGTGGTACATCCAGGGGCATATCGGCTCGACATGGAAGGACGGGCAATACTTCCGCACGAGGGACAT
>CAUBIP010000010.1 GCA_958436045.1 uncultured Oscillospiraceae bacterium | reverse complement strand
CAAGGTGCTTTTTATTGCATGTTTCTCGTTGTTTAATTTACAAGGTACATCCGCTGCTCGCGTGGCTTGCAGGAGCATGTCTCGCAGACAGCTTTGATATATTACCACTGGTTTTCTCATTTGTCAAGCGTTTTCTCGGAATATTTTTCCCCTTTTTTTCTGGTACTACATCCTGTACTCTTCTGACGCTGGCACCACTAAATAGTTACATTTCTTCCCATTTCCCCGCACTTTCTACGTATCATAATACCATGATACGGTAAGAATTTCTTAAATTCCCTTTAATTTCCCGCTGCTTGCAAAAATCTTAGAGACAATCGGTCTGGTTTGTGCTATACTTATGATTGATTCACTGCAGTTTATCCCAATTCCTCAGAAAGGAATGAATGCCATGAAATTACTGCGCCGCGTGTTGTTGACGGCCGCGTTATTGCTACTGACCGCTTTGATGATCGGAGCGGCCGAGAAATACAATGACTTGCTATATTTATTCTACCCGTCCTTCTGTCGGGAGGTTCTCGGTTACCTGGCCACTTGGGCCGCAAAATTTGATTATGTGCTCTGGCAGCGCTTATGCTGGGTCGCCGCAGCGCTGATCGTTGCGACGCTGGTCATCACAATCCTGCGGCGGGATAATTTCCTGCATTGGTTTTTTGGCTGGACGGTGGTCGTGGCTCTGTTCCTCTGCATTTATACCGCTGCCTGGGGGCTGAACCGCCAGGGGCCGGATATTTCGTCCGATATGCGCCTGGAAACCTCCAGCGACTACACCTCCAGCCAGCTGCAGGCAGCGGCGGAGTATTACCTGGACGAGGCAACAAAAGCCGCCAGAGAAGTCACGCGGGACAAGGATAGTCTTTGCCAGACAGCAGACTTCCCCGCCCTGGCAAATGCCGCTGCCAGTGGATTTACGAGCATGACCAAAACCTGCTTTGTCTTTGGCGGCAGCACGGAACCGGCCAAGCCGCTGGCATGGTCCGGCCTACTGCGAAAATTCGGCATGCGGGGCATAATGGTGCCTTTTACCGGCGAAGCCTGCGTGAACACCAAGCTCCTGCCAGCGGCAACGCCCTTTGAGATCTCCAAGCAGCTGGCCCGCCGCATGAGCATCGCCCGGGATACAGACGCCAACTTTGCCGCGATCCTGGCCTGCACGGCTTCTGACGACGCGACCTACCGCTATTCCGGCTATTTTATGGCATTCTCCGCCTGCTACGAGGCGCTGGCAAAAGTCAATCCATCGAAAGCGGTGGAGCTGGCCGGGAAGATATCCGGCGGCCTGCGGGCCGATCTGATCGCCAATGGGACCCTGGATGGTAACGGCAGCAGTTACCTCTCCTGCCGCATCAACACCGGTAAGGACGCATCCAGCGGGACAGTGGCTAACCTCCTGGTCGCCTGGCATGTGCACCTGACGACGCCGGTCCAGGAGGAAGAGGAAGCCTCGACCACCGGCGCACAGACCGTCCCGCCTCCGGAGGAGGCGACGCACCCCGCAGATCTGAAGCCGGCGGCATAATGCAAATTTCCGAAAAAACTTCTTGACAACAGCATGGTTTTTGCGTATAATAGCATTGTTGTCGGACGATTAGCTCAGCTGGTAGAGCATCCGCTTGACGTGCGGAAGGTCGCAGGTTCGAGTCCTACATCGTCCACCATTATCACCGTGGTCTGAATCAGATCGCGGTGATTTTTTTGTTTTCACAAAATTCCTCCCCCTTATATTTTCGGTGTAGATGTGTTACTATGATACCGTTGCACACAATTAAACTGCACTGTATCGTATTTACCGCCCTAATGGTATTTTGCACGGTGTATTGCATGACCATCTACGCCATCGCGCGGAAGCTGGGCGGATTGTCCGGGCCCGTATTTCTGCTGGCGATCCGGGAAATGTGGGCCGAGTACCTACTGGTCTTCCTGCCGATCTTCTTCTGCATCACACACCTTGTCCAGAAACTTGCGCTGCGGATCATCCCGCCCGGAGCGCTGCCGCCCATCTTTTTCACGCTGGCGATCCAATGCTTCACGGTCTGCTTGATCGTGCCCTGCGTCACTCTGTTCGCCACCTTTTATCACAGCGGCTTCACTGCGGGCTAGTTCCCCCAATGGCTGCAGCTGGCGTGCCAGTGCTTCCCTGTCGCACTCTGCTTGCAGGTCTTCTTCATCGGCCCTCTGGTCCGGCTGCTCTTTCGGGCGCTGTTCCGGCGGTAGCTTGCCGCGTGCATCTAAAAAGCGCCCTCGTCTCGCCTGAACTCAGGCGGGGCGAGGGCACTTTTTCAAATTGCCGCAAGAATCACATCGAGATCCAGCCAAAGGCGTTGGCAATGGAGCTCAGCAGGATGATAACGGCAAAAACGGGGCACAGGAAGCGGATCATAAAATTGAAGATCTTCTTCCGGCGGAATGTCGTCTCCCCGCTCAGGACCTCTTGCTCGATTTTGCCGACTCCGATGACCCGGGAGACCAGCAGACAAGTCGCGATGGCTGCGACAGGCATCATGACAGAGTTTGTCAGGAAATCAAAGAAATCCAAAAACTGCATCCCAATCAACTTCACACCGGCCAACGGGCCATACCCCAGGGAGGACAAGGTTCCCAGTGCAAGCATTATCATACCGACGATCAGCGTTGCTTTCTTTCTGCTCCAGCCGAACTGGTCCTCGAACGTCGAGACGGCGCTCTCGGTCAGGGCGATGGAGCTGGTCACCGCGGCAAACAGCACAAGGACGAAGAAAAGAATCCCAGCCGCCGTCCCCAGCCCCATGCTGGCAAAGACCTTCGGAAGCGTGATAAACATCAAAGATGGGCCCGCCTGCAGATTCTCTGCACTGCCGCCGGAGAAGGCAAAGACTGCAGGGATAATCATCAGGCCCGCCAGGATCGCGATGGCCGTATCGAAGATCTCCACATTACGGGTGGACTTTTCAATCGAAACATCCTTCTTCATATAAGAGCCGAAGGTGATCAGGATCCCCATGGCAATGGACAGAGAGTAGAACACCTGCCCCATGGCGGTGACGACGGTCATCCAGGAGAAATCCTTAAAATTTGGCACCAAGAAGTATTTGACGCCTGCCCACGCGCCGGGCCGGGTCATGGAATAAACGGTGATCACCAGCGATAAAATCACCAGGATCGGCATCATGATTTTGGAGACCCGCTCGATGCCGTTGCGGACACCCGCAAAGATGATTCCCAGCGTAAACAGGGCAAAAATCACAAAGCAGACCTCCGTGGAGACGCCGCTCGAGATAAACGAGGTAAAATAGCCGTCCGCCGCCAGCTGCGCGCCGTGCCCGCTGAGATAGCCAACCAGATACTTGATGACCCAACCGCCGATGACGGAATAATACGGGACGATCAAAATCGGGATGATCGCATTGATCCATCCGCCACAGGAGCGCCATTTTGTCTTTCCAAAGGCGGCAAATGCGCCGACGGGGCTCTTGCCTGTCATACGGCCCAAGGCCGTCTCAGCGACGATCATGGAAAAGCCAAAGGTCAGCGCCAGGATAATATAAACGAGCAAAAAGATCCCGCCGCCATACTTTGCCGCGAGATACGGGAATCGCCATATATTGCCCAGCCCGACCGATGCGCCCGCTGCCGCCAATACAAAACCGAGCTTGCCGGAAAATGTACTTCTCTTTTTCTGTTGTTCTTCCATTTTTTCTCTCCCCTAAAGTAGTGCAAGATACAGTGTAGCATATCCATCTGGTAAATGCAACTGTCCATGGCAGGAAAGCGAAAAAGCACTGCGCCGCCGGCCAAGGCCGGCAAAGCGCAGCGCTTTTGCTGGGAAGTTTAAGTACTTGTGACACCGGAGGCGGCATCAGGCAAACTGCCGGATGGTGCACCATCCGCAGGTGCGGCAGGCGCGCCGCCTTGCCCGCCGGGGGGCTGGGCATCTAAACGGCCGCCGTCTGCGCCCGGTCCGCCTGCCGGGCCACCTGGCATCATGCCGCCCTGCAGTGCGCCGGTCTGGGCCTCTAACTGCACCGATGCACTGCCGGAGCCTTGCAGCGTATACGACTGGCCGTCCGTCAGGTCGGGGCTGGTGTAGAACAAGAAGCTGATCGTGCAAGGCGCCTGGCATGCATCCAGAATGTTCGTCCCATCCGCATCCGAGATGCTGAGCGTCTCGCCAGCCACAATGGCAGCACCGCTCTGCTGGAGCAGATAGGGCTGCTCCGTCGTAAGCTGCATCCTCATGCTGCCGCTGCCGCCCGCGGCCAGGACCGTCCCGCCGGTGATGGTGATCGCGCCATCGCTGTGCAGCGCATCATCGGTGGCAGTGAGTGTCAAATTTCCGCTCTCGATCGTCAGGGTCTGCTCAGCGTGGATAGCATCGCCGCTCTCGGTCGTGATCTGCAAGGTCAGAGCACGGACGGTCAGGCTGGCATCCTGCTCGTCTGTCGCGCTGCCGGAGGAGATGCCGTGCTTGCCGTGGGATGTGACGGTCAGCGTCCCGCTGCCGCCCAGCACAACCTGGCTGCCTGCCTTGCATTTGAGCACGGCATTTTCCGCATTTGCATTCTCCGGCGCGGTATCGTCACGGTATAGCTTCGGCTATGCCGTTTCTTTCATTTCTGCCTGTCGGCATAGAAAAAGGACAGTCGATTTTTTCGGCTGTCCTTGTGGGTGTTTGGTTTCAACTTGTCCTATCCGATGCATGAAATGTTAGCTGTCAGCTTCGCTCAACAAATTGGAAATCATTGTATTCAGCGCAGGTGCCGGAATGTATATTCCCTGATATGGCTGCTCTACATATTGTGTTCCGCTGTCCTCGTAGAAAAATACCGCTGTTACAGTATCATCAGCACAATTTAAATCAATCTTTACATATTCATCAACATTAGGAGCATCATTTACGCTTGATTTTGAAGTTGACTCCATATCCACCAGAATAGACATGATTTCTCCTATCTGTTCTCTGTCCGTGCAAGTTGCCGTTGCGTTATCGTCGGAAACAGAAATGGAGATTATATCCTCTGTTGCGGGTAAAACAATCGGGTCGGCTTTCGCCGATGACCCGCAAGCAGAGAGAAGAATACACATAATCATGCCGATTGACAATCGTATATATTTTTTCATCGCAATCCCTCCAGTCAAGATTTATTCGTTGTATGCTCAGTAAAAATATAGCATATAGATGGGAATAAATCTACATCTGACAATTTCATTGCCAGCCTTCTTCAAAATGGGTATAAAAACGCCATAGGTTTTCAATCCCTATGGCTTGTGAGTATAGGAAAAGAGCGCTGATATTTGCATATCAACGCCCTTTGAACCTGTTAGCATTTGATCGTCTCGACTTCGCACCGTGTTTGCACCATGAAAAACATTGATTTTACTGACTTCTACAATGTTTTCTTATCTGGTGCAACCTCAGCAGTGTGTCCTTTGGGCTAACAATTATTTTGCGTATTCCACGGCTTTTGTCTCGCGGATCACGTTGACCTTGATCTGGCCGGGGTATTCCAGCTCGGACTCGATCTTCTTCGCCAGGTCTCTGGCAAGCAGGATCATATTGTCCTCCGTGACCTCCTCGGGCTTGACCATGATCCGGACTTCGCGGCCCGCCTGGATGGCATACGCCTTTTCGACGCCGGGGTAAGAGCCGGTGAGCGTCTCCAGCTTTTCCAGACGGCGGATGTAGTTCTCCACATTCTCACGTCTTGCGCCGGGGCGGGACGCGGAGATGGCGTCGGCCGCCTGCACCAGGCAGGCAACGATGGTCCGCGGCTCCACGTCGCCGTGATGCGCCTCGATGGCGTGGATCACAGCCGGGCTTTCCTTGTATTTCCGGGCCAGCTCCACACCCAACTGGACGTGGCTGCCTTCCATCTCGTGGTCGACAGATTTGCCTAGGTCATGCAGCAGGCCGGCGCGCTTTGCCAACTGGACATCTACGCCCAGCTCGCTGGCAAGCAAGCCCGCAATATGCGCGACCTCGATGGAGTGGTTGAGAACATTCTGGCCATAAGACGTGCGGTACTTCTGCCGCCCCAAGAGCTTGATGAGCTCGGGATGCAGATTGTGGATGCCCGTCTCGAAGGTGGCCCGCTCGCCCTCCTGCTTGATGACGCGATCGACCTCGCGGCGCGCCTTTTCGACCATGTCTTCAATCCGCGTGGGGTGGATTCGGCCGTCTGTGATGAGCTTTTCCAGCGCCAGACGGGCAATCTCGCGGCGAACCGGGTCGAAGGAGGAGACGGTGATGGCCTCCGGCGTATCGTCAATGATCAGATCGACACCGGTGATCGTCTCCAGGGTGCGGATATTCCGGCCTTCACGGCCGATGATGCGGCCTTTCATTTCATCATTGGGCAGCGGCACGACAGAGACCGTTGCCTCGGCGGTATGATCCGCCGCACAGCGCTGGATGGCGATGGAGATGATCTCTCTTGCCAGCTTGTCCGCATCTTCTTTGTACTGCGCCTCGATCTCCTTGATCTTCATGGCCGACTCGTGGCGCACTTCAGATTCAATGTTCTGCAGCAGATAATTTTTCGCTTCCTCCTGACTCAGGCCGGACAGCTTCTCCAGCATTTCCAGCTGGCTCTTCTTAATAAGATTAACCTCCTCCTGGGTGGCGGCGATCTGCTGCTGCTTTTTCCGCAGATCCTCTTCCTTCCGCTCAAAGGAATCCATTTTCTTATCCAGGGATTCCTCTTTCTGCTGCAGCCGACGCTCCTGCTTTTGCAGCTCCGCCCGGCGCTCCTTGTTTTCCTTTTCGCTTTCGGTACGAGATTTATGGATTTCCTCTTTCGCTTCAACCAGCATTTCGCGCTTTTTGTTTTCACCGGCCTTGATGGCATCGTTCACGAGCCGTCTGGCCTCATCCTCTGCGCTGCCGATCTCCTTCTCCGCAACCTTTTTGCGGTAGCGGATCCCGGCGAGGAAAAAGATAATAGCACCAAGAATAAACCCTGCCAGGGGCAGGACAATAAAGTACCATTGCATAAACCTGCGCACACCTCCTTTTTTCAAAATTTGGGTATGTTGAGAATAAGTCAAGCCGGCAGAATCTACCCCAGATCTTTCTGCTGGCCATACCAATCCAAAATTTATTGTACTGTGATTTTTAAGAACTGTCAAGCAATAATGTTAGAAAGCAAAAACGCACTGCCTGGAAATTGTGCAATCTGCCACAAATCCTGCAAATTCCATTGACCATTCCCCGCTGGCATGATAGAATAAAAAAAATCGCTGCATCATTTCCCCTCCAAACGCCACGCGGGCATGATGGAATTGGTAGACATGCGAGATTTAGGTGACGTCACTTTGGTGAAGGATTTTGCTGTTCGTTGACGCGGGATTTGTGTACCGTCGTTGACAAGCACTTGGAGGGAGACGCTTATGGCGCAAGCGGCATCAAAAGGAAACTGCTATCTTTGCGGGGGAACGATTTCCAAAACAGCGTTTAAGAAGCATCTGCTGGAAAAGCACAATGATACTGCCGACGATGCGCAGACGTGCAAGCTGCTGAAGGTGGAGGGCGCAGACGAAAAGGCGTATTGGCTGTATCTGGATATGCCGATGAGCGCCACGTTAAAAACGCTCGATCGGTTCCTGCGGGATATCTGGCTGGAATGCTGTGGACACGAAAGCGCATTTTTTGTGGGGAACTATGAGCAGCTCTCGAAAAACACCATGGTTGGGATGCTGCGCGATGGATGCAAACTCCATTATGAATATGATTTCGGCTCTACAACAGAGCTGACGATCGCGGTGGTGGGAACACTGCTGCGCCCGAAGCAGCGCAAAGCTGTTCGTCTGCTCGGGAGAAACGAACCGATCCGCTTCCTGTGCGGAAAATGCGGAAAGGAAGCCGATTGGATCTGCTGCGAATGCGAATGGGAGGATCAGTATCCGTATTTCTGCGAAGACTGCATGGAAAGCCATCCGCACGATTCTGCGCTTCCAATCGTCAATTCTCCGCGTATGGGCGTGTGCGGCTATTGCGGAGAGGACGACGTCTATACATTTGACCCAGCTCAGTTTTTGAAGTAAAAAATCAGGCGACCAGCAGACACTTGCGCCGCTGATTGCCTGTATATGCGCCCGTGGTGGAATTGGCAGACACGATGGATTTAGGTGCTGTCACCTCAGTGTAAGTTTTCGAGCCATCACTCGCCGTATTCATTTCTTTGGTAAAAGCAGGCCTGTCCTGTTTTTATAAACGCGGATTAAGCGTTGCGCTCCGCCTCGGTTTCCTCACCGTGTAAAAATAGAGGGAAATAAAATAGCGACAGGCAGCCCTGCCGCTCATATTTGCGGGCATGATGGAATTGGTAGACATGCGAGATTTAGGTTCTCGTGCAGTGATGCGTTGGGGTTCGAGTCCCCATGCCCGCACCAAATAAGGTTGATAGTTTTGATACCACTGGTATTGAAACTATCAACCTTTTTCTTTTTGCAAAAATGCTTGTGGCACAAGGCTTTTCAGCACATAGGTATGTTGGAATAGTTTCATTGTGGGATTTGTGCAGGTGTTTCCCACCCCTCAAACAGTCCTATTTGTGCCAAACACAAAGCCACGCTGAAACTTTTCTCTGAAGAATAGTTTCAGTGTGGCTATAAAAGTTTCATTGTGATAGGAATAGTTTCAGAGTGATTACCCTCTATGCGGACAACTGGTACACCGATCTTAACAGCGTAGTCTATCGTATTTTTTGTTCCGCTCTTTTCTCCGTTGAATACAGCGATAACTCTGGCAGAGTGATTAACCATCCATTCATTTCGGATCTGGAAACAGGCTCGGCTATAGCCCTCACAGACATATTTCACGAAGTCTGCTGCTACCAGTATCTCTCGGTTGCTTTCTGCCATTCTTGGCTCCAACCGCGCTCAAAGCCCTCATAGGGGCAGGCACACATAAGTTTGACATCGTAACCCTCATCACGAAGCATCAGCACGATTTGTGCTGCTCAGATATCTACGCCCCTTGCCATACCCGTAATAAAGACATTCAGTCCGTCAGCAACTGCCTGACGGATTTCTTTTTCCAGATCCTTTTTGATGGCTCTGTCTGGGCGTGTCAGCTTCTCCGGGCGGTGTCCTGTGAAGCATACACGGTGCATTCGTTTTTCGGCTTCGGTCATATAAGTCCCCTCCGTGATTCCTGCCTTATTAACATTACATCATACCACATATCTATTCTCGTTTCAACTCGTATGTATATTATCTCTCACCTTGGAAGTAAAATAGATATGAGAAAAGTGGTGATGCTATGGATACGCACGCTCGTCTCCAGCAGTTATTGCGGGAACGCGGATGGACGGAGTACAAACTTTCAAAAGAGTGCGGTTTGGCACAGTCCACTATCGGAAACATCTTCAGAAGAAATACAGTTCCTTCCGTTGCGACCCTTGAGACGATATGCAGAGGATTCGGCATCACTATGTCGCAGTTCTTCGCTGACACCGATATGGTCGAACTGACCCCGGATATGAAGGAACTGTTTGACTGTTGGGTCTGCCTTACGCCGAGCCAGAAATCCGCAGCCATCCAAATGCTCAAAGCCATGAGCCATGACAACGAATAATAGGAAGCCTTCGGGCTTCTTATTTTTTTGTCCAGAATACATACGGGATGAACTGTAAATATCGCTCAAATATGATGCTTTTGCGCTATAATTAAAGGGCGCCGGCTCCGTGCTGCCGTAGCCTGTGGATTTCTTGCCACAGTTACAATTCTGCAGCGGGAGGAGGTGAACCCGTATGAAAATAACCAAGAAACAACCACTTCGACCGCGTGGGCGTAGTGATGAGAAAAGGCAGTCTACCAAAGATGCGATTCGTGAGGCGTATGCCAACGGTCCTCAGAAGGAGGTGCAGATTATACCGGCAAAAAAGGATCTGGTCACAGATGCGGAAAAGAAAAAACTCCGTGTCTGTGCCTACTGCCGTGTAAGTACCGAAGAGGACAACCAGGCAAGCAGTTGCGATGCTTTAGTGGTTGCCTGCAAATACTTTTTCTATCACGATCTCATCTATCTCTTCTTCCAGTTCCAGCACTTTCCCTTGTAACGACAAAATGTGGGCGTCGAGGATTGGTTTCCTCAACGCCCACATTTTTTGCATCTGTGCCAGTTTCTTCAGCTCCTCCGCACGGCTCTCACGAGCCGTGCGGAACGAGCTCCCATACCCTCGCATCCAGTGTTTCCTCATGGATGCGGTGGGAGGAACAATAGGTTTTGCCGTTCCGGTGGTAGCCTTTGCAAACATATTCCACACGGCGACTGCCGTTCCAATATCGGATCATGGGAACAAACGGGTTACCACACTCGGCACAGGCCAAAAGCCCCGCATAACGATGCTTGGCCTTATTGCCGGGAGCCGGGGGATTCCTGGCGTTCTGTTTCAGCAGCTCCTGCGCCTGATCCCAATCCTCTCGCTGGATGATGACCGGATAGACGCCCTCGTGCCGAAATTGCTCCGCTTCAGGTACTGCATCACGCAGGGCGACTGGCGCCGGGCTGGCCGGAGCAAGCCGCTCTGCTGGCGCGCGAGCAGGTCCCCTTCCTGCCCAACGGCAATGTGGACAGGAAGCGGGCCCAATGGCGCTGCGATTAGGCGGCATATCGGCAAAAGCTTTGGCAGCATACAGCGGTCTGCATTATTTTTATTTCATCACACTATTGATTTTTGTGCAAAATCATCATTTGCTTTTTCTGCAAAGGGCAGCTAAAATAAAGGAACAACGTGTGGCATTTTGTGTAATTCCAGTTGCGCAAGATGCCACACGTCTATTTTTATGCAGAAAGGCCGAAATTTTATGAATCAGAACGCACTCCCGTTGGGGACCGCACCGGTGGGCAAGCTGATGCGTCGGTATGCCGTCCCCTGCATTATTTCACTTTTGGTCGGCGCGCTTTATAATATTGTCGATCAGATATTTATTGCCAACGCCGCTTATCTCGGTTCCTACGGCAATGCGGCCAACACCGTTGTATTCCCGATGACCGTCATTGCCTTGGCCTTAGCGGTTATGATCGGCGACGGCTGCTGTGCCTTTGTCAGCATCAGTTTAGGGCAAGATCAAGCTGCTGACGCAAAAAAGAGCGTTGGGAACGCTGTGGGAACAGTCATTCTTGTCAGCCTCTTGTTGACAATCCTTTATCTTTGCCTTGTTGATCCGATTCTCACAATGTTTGGCGGCACAGTTAACGCAGAGACATTTCAATATAGCCAGGAATATTTCTTTTATATCACCCTTGGCATTCCTTTTTATATGTTTGGTCAGGCAATGAATCCGATCATCCGTGCTGACGGGAGCCCCAAATTTGCCATGATCTCAACGCTTGCAGGCGCCGTCGTTAATTTGATTCTGGATCCGATCTTCATTTTCCTCTTTCGCTGGGGCATGATGGGGGCGGCTGTTGCAACCGTTCTTGGGCAGGTACTAACCGCAGGCTTGGCCGTCTGGTACCTGCTTCGTATGAAACTAATTCGACCGCAGCGTGCAGATTTCCACCCCAATGGTGCGATCCTACGCCGAACGCTGGTGCTGGGTATGACCAGTTTTCTTTCCCAAATCTCCCTTGTCGCGGCAATGGCTGCCATCAATAATATGCTGCGCAAATACGGTGCGCAGGATGCTATTTTCGGCCAGGTGCGCTACGCGCAGATTCCGATGGCCGTGGTTGGCATTGTCATGAAATTCTTCCAAATCGTGATCTCTGTTGTTGTCGGCATGTCCGCCGGATGCATTCCCGTTGTCGGGTATAATATGGGGGCCCAGCAGCCGCAGCGGGTCCGGCAGCTGCTGACAAAGCTGCTCCTTGCAGAAACCGCCGTCGGTGCGGTCGGGTTTGTTTTTGTAGAATTTCTCCCGCGGCAGCTCATTGCTATCTTCGGCGCTGCCAACGAAAGCACTTATTACACAGATTTTGCGATCCACGCATTCCGGACCTATCTCTGCATGATCGTCCTGGCCTGTGTCAATAAGGCGACGTTTATCTTCCTGCAAGCCATGGGAAAAGCTGCTGCCTCGACGATGCTCTCCATGATGCGGGAGGTCGTCTTCGGCGTCGGTCTGGCACTGCTGCTGCCGTGCTTCTTTGGCCTGGACGGCGTGCTCTACTCCATGCCGCTGTCGGATATTTTGACCTTTCTAATCGCGATCGTCCTTCTCATCCGCACCTACCGGCAATTGCGGCAAAGCACGCCCTACACTGAAATCTAAAAGGAAACAGGTAAAGCCGCGGCTGCAGATTTCTCTGCAGCCGCGGCTCTGATTTTGCTTATTCTGCGCAAAGCGCCGCCCAGCGGGCTTTGGTCAAGACATTGATCTGCTCATCTCTTGTCTCGCCCAGCAGCGGGACCGGCGCCGCCCGGCGCAGATGATGCGGCACAAACCCCAGCTTCTCCTGCACCCGTTTCGACTTTTCATTGCCGACATAATACCCGCACCAAACGGCCTCCATCCCAAGCTCAGTAAATCCGTACTGCAAAAGCACCCGGGCCGCCTCTGGCACATAGCCCCGGCCCCAGAATGACCTGCCCAGCCAGTAGCCCAGCTCGCATTCCGCCGCCCAGTCCGTCAGCTCCGTCTTCTCCGACAGCTTGAGCTCGATGGCGCCGATGGGATGGTCACATACCTTTTCGCAGATGGCGTAGCACGCCGGGCCGTTCAGCACTGTGCAGATCAGCGCGCGGCTCTCTTCGATATCCCGATGCGCTGGCCACCCCGCCGCGGGCCCCACCGCCGGGTCCTTCGCATATTCATACAGCCAACCCGCGTCCTCCGTCTGCCACGGCCGGAGCAGCAACCGTTTTGTCTCTAATTCCATTCTTGCATTACCTTTTCTCATCAATACAGCGCCTCCTGTTTTACCAGCAATGCCACCGTCTCCACATGCGCCGTTCTGGGGAACAGGTCCACCGCTTCTACGTGGGCGGGGACATACCCCAAAGGGGCGAAGCGCTTGATATCTCGGGCCAGGGTCGCAGGGTCGCAGGAGACGTAGACGATACGCCGGGGCTGCATAGCAGCGGCCGCCTGGACCGCCGTCTCATCCAGCCCCTTCCGGGGCGGGTCCACAACGATCACATCTGGCGCGGTACCGCGCTCTGCCAGCTGCTGCGCGGCCTGCCCGGCGTCAGCGCACAAAAATGTGACATTTTCCAAGCCATTGCGGGCCGCGTTTTGCTTCGCGTCCTCCACCGCTTCGGGGATCACCTCCACACCAATGGCACGCCCGGCACTGCGGGCCATAATGCAGGTGATGGTCCCAGTGCCGCAATAGAGGTCCAGTACCGTCTGCGTCTTGTCTAGCGCGGCGAGCTGCAGCGCCTTTTCATAGAGGCGCTCCGCCTGGTCATGATTGACCTGATAGAAGGAACGGGGCGAGATTCGAAATTGCAGGCCGCACAGTGTATCCTCCAGTGTGTCTGCGCCCCAGATTGTCCGAAATTCCCGGCCTAAAATTGCATTGCCCGGCCGCGTATTGACACACAGAACCACGCTGCACAAGCCCTCGACCTGCTGCTGCAGAAGCGCGGCCAGCGTTTTTTCCTGGGGCAGCGCCGTCCCATTGGCGACGATTCCCACCAAGACCTGCCCGCTGACCCAACCGCGCCGCACATAAATATGCCGCACCAGCCCCGTGCACGTCGCTTCGTCATACGGCGGCACCTGGCAGCGGCGCATATAGTCCAGCACCGCCGCCTTTGCCTGGTCCGCCGCCGGATGCTGGATCAGGCAGGTCTCGACGGGAACGACCTGATGCGTTCCCGCGCGGAAAAATCCAGCCTCTGCGCGTCCCCGCAGCTTGGCCACCGGGTATTGGGCCTTGTTGCGGTAATGCCACGCCGTCCCACCGCCGGTGATCGGGACCTCGCCCGGATCGTAGCCGCCGATGCGCTGCAGTGCGTCCCGCACCCGCTGCGCCTTCAGGCGGCATTCCTCCTCGTAATCCATATGCCAGAAGCAGCAGCCGCCGCAGAGCTTGGCATTGGGGCAAGCCCGGGGGACCCGGTGGGGCGACTTTTCCAGGATTGACTCGATCTTCCCCGTCGCACCGTGCTTGCCGATATGCAAAATCCGGACGCGGCAGCGCTCTCCGGCGATGGTATTGGGCACAAAGACGACGCAGCCGTCAATGCGGGCAACGCCGCGGCCATCGCTGGTATAGCCTGTGATTTCCGTCTCGTATATTTCTTGCAGCTGCAGCATAGCCGTCCCTCATTTTTCCTGTTTCACGTGAAACATTTTCGTTTCGCCCCCGCCGTGTATTGCCGCGCGGGGGATCCGTATTGTCTCTATATTATAATGTATCCCCCGCCGCCTGTAAAGAAGGACTTGTCAGAATTGTCTCTCCGCGGTATACTGAGGTAATGCAATAGATTGGAGGTGCACAGGAATGCTGGATTACAAAGCTTGCCAGCTCTGCCCCCGCCGCTGCAGCATCGACCGGACCGCGGGCCAGCTTGGCTTTTGCCATATGCCCGCCACGCTCTATGCCGCTCGCGCCGCGGCCCACTATTGGGAGGAGCCGGTGATCTCCGGCAATTTCGGCAGCGGCGCGGTCTTTTTCACCGGCTGCACCCTGGGGTGTGTTTTTTGCCAAAACGAGCCCATCAGTCACGGCGGGCAGGGCGAAGCAATGACATCGCAGCAGCTGCGAGATATTTTTCTGCGCCTGATCGACGACGGCGTCCAAAATATCAATCTTGTCACGCCGACGCATTTTCTGCCGACGATCCTTCCCGCCTTATTGCCCAAACTGCCCGTGCCGGTCGTCTACAACTGCGGCGGTTACGAGTCCGTTGAAACGCTGCGGCAATTAGAGGGCCTGGTGGACGTCTATCTGCCAGATTACAAATACGCTGATGCCGCCCTAGCCCAACGGCTGAGCCGCGCGGCGGATTATCCCGAAATCGCCGCAGCCGCCATTGCAGAGATGTACCGGCAAACTGGACCGTTCCAAATTGAGGACGGTGCCCTAATCTCTGGCGTTTTAATCCGCCACCTGCTGCTGCCCGGCGCGCTGGATAATACGCTCGATGTGATTAGCTGGGTGGGGGCGCACTTTGCCCCGGGACAGGTTCTATTTTCGCTGATGCGCCAGTATACACCGACTGCGGCGACCGCCAACCTGCCGCCCCTAGACCGGCGCGTGACCGACCTGGAATACGACGCCGCTGTCAGTTGGATGGCACTCTGCGGGATTCAGGACGGCTTCACCCAGGACGCCTCCGCCGTCGGTGAGGCGTATATCCCGGATTTTTCCCCGGGCAATTTAAAAATGTAAACGTATGTATTTACATTCTCGAAAATTTGTGCTATACTATGGCTAGAAAATTCAAAGCGAGCGCACAGCTTTGATTGCCAAGGAGTGAGCTTTATGCCGCGTACAAGCACAAAGAAGCACGAAATTTACGACTACTTGACCTCATTCATCGCAGAGCATGGGTACTCCCCCAGCATTCGGGAGATTGGCGAGGCCGTCGGCCTGAAGTCGACCGCCACGGTTCACTACCACCTGACCGCGATGCAGCGGGAGGGTTTGATTGCCTTCCCAGAATTTAAAAAACGCGTCATTACCGTTCCCGGAGAAAAGCCGAGGCAGATCCCCATTCTGGGGACCGTTACGGCAGGCGTGCCGATCCTCGCGTTTGAAAACATCACCGGCTATATTCCCTGGCAGGGCTGCGAAAACTGTTTTGCGCTGCGTGTCAAGGGTGATTCCATGATTCAAGCAGGGATTTTAGACGGCGACCTCGTCGTCGTGAAGCCGCAGCCTACGGCATCTCCCGGGGAGATTGTCGTCGCGCTGCTTGGGGAGGAGGCCACGGTCAAGCGCTTTGCCCGGCAGGATGGGCACGCCTGGCTCATGCCGGAAAACCCGGCCTATCAGCCGATTTTTGCCGATGAGGCGCAAATTCTAGGGCGCGTCTGCGCACTGCAGCGCGACTATCCTGCTTAAAGCTTACCAAGGGCAATGTTTCACGTGAAACATTGCCCTTGATTTTTCTTTCTTGAGAGAAGCTTCCAAAAGATTATTGGTTGCATTCATATTAAAATATGATATAATAACTGCATTGGCAAGCCAAAAGAAACACGCGCGACAGGAAGGATTCATCTATGGGCCAAATCATTGCGATCGTCAATCAAAAAGGCGGCGTGGGAAAAACAACCACCGCCGTCAATATTACCGCCGCACTGACCGCCCTGGGCAAGCGCGTGCTGCTCTGTGACTTTGACCCGCAGGCCAACGCAACCTCGGGCATGGGCATCCACAAGGGAAAATGCCCCGCCAATATCTACGATGTCATTATCAACGGCCGGGATGCCGCGTCCACTGTCGTACATACCCGCTATGGCGACGTGCTGCCCTCCGGCAGTGCTTTGGCCGGCGCGGGTGTGGAACTGGCGGAGCTGGAAAATCGTTCTTATGTCTTAAAAGAGGCCCTGCAGCCACTGGCTGCGAGCTATGATTTTCTTTTTATCGACTGCCCGCCCTCCCTGGAACTGCTGACACTGAACAGTCTCTGCGCCGCGCACAGCATTCTCATCCCGGTCCAATGCGAATACTACGCCTTGGAAGGCCTGTCCGACCTGATGGCGACGATGCGCGGGGTGAAGCGCAGCCTGAATCCGACGCTGCAAATATTCGGCGTCCTGTTGACGATGTTTGATGGGCGCACGAATTTCTCCATGCAGGTCGCCCAGGAAGTGCGGCGGCACTTCCCCGGCAATGTCTTTGCCACGGTGATTCCCCGTAATGTACGCCTGGCGGAGGCCCCGAGCCACGGGCTTCCCGTCACCGCCTACGATAGGTCCAGCCGGGGCGCGGACGCTTACCAGCGCCTTGCCCTGGAAATCAACACAAAAAGGAGCGGCCTATGAGCACAAAAAAAGGCCTGGGCCGGGGTCTTGGCGCTCTTCTGGGCGATACAGCCCTGCAAATGGAAGAGAATGCCGCAGATCCCGCCCGTATTTCCATCTATAAAATCGAGCCAAACCCGCTGCAGCCCCGCAAACAGTTTGACGAGCTGGAGCTGCAGGCACTGGCGGATTCCATCACCGCCAATGGGCTGATCCAGCCACTGGCGCTGCGGCGGCTGCCCAATGGGTATTATCAGATCATCGCCGGGGAGCGCCGTTGGCGCGCCTGCCGTCTGGCCGGGCTGGAAGAGGTCCCGGCAGTCATCCTGGAGGCGGACGATCAGAAAGCTATGGAGCTGGCGCTGATTGAAAATCTCCAGCGACAGGACCTGAACCCGGTGGAAGAAGCCTTGGGCTATCAAAGCCTGATGCAGGATTACGCGCTGACCCAGGAGCAGGTGGCCCAACAGGTCGGCAAAAGCCGCCCTGCCATTGCCAATGCGCTGCGGCTTTTGCAGCTGCCGAAAGAAATTCTCGATGTGCTAGCAAGCGGCGCGTTAAGCGCCGGGCATGCCCGGGCGCTGCTGCAGCTGCAAGATGCGCACCTGCAGGCAATCGCAGCGCAGAAAATCACCGCACTAGACCTGTCCGTACGGCAGGCGGAAAGATTATGTAAACAAATGTCCCATGAGGCCGCTCCGAAGGCGGAGCCGGAGGCAGCCGCCCCACTGGAGGTCGATTATATCGCTGAATGCGAAGCCGCCCTCTCCCGCCAACTGGGCCGGGGCGTAAAAATCATCAACGGCAAGCGGAAGGGCCGATTTGAATTGGAATTTTACGGCCAGGAGGACCTGCAGCGGCTGCTGGAGCTCCTCTCCGCCATTCCCGCCGAAGGAGGAACATCCGAATGAGTACACCAAACGAAACGCCGGTCGAGCAGCCCCAGGCACAGCCGGAAGCAGAAAAGCCGCAGGCGATGACACCAAAATCCCGCAACGCACTGCTGCGCTATATGACCATTCTCTTTGCCGTGGCCTTTCTGGTCGTGACAGTCTCGCTGGTCATCTCCATGCGCGCCTCGCAAAATACGATCACAGCCCTGAATCAGACCAGCGCCTCCGCGCTGCAAAATGCAGAGCAGCTGCAAGACAGCAACCGTGACCTGTCCGACGAAAACACAAAGCTGCGGGATCAGGTCGCAGAGCTGGAGGATCAACTGGCCAGCGCCAAAGCGGATGCGGAGACTGCCGCCTCCGCCCAGAAAAGCGCAGACAATACCGCAAAGGCCTATGAATTGCTGCTGCAAGCACTGGAGGCCAAAAACAATGGAGATACCGCAGCCTGCAGCGCCGCATTGGCGCAGCTGGAGCCGCTGCAGTCCTATCTGCAGGACAGCGCCGCGGCGCTTTACGCCCAGCTGACTGCTTAAACGGAGGAATAGACGATGTTGGATATCAAACGGATCAAAGAAGACCCTGCCGCTGTCAAAGCCGGGTTTCATGCCAAACAGGTCGACTGCGATGAATCCATCGACCGCATTTTGGAGCTGGACGCCCAGCGCCGGGCGTTAATTGCCTCGACAGAGAACAAAAAAGCAGAGCAAAACAAAGTCAGCCGCGAGATCCCGCAGCGGAAAAAGGCGGGCGAGGATGTCGCGCCGATTTTCCAGAAAATGGGCCAGCTGAAAGCGGAAATTGCCGAAAATGACAAGCAATTGACCGCCGTAGAGGCCGAATACCGGACCCTGATGCTGAGCCTGCCGAACCTTCCGGACCCGGACCTTGCCCCGGGCGGCAAGGAGAATAACGAGCCGCTGCGCTATTACGGCCAGCCCCATAGCTTCGACTTCCCCCCGCAGCATCATGTTGACCTCTGCACGAGCCTCGGCCTGATTGACTACGAACGGGGTTCTCGCCTGGCCGGTTCCGGCTTCTGGATCTATCGCGGTCTGGGTGCGCGGCTGGAATGGGCCCTGCTGAATTATTTTATCGACCGCCATCTGACCGATGGCTATGAAATGGTCATGGTCCCCCATATGCTGGAGTATACCTGCGGCGAGACCGCCGGGCAATTCCCGAAATTTGCCGACGAGGTCTATAAAATTGAAAACCCGACGGACGACCGGCTGCATTTCATGCTGCCCACCGCAGAGACGGCACTGGCTTCCCTGCATCGCGGCGAGATCATGCCCGAATCTGAGCTGCCCCATAAGCTCTTTGCCTATACCCCCTGCTTCCGCCGGGAGGCCGGATCCCACCGGGCGGACGAGCGCGGCATGGTGCGCGGCCACCAGTTCAACAAAATAGAGATGTTCCAGTACACCCTGCCGGAAAAATCCGACGAAGCCTTTGACGAACTGGTCGGCAAGGCAGAAGCACTGGTCCGTGACCTCGGCTTCCATTTCCGGACGGTGAAGCTGGCCGCCGGCGACTGCTCCGCCTCCATGGCCCGGACGTATGACATTGAGATTCAGATCCCGTCCATGAACGGCTATAAGGAAGTCTCCTCCGTCTCCAACGCCCGGGACTATCAGGCGCGGCGCGGCAATATCCGCTTCCGCCGGGAGAGCACCGGGAAGCCGGAATTTGTGCATACCCTCAACGGCTCCGGCCTGGCAACATCCCGTATTTTCCCGGCCCTGGTCGAGCAAAACCAGTGCAAGGACGGCTCCGTCATCGTCCCCGAGGTCCTGCGGCCCTATCTGGGTGGCCTGGAAGTGATCAAAAAGAGTGAGTGACAGGGGGCAGCGTTATGAAAAAGATCATCGCGGAATTTAAAGAATTCATCTCCCGTGGCAATGTCATGGATATGGCCATCGGCGTAATTATCGCTACGGCTTTTGGCAAAATCACGACCTCTTTGGTGAACGATGTCCTGATGCCGTTTATCAGTTGGCTGGTCGGCGCCCGGGATATGAGCGCGCTCAACCTTCTCGTCCGTCCCGAGGTGCTGAATGACGCCGGAGAAGTCGTGCAGGAGAGCATCACCATCGGCTTTGGCACCCTGCTTGGAGCGGTAATCGACTTTATCCTCGTCGCCCTGGTCGTCTTTGCCATCGTCAAGGCAGCCAATATGGCCCGGGCCCGACTGGAAAAGCAGAAGGAAGCCGAGGAAGAAGCTGCACCGGAGCCTTCCAACGAAGAAAAGCTACTGGCAGAGATTCGCGATCTGCTGAAAAATCAGAAGTAAACCAACAAAAACGCCGCGCCAACTGCGCGGCGTTTTGTCCATGGCTGTAAGCTGGAAAGGAACCACGCTGTTATGATCAATGAACTGATTTCCGTATGCCCCAGGCTCTGCCGGGGCGGCTTTATCGCCTACTGGAATGACACCCCCCTCTATCCCCATGATCCGGCCGCTATGTTCCGTCAAGCGATTGCCGTGCTGCTCCCAACGGCAGGGGATCCGCTTGTCTGCGCCCTGGATCTGACACAGGAAGCGCCGGATTTCTCCAATACGGTGTTTTACCCCCATCCGCTCTCCCAATTTGGCACCCGCTCCACCGGGGCACTGTTTTTCAAAAGCTGTTATTTCTCCATCCGAACCGGCGACTTTGCCGGATCGTACCAAATCTCCGAGGATTATTGCAAAAACGAAGAATTTCCCAATCAACGGGCCTACACAAAATTCCTGCGCGGCAGCAAGCAGTAAAAAATCGGGCCAAACCGCCGCGCGAGGTCATTTCTCCCGCAGTAGCATACAGAAAATGGGCACAGATTTTCATCCGTGCCCGTTTTACTTATCATAGATTGCAATCACCGCAACTCCACTGTTGCACCAGCCTCCTGCAGATCGTGAAGGAGCTGCGCCGCATTGTCCCTGGAGGTGGCCCGCAGGGTGATCGGCGTTTGGTTAACATAATTCACCGTATCCTTCAAACTCAGCCCCGTCCATTCCCGGATGACTTTGACAACTGCAATTTTATCCTTCCCAATCTCGCATAAGACGACCGGGTACGCATCCCTGTTCTTTTTGATGCTCTCCGCCGCAACAGACAATTCCGCCACAGCACCGGTTCTCTGCAAATTCTGAAGCAATCCTCTCGCATCGTCGGCAGAAGCGGTCCATAGCGTCACCGGTAACTGACGAACAGAATCTACAACATCCTTTAGATTCATACCCGTCCATTCCCGAATGGCCTTTATTGCAGCGATTTTGTCTTCTCCCAGTCCCTTTAAAATAACGGCGCACGTTCCGTTTCCAACCGCCTGTCTGGCTGTCACAGTCGGAGAGGCCGCAGAATCGAAATCCGGCGCAGCATCAAACACCCCACAATCCCCGCACCAACCGCACTCCCACTGGTCCCCGTGGACGGTTGCATCCGCTCCGCAGGTGGGGCAGCGCATCGTCCCACTCACCACAGGCGGCGCTGGGGTGGAGGGCGCGTCATTCTTGCCTAACATTGCCTTCCAAATTGGGATGGCTACAAAGATATCAAAAAACCTAAGGCCAAAAGGACAAACAATGCAGCTTGAAAAGCGCCGCCAAAGTCTTCCGCACCGCCCAGAGTACTAAGCACAGCAATAATAACAGCGATATTGAGAAAGAGTAAAATCATATTCTCCCCACTTTCGACAACATAGTGTCTAACTCCAATTTTATGTAAACCGCAAGCTACGGCAGCTGCCAATCGATCGGCGCCTGCCCGTGTTGCTGCAGAAATGCATTGATCTTAGAAAACGGCCGGCTCCCGTAAAAACCCCGGTAGACAGACAGCGGGCTGGGATGGGGGGCCTTTAAAATCAGCCGCGGTGCGGCAGCCTTTGTAATGGCTGCCGCCTTTTTCTGCGCCTGCGCGCCCCAGAGAACGAAGGCCATCGGCTGCGGGCTGGCTTGCATCGCGTCGATGACTGCGTCAGTAAAGCACTGCCAGCCAAAGTCCCGGTGGCTGTTGGCCTGCCCCCGGGCCACCGTCAAGACAGTATTCAAAAGCAGCACCCCTTGCCGCGCCCAGGGCGTCAGATCGCCGGAGCTGGGCGGCGGCACCTGCAGGTCCGCCTGTAATTCCTTAAAAATATTCTGCAGCGACGGCGGCAGCTTTACCCCCGGCGCGACGGAAAAGGCCAGCCCATTGGCCTGCCCCGGCCCGTGATACGGGTCCTGCCCCAAGATTACCACCCGCACGCCCTCCGGCGGCACAGCCTCCAAGCAGGCAAACAGCCGCGCCCGGGGCGGATAAACCTCCCCAGCCTCATACGCCTGCGTCACCAGCGCATCCAGCCGCTGGAAATATTCCGCCCGGCATATGTCCTCCAAAAGGCCCTGCCAAGCCTGCGGTACCTGCAGCATCCCGATCCCTCCCGTGTTTGCAATTCGTACGTTCCGCGCGTTTTCTTTATTATACCACGGATCCATACACTTGGGAACCCGCTCATAATTTGAGTTGCGTCCAATTATTTTCCGTTGCCGAATTTTTATCTAGCTCTTTCTGATTTTGGATTCGCCCCTGCCGAATCCCAGACGACGCCACGCCGAATCGAAGCACGGCATTGGAAAATCACCCAATTTGACCGGCAATTTTGCCAAAAACGCTGTGAGCATGTTAGCCAATTTCATAATTTTTCCGTAATTCCTCCCAAATCTTTCGCTAAAATACTAGGCAAGATTCCCTGCCTGCTTTGCTCCGGCAAACGCTTGCGCTTTTTTCGCCCGCCCTGTATGCTAGGCACACCAGCGATACAAAACACACGCCGTGAAAGCCGGAACAAAAAAGGAGGAACACCCTATGGCATCCGTACGGTATCTCACCGATATTCTCGCCCGCATCAAAGATGGCGACCCCTGCAGCACCCGGGACTGGGATAACAAAGTCGTCCCGCGAGCTGTGAAGAAAATTCTGAAAAAGTACGCTCTGATGGGGACCTATCACCCGGATATCCCCGTCAACCAGGATCTTGCCTTGGCCGACCGTTATTTCGAGGCTGGGCTGGAATTGGCCGAGCTGATTGGCGTCCAGTGCACCGATACCGAAACGGTAATTCGTTTCACCCGTAAGGAATTGCTCAACGCGCTGCAGCAAGCGCCGGAGGCCCTGGTGCTGGGCAGCGGCACGGACCGTGTCACCCTAAAGGCCCGAAAGCCGGAGGATACGACAAAGCCCCTCTTCTGCACCTCCCTCTCCATCCAGATCGATGAATCCCTGTACCCTGAGCTGGTCAGCGGCCTGATCCACTACCGGGGTATCGACATTCTGCAGGGTCCCTCTATTGATACGATTTTCGGCCACCCAGCCTTTTCCGGCACACCGTTTGAGACCGCCGTAGGCATTCGAGAGGCGCAGCTGCGGGAAGAAGCCATCTGGCGGGCAGGCCGACCGGATATCGCCCAGATGGGCATGAGCTCCTCTGTGACGGAATTTGGCTTTATGGCAGGCTTTATGGCAAATCACAAGGTCCATAATCCCCGGATCGCAATCTGCCTGCAGCCCTCGGAATTGAAAACAAACTACTGCAACTTCAATAAAGTCCTGACCGCCGCTTCCTGCGGCAGCTTCCTCCGCACTGGCTGTCCCTCCATGATCGGTGGCTACTCCGGCCCACCGGAAGGCTCCGCCATCGCCAATATCGCCTCGGATATCCTGCAGTTTGCCCTCTTCGGCACCGACATTTCCAACTGCTCGATGTTCGATGTGCGGCAAAATACCGTCTGCTGCCGCACCGGCCTTTGGGCGATGAGCATGTCCGTCCAGGCGACCTCCCGCAATACCCACACCATTCTGGACAAGATCATCAACCAGACCGCCGGCCCCTGCACGGAGGATATTCTCTATACCAACGCCGCCGGGCTCATCACGACCTGCGTTTCTGGCATGGAGCTGACGACCGGCCCGAGAAGTGCGGGCGGTGCGCTGAAAAACTATCTCACGCCGCTGGAAGCCTATTTCTGCGCCGACGTCTTCAAGGCTGCTGCCGGGCTCCGTTTGGACCAGGCACTGGAGATTGTCAATTACTGCCTGGGGCATTACGAAGAGCATGTCGCCGATCAACCCAAGGGACAAAGCTACTACGAGTGCTACGACCGTGCCACCGGAAAGCCCTCCGCGCAGTGGGATGAGATCGATGCGCGTGTTCGTACCGACCTGCGCCGGTTTGGCCTGCGCCTCTAATTCCGTCCATTGTGCGCAACCCCATGGGGCGCTGTCATTGCAAAATGGTAGCGCCCCAACCAAACCGGTTGTGCTAAAATTAACCGTCAAAACAAGGGGGATCACGCATATGAAACAGCACAAAACCGTCACCTACAATCTAAATGATAAAACACCGGTCGGCGTTGGGCTGGCGCTTGGCTTTCAGCATGTCGCCGCGATGTTCACCGGTAACCTGGCCGTCGCGCTCATTATCGCGGCAGCAGTCGGCTTTTCAACCACGGAGACAGCCTTTATCGTCCAATGCTCCCTCTTTGCCGCCGGGGTAACGACCATCGTCCAGGCTCTCGGCGTCGGGCCCGTCGGCTCAAAGCTGCCGATCGTTATGGCCGGTACCTTTACCTTCGTCGGCGCGGGCTGCGCCATCAGCACAAATCCGGACTTGGGTTACGGCGCTTTTATCGGCGCTTGCATCATCGGCGGCCTTCTGCAGGCGGTCCTCGGTCAGTGGATCATTCAAAAATGCCGCCATCTGCTGACACCGGTTGTCACCGGCGCTGTCGTCCTGGCCATCGGCGTTTCTCTGCTCAGCTACGGCATCAATTATGCCGCCGGGAGCACCGGCAGCGCTGATTTTGGCTCGGTGAAAAACCTTGCCGTCGCCGGATTTGTTCTGGTACTCGGGATTCTGCTCAGCACTGTCGGCCGGGGCTTTGTCCGCTCCTGCTCTGTTTTTATCGCCATGATTGCCGGGTATCTTTTATCCGCCTGCCTGGGAATGGTCGATTTTGCGCAGCTGCGCAATTACGCTTGGTTTGCGCTGCCGCGGCCCCTGGCCTTTGGCATCTCCTTCCAGCTCGATGCGATTTTACCCATCTTGATCCTTTACTTTGCCTCGATGATGGAATTTGTCGGCTGCACGACGGGCGTCGCCTTCGCCGTGGAGAACCGTCTCCCGACGGACCGGGAGCTGCGCCGCGGCAATATTTGCGATGGCCTCGGCTCCTCCTTTTCCGCCCTCTTCAACTGTGCCCCGAATGTCTCCTTCAGCCAGAATGTCGGTCTCATTAGCCTCACCGGCGTAAAAAGCCGGTTTGTCGTTGTCTATGCCGGGATCATTCTGACCGTCATGGCATTCGCGCCGAAAATCGCTGCCATCTTTACCCTGATTCCCTACCCCGTCCTGGGCGGTGCGTGCATTATGATGTTTGGGATGATCGTCGTCTCCGGCATTCAAGTCATTACCTCGGAAAAGCTGCACACCCGGGATACCGTTGTTTTGGCCGTCTCCCTCGGTGTCGGCATGGGCTGCTATTTTGATTCAAGCGCCCTGGCCCAGCTACCGTCTCTGGTGCAGACGCTTCTGACCGGTGTTGCCGGAACGGCTTTGATCGCAATTCTTCTCAATTTGCTTCTGCCCAAAAAGATCCACGAAGACGCGCCCGCTGCTGTTGAAACAGCAAGGCACTAGAGGAGGCAAACTACAATGGAACTTTCCTTTGTTTTGAATGGGAGCCCCGTCACGGCGGACGTCCCACCTGCGACACGGCTCCTCGACCTGCTGCGGGACACATTTCACCTGACCGGAACAAAAGAAGCCTGCGGACAGGGAGAATGCGGCGCCTGTACCGTTCTGCTCGATGACCAGGCAGTCAATGCCTGCTTGGTTCTCGCGCAGCAGGTCGATGGGCACGCAGTCATGACCATCGAAGGGCTGGCAAAGGACGGCATCCTGGATCCCTTACAGCAAGCCTTCGTCGATTGTGGCGCGATCCAATGCGGCTTTTGCTCGCCTGGGATGCTGCTATCGGCAAAGGGATTGCTGCTTCGCAACCCACATCCGACTGCAGCGCAGATCAAGGAAGCGCTGGAAGGGAATCTCTGCCGCTGCACCGGCTATGTCAAAATCATTGCCGCCGTGCAGCAGGCCGCCGGGGAGGGATCGGTATGATTAAAAGCATTGTCCGCGCCAACTCCCTGGAGGAAGCGCTGGCGCTGCTGCAGGACGCGCCTTATACCATTTTAGCAGGCGGGACCGATCTTCTACCCCAGCTGCGGGCTGGGAAGTCCTTCTCTCCCCAGCTGCTGGACCTGCAGGCGCTGCGCCCCGCATTGGCAGAGATTTCTCTGCAAGATGATGCACTTTGCATCGGCGCGCTGTGTACCCACGCGCAAATTCAAAATGACCCGCTGGTGCAGACCTGGTGCCCCGTTCTGGCGGCAGCATGCCGCAGCGTCGGCGCAGCGCAAATTCGAAAGCGCGGCACCATCGCCGGGAATTTGGTCAACGCTTCCCCCGCAGCGGATACTGCGCCGACGCTGGCTGCGGTCGGTGCGACCGCCGTCCTGCAACATGCTGCGGGCAGCCGCAGCGTCGCTGTCGAGGAATTGGCCTGCGGCCCCGGCCGCACCTGCCTGCAGCCGGGTGAATTGCTGACAGCGCTTCGCATCCCGCTGCAAGGGCAGCCGTGGCGCGGCGTTTACCAGAAGGTCGGGCCTCGCAGCGCGCTGCAGATCTCCGTGGCCAGTGCCGCGCTGCTGCAGCATCCACAGTTTGGCTGCCGCATTGCCTGCGGCAGCGTTGGGCCGACGGTCCAGCGCGCCCGCCAGTGCGAAGCGCTCTTTTCGCAGCGCGGGCAGGCAAAACAGGCATTTGCACACGCGCTGCAAACGGATATCTCCCCCATCGACGATATCCGCGCGAGTGCCCAGTACCGGCGGGACGTTCTCTGCAATCTGATCTATCAGTGCTATTTGGAAAAGGAGGCGTGACCGTATGCCCGCATACATCGGAACTCGGATTTCACGAGATGACGCCGTCTGTAAAGCGACGGGTCAGCTCAAATTCTTTGGCGATCTGCAGCCGGAGAATTGCCTGCACGGCGCGGTATACCGGGCCGCGCATCCCCATGCGAAAATTTTGGAGATTCACACGAAGGACGCCCTGGCTGTGCCCGGGGTAGTCGACGTGCTCACCTGGCGGGATATTCCGGGAGAAAACTATTTTGGGATCGGCGCGCCGGACCAGCCTGTCCTCTGCCGGGATAAGACCCGGTTTATCGGTGACCCCATCGCCGTCGTGATTGCCGAGACGGAAGCGGTCGCCCGCGCTGCCGTGCAGCAGATCTCTGCCTCCTACGAGCCGCTGCCGCTGGTCACCGATGTGAAAGCAGCGCGGCTCACTGGCAGTATCACCGTCCAGGCTGATACAAACATTGCCAGCAGCTTTTCCTGGAAAACCGGCGACCCGGACGCCGCCTTTGCTGAGGCTGCCGTCGTCGTAGAAAAGGATTATCAGACCCAATATCAGGAGCATGCTTATCTGGAGACGGAAGTCGCCATCGCCAGCCCCACGCCGGACGGCGGTATTGAGATCTGGGCCCCCGCCCAATATCCGTACCGGGATATTGCGCAGCTTTCCAAAATTTTGGCACTCTCTCCAGCGCAGATCCACTGCCATGCCCATCCCATCGGCGGCGGCTTTGGAGGAAAGGACGATATGGCGCTGCAGCCGTTGGCTGCGGTCGCCGCCTGGAAATTGGGAAAAAGCGTCCGGCTGTATCTGAACCGGGAGGAGTCCTTTCTCTATAGCACAAAGCGCGTCCCCTTCACTTTCCATATGAAAACCGCTGCGGACCGGGAGGGCCATCTCCTTGCGCACCAGGTCGAAGCGTATGGGGACGTTGGTCCCTATACTGGCATCAGTGTCGCCGTTTTTAACTATGGCGTCGAAAATGCCTGTGGGGCCTACTATTTTCCAAATATCTCCATCCACGGTGAGGCAATTTTTACCAACAACGCCCACACCGGCTCTTTCCGGGGCTTTGGCAACAACCAGCTGAATTGGGGGCTGGAGACGCAGCTTGATCTTATCGCAGAGCAGCTGCAAATGGACCGCTTGACCCTGCGGGAAAAGAATCTCATTCGCACCGGACACCGGCTCTCCTATGGCCATCTCCACGGCGGCTGCCCCGGCTTACAGGATAGCTTCTGTGCCGCACGCCAAAGCTGGCTTTGGCAGCACCAGGAAGAATTTAAAGCAGCCGTCTCCCATCCCTGGTGCAGACGCGGCATCGGCATCGCCAGCGGCCAGCACGGCAACGGGCTGGGCAACGCCTTAAAGGATGAGGGTATGGTCCGCTTGGAATTGAAGCCCAACGGTGTTTTTTCCATCAGCATCGCAATGGCCGATATGGGGCAGGGTTTGCTTACGACCTGCCATATGATTGCAGCCGAGCAGCTACAGGTCCGCCTGGAGCAGGTAGAAATCATTTTGGGTGAGACCGATCTTGCCCCCGATGCCGGCCCGACGACAGCCTCCCGCTCCACTTATGTCGCGGGAAATGCCATCTGTGACGCCGTGAAGCGGTTTCAAAACCGCATCTTGGAATTTTCCCGCCAATGTGGCCACCGTGTCGAATTGGCAAAAGACGGCCTTTTGTATGACAGTGTTGTGCTCTCCTGGCGGGCGGTTTACCCCCGGCTACAGCAGCAGCTCTGCCAGGCCATCGGGAAATTTGTGGTTCCGATCACTGATCTGCAAATTCAAATTGGCCTGCATTGCATTCACACCCATGTAACCCAGGTCACAGGCGTTGAGGTGGACACACTGACCGGAAAAGTTACCGTCCTAGCCACCGAGATCTTACCCGCAGCCGGGACGGTGATCAATCGAATTGGCTATGAAGGTCAGTGTGAAGGCGGCATCGTGATGGCCATGGGGTACGCCGTTTTGGAAGACTATCAGTTTGGCCCAGATGGACGCCCGAAAACAAAAAATTTCCAGACCTATCTCGTCCCAACGATTCAGGATATCCCAGAAAAAATTTGGATCACACCAATGGAAGCCCCGGAGCCGACAGGCCCCTTCGGCAGCAAGGGCCTAGGCGAACCGGTGACGATCCCCGGCGCGCCAGCCATTACCAATGCCATTCATGACGCCTGTGGTATCCTGATTCAGAAGCTGCCAGCAAAGCCGGAATACGTCCTGTACCTTTTGCAGAAAAAAGAAACTGCAAACTAGGAAAAACACAGGAAAAGCGATGCATCGCTTTTCCTGTGTTTTTTTATCTTCCCCACCAGCCAGATGGGGCTTGCAGCTCTTTTGTAATTTCCGCCGCAGCCTGTACCACAATTTCCTGCAGCTTTTGAAAGTTATCCCCAGTGGCAGAACCCTTTGCAATCGTCACGGCGCTGATGGCATAGTCGCACGCCCCGTTTTCCTCAAAAATCGGTGCTGCGACGGACTTAATGCCCGTCCGCAATTCACTATACTCGACTGCAAATCCTTGCACCCGCACCATCTGCAGTTCCTTTTTCAGCTGGGCTGCGTCGCGAATCGTATACGGCGTATAGGTGCGGAATATAGTTCTCTTCAAATAGGCTCCTAATTCCGCGTCCGTCATCTGGGCCAGCAGCACCTTTCCCTGGCTGCAGCCATACATTGGCATCCGTGCGCCTAATGGGGAGCTGATTTTAAAATTATCGTAATTCTCTGAATTTTCTACCAGCAGGATTTCATCCATGCACCGCATTCCCAAATACAGCGCCTCGCCGGTGCGCTCTGTGATCTTTCGCATAGCCTGGGCCGCCAACGGCCGGACGCTCCACCGTTCCTGGGCAACGCAGCCCAATTCAAATGTATGAAATCCCAGCCGGTACTTTCCGCTGCGCGCGTCCTGCTCAATCGTCCCGTTTGTTAGCATTGAGCAGAGCAGCGCATGGATCGTGCTCTTGGCCCAACCCGTCTGTGCTGCAAGCTCCGCCAAGGAGTACTCCTTTCGGCCTACCCAAAAGCAGTCTAAAAGCGCCATTGCTTTCTCCACGGATTGGACCTTTTTCCCCTTGTTTTCCAATACGTTCATCTCCCCCCAAAGAAAAACGCCTTTACATTTCCTCTCAAATTATTTAGGAATAATTAACAAAAATATGTATGACTAATATTAGAATACCAGAGAAAAGCACCGATGTCAAATAAAACTACATGGACTAAAATTATGCCGTTTCTTCCGCAATGCCAAACAGACGCAGACCGTTTTCCAGGGTAATCTTGGCAATCTCCTCCGGTGTTTTGCCGCGAATTTCGGCGACGCGTTCTGCCATGCGGTAGAGATAGCGGCTGTCATTCCGCTTGCCGCGGAAGGGTTCCGGCGCCATATAGGGGCAGTCTGTCTCCAAAAGGAGCCGGGATAGGGGCATGTCTTCCACAACCTCCACGGCCTTTCTGGCATTTTTAAACGTAATGACACCGGTAAAGCCGATATACCACCCCCGCGTCACCAACTGCCGCGCCATTTCCGCGCTGCCGGAAAAGCAATGGAAAACGCCGGTCACATCCGGAAAATCCTGCAGAATTTTCAGCGCATCGCCATGGGCTTCCCGTTCATGCACGATTACCGGCAGCTTTAATTCCCGCGCCAACTCTAATTGCCGGATAAAGCAGCGCTTTTGCTGCGCCCGGGGAACATCCTCATAGTGATAATCCAAGCCGATTTCTCCGATGGCCCGGACCTTTTGATGCTGCGTGGCAAGCTCCCGGTACAGGGCGATCAGATCCTCCCCCATCGCTGCCGCGTCATCCGGATGGGACCCAACGGCGGCGTAGATAAACGGATATTCCTCCGCCAACCGCACAGACGCCAGGGACGACGATGCATCACAGCCGACGTTCATCAGATAGCGGATCTGGCGCTTTGGCATGTCTGCCAAAATCTCCGCCCGGTCCTGGTCGAACCGGTCCGCGTCCATATGTGCATGGGTGTCAAATAGCTGCATCTTACCGTGTCCTTTCTTATTTGTGATATTTTGCGCCCGCCTGGATGGATTCCGCCCGGTACAGCTGCTCCAGTACCATGATCCGCGCCAAGTGATGCGGGAATGTCATTTTGCTCATAGAAAGCTGAAAATCCGCCTCCTGCTTGATGCTCTTATCCAAGCCAAAGCTGGAACCAATCAAAAAGCAAGCCGACGAGATACCGTGCAGCTTAATCTGCCGGAGTTTTTCCGCCAGTGCGGGAGAAGATAACTGCGTTCCCTCCGGCGTCAGGACGCATTTCCAGCAGTCCTTCGGCATTTTCCCCCGCATCATCGCCGCCTCCCGAGCAAGCCCTGCCTGAATCTCCGCGTCTGAAGGGTTCTGCGGTAGCCGGTATTCCGGCAACTCCAGCAGTTGGAATTTGCAATAAGCGCCCAGGCGCATTGCGTATTCCTTTGCCGCTTCCAGATAGAATTTTTCCTTGAGCTTTCCCATGGCAAGCACAGTGATGGAAAACATATGCTCCTCTCCTCTTATAAACCAATAGCCGGGGCATCTGCACCCGGCTATTGCGCGTATTTTTCTAGTTTATTTCAGGAACCCCTCCAGGATTTTCTGCTCGGCCTCCTCGTGGGTCAGGCCCAAGGTCATCAGCTTCAAAATCTGCTCCCCTGCAATTTTGCCGATGGCCGCCTCATGGATCAGGCTGGCATCGACATGGTTACAGGTGATCTCCGGGATTGCCCGTACCTTTGCGTGGCCCATAATAATGGCGTCGCACTGGACATGGCCAAAGCAGGCGCAATTGCCCTCGACCCGGGGATAGAATACCTGGTGTGATGTATCCTGCGCGACACTGCGGGAGGTCACCTGGGTTTTGGAATCCTCTGCGTTCAGGAAGACGTCCATCTCCGAAATGGCATGCTGGTCTTCATGCGTCAAGAGCTTCTCATGGATGATCAGCTCCGCCTCTTTACCGTTGAGCTCGCCCTTGGTATAGCGCTTGGTATCGTCCACACCGCGGATCTGACTTGTCTCCAGGGTCACGCTAGCGCCCTCTTCCAGGTACAGGATCGTCTGCGGATTTAGAATTCGCTTTCCCGTCCCGCTGCCTTCGCCATAGTGCTTTTCAATATACGTGACCTTGGCATTTTTGCCGACGTAAAACGTATGGATGCCATCATGCTGGCTGTCGCAGTCGCCGCAGTTATGAATGCCGCAGCCTGCAACGATCGTCACCTCCGCGCCTTCGCCGACGTGGAAATCATTATAGACCATATCGTGGAATCCGCTCTTTGTCAGGACCACCGGGATATGGACGGATTCGTCCTTTGTATAGGGGTCAATGAGAATATCAATGCCATCCTTATCCGTTTTGCTCTCAATGCGGATGTGCTCGGAATTATGCCGGTATGCTTTTTGCCCATCGCTGCGGATATTGACCGCACCGGTGGGGATGGCTGCCATATCTGCAACGGTCTGCAGAATTTTCTTTTGAATTTCGTTCAGCATGTACCCTTCACCTCCAAAAGGTCGCAGGAAGAGACGGTATCGGCGAGAATTTTCGGATAGATCCGCTCGACGGGGCCACGGTCCTTTACCGTTCCATCTGCCACCAGGACGATCTCGTCAGCCAGGCGAATGATTCGCTCCTGGTGGGAAATGATGATGATCGTCGCTTCCTTTTTATCATGAATTTCCTGGAAGGTGTCCGTCAAGCGGGCAAAGGACCACAGGTCAATGCCTGCCTCCGGCTCATCAAAAATCATCAGCTCCGCCCGCCGGGCCAGAATCGTCGCGATTTCAATGCGCTTGACCTCGCCGCCGGAAAGACTAGTATTGACATCCCGGTCAATATAATCCCTAGCGCAGAGGCCAACTCTGGTCAAATACCCGCACGCCTCCGTATGAGATAGGTCCTTACCTGCGGCAATGCTCAGAAGATCCCGCACCTTCATGCCCTTAAACCGGGGCGGCTGCTGAAAGCCGTAAGAAATACCGCATCTGGCCCGCTCATCAACGCGCAGATTTGTGATATCTTTTCCGTTCCAGAGAATTTTTCCCTCTGTCGGCGTGACGATGCCCATAATGACCTTGGCTAAGGTCGTCTTACCGCCGCCGTTCGGCCCCGTGATGACCAAAAAGGATTTATCCGGAACGGTCAAATAGATGCTCTTTAAAATTTCCGTCTTTCCGCTTTCCGCTTCCACACGAAAAGAAAGGTTCTTTAACTCCAGCATAAGTAAAACCTCGATTTCATTTTCTTTTTGGAATATACCATATTCTGCCT
>CAUBIP010000009.1 GCA_958436045.1 uncultured Oscillospiraceae bacterium | reverse complement strand
CAGCTGAGAAAAATTTTATATTATTTCATTGTCCCTCTTGACGGGGAGCAGTTCAAAAAACCATCCGGGCCTTTTGTGCGAAAACGCGGCATGTTTTTCGGCTACTGCGCCGAAGATACGATCCGGGGGAGGCGGGGGCCGAGGCCGCTGAGCAGGGCGTTTGTCGTGAGCCCCGCCGCGGCGGCCAGGTCATAGGTGCTGGGGCCGCCGGGGCCAAACAGCGTCGCAATATCGCCCTGCTTGACCGGCGGCAGGCCGGTGACGTCGACCATCAGCTGGTCCATGCAGACGCTGCCGACGATTGGAGCCAGCCCGCCGTGAAGCCCAACGTGGCCCATGCCGGAGGGGAGCGCGGCGGGGATGCCGTCGGCATAGCCGATGGCCAACGTCGCGATGGCGCGGGGGCCGGGGGCTGTGTAGCCGAAGCCGTAGCCGACGCTCTGGCCTGCAGCGACGGTCCGCACACCGCTGACCCGGGCATGGAGGGATAAGACCGGCCGCAGCGTGATGCCGGGCGGCAGGTCCCGGCGGCTGCCAAGCCCGTAGAGGGCGATCCCGAGGCGGGCATAGTCGCCGCCGAGCTGCGGGTAATAAAGCAGCCCGTAGCTGCTGAGCAGATGCGCCCGGGGCGCGTAACCGTGGCGGCGTACCAGGCGGACGGCTGCCCAAAACGCATCTGCCTGTGCCTGCGTGAAGGCCCGCTGCGCCGGGGCGGTGCCGGTATCGGCGCACAGGTGGGTAAACAGCCCGGTGACCTGCAGGCGGGGCAGCGCAAAAATTTGCCAGATGGCGTCGTGATTGCCTGCGTCCAGGCCGAGGCGGTGCATCCCGGTATCCAGCGCCAGGTGGCCCTTGACGGGGCCGCAGGCGGCGAGAGCTTTGGCGTAGTCTAGGCCCAAAATCGCTTGGGTCAGATCATATTGCAGGAGCTGCGGGAATTGGGCGGGGTGCGTGTAGCCCAGGATCAGGATCTCGCCGCGAATCCCGCCCCGGCGCAGGGCCACGGCTTCGTCCAGACAGGCGACACAGAAGGCGTGGACGCCGTTTTCTTGTAGGGCCTTGGCCACCGGTAGCGCGCCATGGCCGTACGCATCGGCCTTGACGACAGCCATGACTTGGCAGCCGGAGGGCAGTAGGCAGCGCAGCTGGCCCAGGTTCCAGGCCAGCGCCCCCAGGTCAAGGCAGGCCCAGGCCCGGGCAGTGGCTTCCATCGGTATCTGTGGCGCTGTCGGCGCTCTGCCGCAGCAGGACCCGCGGCGGCTGGCTGACGACCGTGGCGCCGTCGGGAATATTCTGGCATACGACGGCGCCTGCGCCGATCTTAACATCGCTTCCAATTTGAATCCCTCCTATGAGCACGGCACCCGCGCCGATCAGGCAGCGGGGGCCGATGACCGGGGCGCGGCCTGCGACCTCGCCGATGGTCACATTTTGATAAATACAGCAGTCCGGCCCGAGGACGGCGTAGCGGGAGATAAAAACGCCATGGAGCCCGTGGGGCAGCGAGGGGATGCCCTGAATCTCCGCGCCCGGGCCGAGATAGCCGCCGTGGCGATGGGCGCTGCGGCTGAGGAAAAAGGTCAGAATGTCCCGCCCCAGCCTGGTTTTTGCCCGGCGCTGCCAGCGGTAGAGCCGCCAGAAGAAGGCCAGACTGTTACCACGGGACCAGGCAATGAGCCGCCAGCGCATCAGGCTTCCTCCAGCGCCGCATCCAGGATGCGAGAGAGGACCTCGCGGAAGGAGAGCCCCGCCGCCTGCATCATGCTGGGAAAGCGGCTGTGAGGCGTGAAGCCGGGGATGGTGTTGACCTCGTGGAAGATGATGCGGCCCTCCGGCGTCAGAAACAGGTCGACCCGGGCAAAGCCGCTGCAGCCGAGGATCTGATAGACCCGTCGGGCGGTTTCCTGTACCGCGGCGGTCTGTTCCGGCGTGATACGGGCGGGGACATGGATCTTGGAGGTCGTCAGGTGGTATTTCTCCTGGAAATCAAAGAGGTCGCCCTGCAGCTCGATCTCATCGGGGACGCCGGTGAGCGGCGCATCGCTGCCAAGGACGGCGCAGCCGACTTCAAAGCCGGGGATCTGCGCCTCCAGCATGACATGATCGTCGTAATAAAATGCATGGTCGACTGCGGCAAACAGATCGCTGGGGCGGCGGACCTTTGCGACGCCGAAGGAGGACCCGGCCCGGACGGGCTTGACAAAGAGCGGATACCCCAGTCCGGCGGCCTGGGCGGCGACGGTGGCCCGGTCATAGCCTTGGGTCAGCGTGACGGCCCGGGGGGCTGGGATCCCAGCAGCAGCGACGAGCCGGTGGGCGCGGTCTTTGTCCATACAGAGGGCCGATGCCAGCACGCCGCAGCCTGCCACAGGGATACCCGCCAGAGCGCACAGCCCCTGGACAGTGCCGTCCTCACCGTTTTGCCCGTGCAAAATGGGCAGGACGGCGTCCAGCCGGATGCGCCGCAGCCCTGCCGGGTCAAAAACCAGCAGCGCATGGTCGCTGCGGTTCGGGCTGATGCACGCTGGGGTGCAGGGGCCCTGCCGCCAAGTGTTGCGTGAAATTTGCGCAAGATCGCCGGAAAAGAGGAACCAATCGCCCTGCTGCGTGATGCCCACCGGCACCGGGGTGAACCGGTCCCGGTCCAGATGCGTCAGGACGCCGGCGGCGGATTCCAGCGAGACGTTATATTCCGGGGAACAGCCGCCAAAGACGACGGCAATCGTTTTCTTCTCGTTCATGATCTAGGCTCCTTTTCTGTTTCAAGTCGGACCGGCGTACCGGCCGGGAGGGGATAGTTGATCTGGCAGCAGTTGTGATAGACGGTCTGGGCCGGGCCTGGGCCGTTGGGCAGGCGGACGATATCGACCTCCTCCAGCAGCTGGTCGCCCACCTGCCGGTAGACTAGGCTGCGGTTGACGACACGGCAGCCGGGGCCGAGGTCCCGGGCGGCGTAGACGGCGCCGATGATTTCCGCCTCGGAGAAGGTGACAGATAGCTGCAGGCAGGTGTCCGTGTCGTTACGGACTTTGAAATCCATCCAGCCCTCGGCGACGGTGGCGTCCACGCCCAGGGGCGCGTCGCTGGGCGGCTCGGGGAAGTCCTTTTTGCTGTGCCCATGGCGCTCGACGAAGGTCACCGGGGTGTGGAGAAAGACCCAGCAGAGCAGGTTGGTGATCTGACACAGGCCGCCGCCGTAGGCCGTCGTCAGGCGGCCGTTTTGCTCCGTCAGGGCGTCGCGGTACGGCGTTTCGCGGTCGGCATAGCGGACGCGGTTCCAAAAGGAGAACGTCTCGCCCGGTTCGATCAGGAGTCCGTCCAGCTGCCGGGCGGCCAGCTTGAGATTGTGGACCTTGTTTTCCTGGTAGACCATGGGAAAGCCCGTCTGTGTGTTATACATCGGGCAGCGGGAGGTAAAAAGGCAGACGGGCAGGCGCTCTGTCGTCTGCTGGGCGCAATAGCGGCTGCCATCGCGGCGCATGGCCCGATAAAAGCAGAATGTCCGCTGCCGCTTGCGCAGCGGCAGCAGCCAGGGAAAGCGCTCCGTAAGTCGTTTTTTTGCCATCATAACATGCAGCTCCTTGCAAAAAATACGCGAAAAAAACCCCGCGCCGGTATAGTTTTAGCATACCAGCGCGAGGTAGACTATTCTAAAAGCCTCGCAGAGTTTGCGCCGCGCACGGCGCAAATAAGGTCAAAATCATTTTCTCCGGCGGCGTGTACGTCGGAGAAAATACTTCTCGGCTCGCAAACGTGCGAGCTGTGCGCCTTTGGCGCATAGCGAGTGCGCTGCAGCGAGCTGCAATCCCCTCAAACGCGAGCCCAGCGGAGCGGGTCGCGTTTGAAGCGTGTCAAAAATCCTTTTTTGACACGCGCTCTCGCGCCGGTATAGTTTTAGCATACCAGCGCGAGGTAAATTTTGCTTTCGTTTTTTCTGCCGCGATGCTTATGATTGCCTTGCGCAAATCATACGTTTTTCTGACAAGTCTCCGGCAGGGAGACGATAAATGTCACCGTTTCGTCGGCGCTGCGGGCGGTGATACAGCCGCCGTGGGCCTCGACAATCTTCTTGGCGATGGCCAGGCCCAGGCCCGCGCCGCCGGTATCGCTGCGCCGGGCGGTGTCCAGGCGGAAGAACTGGCTGAAGATCCGCGTCAGCTTCTCTTCCGGGATCGTTGCGCCCCGGTTTTGTACCAGAACCCGGACGCCGCCGACATATCGGCTGAGGCAGACGCGGATCTCCGTGCTCGGATAGCTGTAGTTGACGGCATTGCGGAAGAGATTGTCAAAGACACGCTGCAGCTTATCCGGGTCGCAGTGGAGCGGCACATCCGGCGCAAGCTGCAGGCGCCAGGTGAGCTGCTTCTCCGCCAGCACCGGCGCAAATTCAAACGTGCTCTGCTCCAGCAGGCGGGTCAGGTTCACCGGCTGCAGGTCCAGCTCCAGATGGGCCAGGTTAAAGCGGGTGATCTCAAAAAATTCGTTGATCAGCCCCTCCAGCCGCTCCGCTTTGCGCAGGGCGATGCCGGTATATTTGGCCCGCATGGCCGGGCTGAGGTCTGGCTCGTCCCGCAGCAGGGTCAGATAGCCGATGACACTGGTCAGCGGCGTTTTCAGGTCGTGGGCCAGGTAGACGACCAGGTCATTTTTCCGCTGCTCAGCCTCCTTTGCCTGGTGGGCAGCGTTTAAGGCGTGTTCCCGGGCGAGGTTTAGCTCCATCTGCGTCTCGTGCAGAGCGTCCGGCAGGCGGATGGGGGCTTCCGGCTGCGTCGCCAGCTGCTCTGCCGCCAGGGTGACGGTATCAAGATAGCGCAGCGCCAGGCGCAGAAACCGCCGAGTGATAAAAAATACACCGAGGAAAATGAGCACGACGAGCAGAAATGGGGCAAAGCGCTCGGCGCACTTCAAAATATAATATAGCGGCTCTGCCGGGTACCATGTCCGCTGCGAGCAGAAAAACGCGGCCATAAAATACCCGCCAAAGAGGACCAGCAGGTAAGCCAGTGTCCAGAGCAAAAAGCGCATCGTCAGCTTGCGGGAGAGCTGGCTTTGGATCAGGCGTTTGCGATCGTTATGCAATGGTATACCCCACCCCCCAGACGGTCTTGATAAATTTCGGCTTACGGCTCGGCTCGTGCAGCTTTTCCCGCAGCCGGGCGATGTGAGCCATGACGGTGTTGTTGTTATCGAGGTATTTTTCCTGCCAGACGGCCTCAAACAGCTCCTCTGACGAGATGACCTTGCCCCGGTGGGCGCAGAGGTACCAGAGGATGTCAAATTCGATGGGCGTCAGCGCCAGCTCTTCGTCGTAGAGGGTGCATTTGCGGCTGTCGCGGCAAATGGTCAGCCCAGCAAAGTCGTAGCACTGGGGCGCATCCGGCTGCCCGGCGGGATTGTAGCGGGTATAGCGGCGCAGCTGGGTCTTGACCCGGGCCACCAGCTCCAGCGGGTTAAAGGGCTTGGTCATATAGTCGTCGGCCCCTAGGGTCAGGCCAGTGATCTTATCCAGGTCCTCGCCCTTGGCTGTCAGCATAATGATGGGAAACATATGGGTCTGGCGGATCTGCTGGCAGAGGGCAAAGCCGCTCATATCCGGCAGCATCACGTCGAGGATCGCCAGCTGCAGCTGCATCTTGTCGACGTACGCCAGGGCGCTGTGGGCATCATAACAGGTATAGACCTCGTAGCCGTCATTTTGCAGGTACAATGTGACCAGGTCCGCGATCTCCTGCTCGTCATCGACGACGAGAATTTTATCCGGCATAGTCTCTCTCCTTCCGGGAAATGGGAATGGTTTGGAATACCTCAATTATAATACTAATTATAGCATTTTTTCGCGGCCCTGTCTCTAGCCCACGGAGCGGAAAAGCTTAAGATTTTCTGATATTTCGCCGCTCGTGGGGAAAACTGAGACGAGAATGCACTAGAAATCGGTAAAAAAATATAGATATTAAAATATTTAATGATGGAAATGTTGCGCATGATGTCAGAAGTCAGTATAATGCAGTTGAAGTTTAAGATTGAAACATAAAATGAAGGAATGCTTGCAAAATGGAGGGATGGCTGTGAGAGGTGTGCATAGCGCGGTGGATGAGATTCGCCGCAGTGTCTTTACGGAGATTGCCAAGCTGGCCTATGAGGGTGGCGACTATACCCGGGTGGATCGGATTCCCTATAAAATCTTGCCCGGTGAGATCGCACACCACCGGCATGATATTTTCCTGGAGCGGGCGATCGTCCAGCAGCGGCTGCGGCTGGCCTGCGGCCTGCCGCTCAAGCCTGTTAGTGAGATGAGCCTGGTCAGCGACGGCATCAAGGAGGCGGCGGAGGCGGACGACAAATTCTTTGAAGAGCCGCTGGTCAATGTCATCACCTTTGCCTGCAACGCCTGCCCGACGAAGCAGGTGCGCATCACGGATAATTGCCAGGGCTGCCTGTCGCACCCGTGTATGCAAGTCTGCCCCAAGGATGCAATCTCTTTGGATAAGGACAAGCACTGCGTCATCGACCAGGACAAATGCATCAAGTGCGGCCGGTGCGTGAACCAGTGCCCGTACCATGCCATCAGTAAGATCGAGCGGCCCTGCGCCGCGGCCTGCGGTATGGATGCCATCGAGTCAGACGAGATGGGGCGGGCAAAGATCAATTATGATAAGTGCGTTTCCTGTGGCATGTGCCTGGTGAATTGCCCGTTCGCAGCGATTGCCGATAAGAGTCAGATTTTCCAGATTATCAATAATATGAAACGGGGGCGGGAGATTTATGCCTGTGTGGCGCCAGCGTTTGTCGGCCAATTTGGCAAGAATGTCAGCTCCGCCCAGCTGAAAACAGCCATGCGCCAACTGGGCTTTGCCGATGTGGTCGAGGTTGCCATCGGTGCGGACCTGTGCACCATCGAGGAGAGCCGCGACTTTTTGGAGAAGGTCCCGGCCCAGCAGCCGTTTATGGGCACCTCCTGCTGCCCGGCATGGTCGGTCATGGCGAAGAAGCTGTTCCCGGAGTTTAAGGATTATATCTCCATGGCGCTGACACCCATGGTCATCACAGCCCGAATGGTCAAGAAGGCCCACCCGGATGCGCAGATCTGCTTCATCGGCCCCTGCGCAGCCAAAAAGCTGGAGGCGAACCGGCGCTCGGTCCGCTCCGACGTGGACTATGTGCTGACCTTTGAGGAGCTGCAGGGGATGTTCGACGCTAAGAAGATCGTCCCTGCCGAGATCGAGGCGGAGGAGTCGGAGAGTATGCACGAGGGCTCTGCCATGGGGCGGGGCTATGCCGTCGGCGGCGGTGTTGCAGCGGCTGTCGTCGAGACGATCAAGCAGCTGGATCCGGACCGGGAGGTCCCGACAGATTACGGCGACGGCCTGCGGGAGTGCCGCAAGATGCTGACGATGGCCAAGGCGGGCAAGCGCAACGGCTATCTGCTCGAGGGCATGGCCTGCCCCGGCGGCTGTGTCGCTGGGGCTGGGACGATCCGCCCGGTCCGTGAGAGCGCGATGAATGTCACCCAGTTCAAGCAGCGGGCCAAGCTGCAGAGCGCCATGGAAACACCCTTTGCTGCAAGGCTGAAGGACGTGGAGGAGTGACAGGAATTTTCCCTTGCGATCTCGGCAGAAGCGAAGTATAATGATGCGCAGAATCCAACGCCCAGTGGGGCAGAAAAGAGGCTTTGCAATGCAGCGTGAGGGACACGAATTAAAGGAAATCCAGACCGCCTCCCGCCAGATCATGGACGGCACGGTACTGCACGTCTACTGCGACGAGGTGCGCCTGCCCAACGGCGCGCCGGCCCGGCGGGAGCTGATCCGCCATGTGGGCGCAGTGTGCATCGTCCCGGTGACGGACGATGGGCGGGTGATCGTCGAGCGGCAGTACCGCTATCCGGTCGACCGGATCATCACGGAGATCCCGGCGGGGAAGCTGAACGATAAGCAGGAGGACCCCTTGCTGGCTGCCCAACGGGAGCTGCGGGAGGAGACGGGGCTGACGGCATCCCACTGGGAAAGCCTCGGAATCTTCTACCCGGCTCCGGCGTATTCGGACGAGACGATTCACATGTTCCTGGCCAAGGGCCTGCACCAAGGGGCGCAGCAGCTGGATGCGGATGAATTTTTAGAGGTCACCAGCGTTCCGCTGGCGGACCTGGCGGAGCAAATCCTCCGGGGCGAGCTCCCGGATCTCAAGACCCAAGCCGCCGTTCTGCGGGCGTATCTCATGGAACGCGGCGGGAAGTGACCAACTAAAAAACAAAAACCCGGAAGCGGCCGCATACGATTCGGTCGCTTCCGGGTTTTTCGGGCTTTGCTGCAGGGGTCATGCCAGCTGCGCGCTGCTGGGTTCTTCCAGCAGGTCCTGCAGTAGATAGTCCGGCGAGACCTGCAGCGCATTGCAGATCCTGACGAGCAGACTGACGCTGGGCGTCTTGACGCCGCACTCGATCTGGCGCAGGTAAGCTGCATTGATGCCGAGCCGTGCTGCCAACTGCTGCGCAGTCAGGCCCCGGTCCTTCCGGGCAGTGCCGATCCGCTTTCCCAGTTGTTCTTCCATCTCTGGGCCTCCGTTTCTGCACCGTCCCCCCTGTAAAACGCTGGTTTATCATCCTCATTGCAGCATAGAATGCGGGAGAATACGATCCTGTTTTATCTATAGGTTATATTGGATTTATCGCGTAGTTTTTGTGCCAATTGCTGGGTGCGTTGCCTCAGCCCCGGCCCTGGATGGCGTCCAGATCCTGTTCCGGCGCGGTGATGGGCTGGAGGCCGTAGGCGTCGACCAATGTTTTGACGACCGTCTCGGAGAGGAAAGCCGGCAGTGTCGGCCCCAGATAGATCCGCTTGACGCCCAGCGCCAGCAGCGTCAGCAAAATGCAGACGGCCTTCTGCTCATACCAGGAGAGCACCAGCGTCAGCGGCAGCTCATTGATGGAGCAGCCAAAGGCGTCTGCCAGCGCCAGAGCGACGCGGATGGCGCTGTAGGCGTCGTTGCACTGGCCCATGTCCAGAATACGCGGGATGCCCGCGACAGTGCCGAGATCCAGGTCGTTAAACCGGTATTTGCCGCAGGCCAGGGTCAGGATCAGGCTGTCCATCGGCGTTTTTTTGACGAATTCCGTGTAATAATTCCGCCCCGGATGCGCGCCGTCGCAGCCGCCGACCAGATAGATGTGGCGGATGGCGCCGCTGCGGATCGCCGCAATGATCGCGTCTGCCTGCTCCAGTACTGCGTGATGGGCAAAGCCGGTCATCAGCATATGGCCGCCGTTGATGCCGCTCATGGCGTGATCGTGGGTGTAGCCGCCCAGCGACTGGGCCTGGCGGATCAGGGCGGAAAAGTCCTTTTTCCCGTCTCGCCCCGGGGCGATGTGCTGCAGCCCGGGATAGCCGACGACGGACGTTGTATACACCCGGTCCTGGTAGCTGGGGCGGGGCGGCATCAGGCAGTTGGTCGTAAAGAGAATCGGCGCGGGGATATTTTCAAATTCCTTCTGCTGGCTCTGCCAGGCGGTGCCGAAATTTCCTGCTAGCTGCGGATGGCGCCGCAGCTCCGGGTAGCCATGGGCTGGGAGCATCTCGCAATGGGTGTAGACATGGACACCGGTGCCGTCCGTCTGCTCCAGCAGCTGGGCCAGGTCTAAAAGATCGTGGCCGGAGACGACGATAAACGGCCCCTTTTTGATATCTGTCCGGACCTTGACCGGCGACGGCTGGCCGAACGATGCGGTATTGGCCCGGTCCAGCAGCGCCATGCACTGGTAGTTGATCTTGCCAAATTCCAGGATCAGCGCCAGCCATTCCGCGACGGTGTGACTGCGGTTTATCTCCATCAGGCCCCGGTAGAACCAGGCGGAGACCTCCTCGTCAAAATAGCCCAGGTTTGCTGCATGATGGGCGTAGGCTGCCATGCCCTTCATGCCGAAGAGCAAGGTGGAGCGCAGGCTGACAAGGTCCGTCTCGCCCTTCCAGAGGCTGAGGGTCTCGCACGGCGTGCCGAAGGGTGCCTGCGCCGCCCGGACCCGGGCGAGAAATGCACCGATGGCGGTGTTATCAAAATTGACATTGGTCAGCGTGGTGAACAGGCCGTCCATCAAAAGGCGGTCGGTCTCCGGCGTCCGGTGGTCCCGGGCTGCTGTGGCAAGCTGGATCAGGGCGCAGATCAGCTCATCCTGCAGTGCGGCAGTATCCGGCTGCTTGCCGCATACGCCGGTGCGCACGCAGCCCTTGTTGCCGGCGGTCTGCTGGCACTGAAAGCAAAACATCTCAGGCAAAGGTCATATTCCTCCTTATTCCGGCGTGCCCAGCCTGACTGGGCGCGCCTGCATCTGCTGCTAGCTTTCCCCAGTTTCCGCAGCGCTATACAGGCAGCACCGCCTGCTATTGACACTCGCTGCGCCCCGTCCTATAATAAGGAAAATGTGCCGGACCGTATAGAAAACCGGCTAGATAGAAAAAGGAGCGTTTCGTTATGACGATCGAAGAACGGGCAGAGCTGGCTGCCGAGCTGAAAAAATCGGGGAAGTATAACTGCACCCAGTCCGTCGTAAAAGTGTTTGAAGACGAGCTGCCGGTGGAGCCTGACACGCTGCTGCAGCTGACGGCGGGATTTGCCGCCGGGATGGGCTGCATGGAGAGCACCTGCGGGGCGCTGATCGGCGCGGTCCTGGTCGCCGGGGTACTGACCGGCGGGACCGGTACGCCCCGCATCGCCAAGCAGCTGCTGCAGGCGTTCCAGCAGACCAGTGGTGCGACGATCTGTAAGGACCTCAAGGGCGTCCAGACGGGAACGCCGCTGTGCAGCTGTCCGGACTGCGTCCGCAATGCGGTCTTGGCCCTGGGCAGTGTCCTGCCGTGCTAATGGTGGGCTTTCCCCCCTGAGACGCACAAAAGCCGCACAGAGTTTGCGGCTGCAGGCGCAAGTCAAGGGAAAATCACTTTCACCGGCGGCTAGTGGGTGGGATGCTAAGTGCACAAGCCTAGTGCTGTAGGATTGACGAATAAGCGAACGTCAAAAGCTCTGATTTTGTTGCGCTAGTTTACACAGCGTGCTGATTTTGCGCCTCAAGCGCATACAGCGTAGTCGAACAACACCCCCAAAAGCGCAAAAGGAGAGTGGAATTTCCGCTCCCTGTAGGCTTGACTTGCGCGGGAAATTCGGATATTATTATACAATATTGGGATCACCATAATGAAACCGAAAGGGTGGCAAATAGCAATGGCAAAAGAGAAAAAAGTGGAACAAATCACCGATATGGAGGTTGACTTTGCCCAGTGGTATACAGACGTATGCAAAAAGGCGGAGCTGATCGACTATTCCTCCATCAAGGGCATGTTTATTTACCGCCCATACGGCTACGCGATCTGGGAAAATATCCAGAAGCTGATGGACGCGGCGTTTAAAGAGACCGGCGCGGAAAATGTCTATATGCCGATGCTGATCCCAGAATCTCTCCTGCAGAAGGAGAAGGACCACGTCGAGGGCTTTGCCCCGGAGTGCGCTTGGGTTACTATGGGCGGCAGCGACCAGTTGGAAGAGCGCTACTGCATCCGTCCCACGTCGGAGACGCTGTTCTGCGAGCATTTCCGCAACGTCATCCAGTCCCACCGGGACCTGCCGAAGATGTATAACCAGTGGTGTAGCGTCCTGCGCTGGGAGAAGACCTCCCGCCCCTTCCTGCGGCACCGGGAATTCCTCTGGCAGGAGGGCCACACCATGCACGCCACAGCCCAGGAGGCCAAGGAAGAGACCGAGCGCATGCTGAACGTCTACGCCGACTTCTGTGAGAATATCCTGGCCATGCCCGTGACCCGCGGCCGCAAGACAGAAAAAGAGAAATTCAACGGCGCGGAAGCAACGTATACCATCGAGTGCATGATGCACGACCGCAAGGCCCTGCAGGCCGGTACGTCCCATTACTTTGGCGACGGCTTCGCCAAGGCCTTTGATATCACCTTTACCGACCAGAACAACCAGCGGGTCCACCCGCACCAGACCTCCTGGGGCGTCTCCACCCGGCTCATCGGCGGCATTATCATGACCCACGGCGATAACAACGGCCTGGTCCTGCCCCCGAAGATCGCCCCGGTGCAGATCGTCGTCGTCCCCGTGGCGCAGCATAAGCCCGGCGTGCTGGATGCCGCCGCTGCGCTGTTGGACCGCCTGCAGGTGGCTGGGTTCCGTGCGAAATTGGACGACAGCGATAATTCCCTCGGCTGGAAGTGCGCCCAGTGGGAGATGAAGGGTGTGCCGCTGCGCATCGAGATCGGTCCGAAGGATCTGGAGCAGAATCAGTGCTGCATGGTCCGCCGGGATAACCGGGAGAAGGCGTTTGTCCCGCTGGCGCAGCTGGAGCAGTCCGCCGCTTCGCTGCTGGATGCCGTCCACGAGGGCTTGTACCAGCGTGCGAAGAAGAATCTGGAAGAGCACACCTACGAGGCCCACAGCCTGGAAGAGGCCCGCACTCTGCAGCAGGAGCACGGCGGCTTTATCAAGACGATGTGGTGCGAGAGCCCCGAATGTGAGGCCCGCATGAAGGAAGAAGCCGGGATGACCTCCCGCTGTATGCCCTTCCAGCAGGAGCATCTGGACGATGTCTGCCCCATCTGCGGCAAGCCCGCCAAAAAGATGATCTACTGGGGCGTTGCGTACTAAGCGCAAGATCAGATTAAATGGAAACGAAAGCCGCGGCAAAGACCAAGCAAGGTCTCTGCCGCGGTTTTTGCTTATGAAATAAGTCCGCCGTTCTGTACAGACAGAACGGCGGACAGTTTATAGTATTTTTATATGTGGGTCTCGTCCCACATGGCCTGGAAGGCGGGAAGACTGCGGCGGATCATGTCATTCGAGACGCAGTAGCAGATCCGGAAGTATTCCTTGCAGCCAAAGCTGGTGCCGGGGACGACGAGGAGGTTCTTTTTCTTCGCCAGGTCCGAGAAGACGTCGGCGTCACCATTGGGAGCCTTGATGAAGAGATAGAACGCGCCGTCGGGCTTGGCCATAGAATAGCCCATTTTCGTCAGCTCATTATAGAGCAGCGTGCGGTTTTCATCGTACGCCTTGAGGTCCGGCGGCAGCTGGACGCACCGGGCGACGACCCGCTGCAGCAGGCTGGGCGGGCAGACATGGCCGCAGGCGCGGCTGGCCCCGGCGACGGCGGCAAAGAGCGCCTGACTGTCTGCTGCAGCATCGGGGACATAGACGTACCCGATGCGCTCGCCCGGCAGGCTCAGCGACTTGGACCAGGAGTAGCAGACGATGGTGTTTTTATAGATCGTCGGGATAAACGGGACCTCGACGCCGCCGTAGACCAGCTCCCGGTAGGGCTCGTCGGCGATGAGATAGATGGGGTGGCCGTAGGCCGCGCTGCGCTCTTCCAGCAGGCGGGCCAGCTTTTCCAAGGTCTGGCGGGTGTAGACGACGCCGGAGGGGTTATTGGGGGAGTTGATGATGATGGCCTGGGTGTGCGGATTCAGGCACTGGGCCAGGGCGTCAAAATTGATCTGGAAATGCGCCATATCCGGCGGGACGACGACGAAGTGATGGCCGTTCGTCTCCGCGAAGGGGCGATACTCCGGGAAGAACGGAGCAATGGCGATGACCTCGCTGTCCGCGACAGCCAGGGCCCGCAAGACGGCGATGAGCGCCGGGGCGGCGCCGCAGGTGAAGAACAGATTCTGGGGCCGGACGCCCGCCTGGAAGCGGTGGTTCAGATCGTCCGCCACGGCCTGGCGGACGCCGTCATAGCCGGGTGCGGAGGTGTAGCCATGGACGAGGAGAGTGTCCTCGTTGCGGGCAATGTCCACGATCGAATCATTGACCTCCGGCGGGGCCGGGATGGACGGATTGCCCAGGGAGTAGTCAAAGACATTTTCCTTGCCGCAGAGAGCGGCCTGCTGCAGGCCATATTCAAATAGCTCCCGGATGCCGGAACGGACGGCGCCCAGCTGATACATGGTTTGGTTCAACATAATGAGGGATCCTCCTTTGCGCGTGGGGTAGGCTTATTGGGCTGCGTCGTAGCCCGCATGGAACGCCTTGAGGTTGAGGTCGATGAATTTTTCCGGCACCGTCGCACGGATGACGGCCTCCCAGTCGATATGGTCCATGGCCAGCGCCTTTGTCATTGCGCCAAAGAGGACGACGTTCATACACTTCGGATTGCCCAGGGACATGGCGATGTCCGCGGCATTCAGGCTATAGGTCTTGAAATGCTGCTGCGTGGCTTCCAGGCAACCCTCGGGGTAGGCAAACTGCCCGGCCGCGATGGAGGAGGAGGCCATCTCGTAGTCGTTGATGACGGCAATGCCGTCGGGCTTTAAAAAGTCGGCGTAGCGGACGGCTTCCATTTTTTCAAACGCGACGATGATATCCGCCGCGCCCTTGCCGATGACCGGGGAGTAGACCTTATCGCCCCAGTGGACCTGGGTGGAGACAGAGCCGCCGCGCTGGCTCATGCCGTGGACTTCGGACATTTTGACATCATAGCCAGCCTGCATCAGGCCATTTACCAGAATCTTCGCCACCAAAATGGCGCCCTGGCCGCCAACGCCGACCAGCAGAACACTTTTTGTCTGGTTCATCTCAGTTCTCCTTTCTGGAAATCGCGCCCACCGGGCAAACCTGTGCGCAGACGGTGCAGCCGACGCAGAGGGTGGGATCAATATGGGACTTCTTGCCCTGCATCATCAGCGCCGGGCAGCCGACCTTTAGGCACTTCTTGCAGCCGATGCACTTGTCCGTATCGACTACGCACTTGCCGATATCATGCTTGATGCGCTTGATGAGCAGGCAGGGGCGGCGGCAGACAATGGCTGCCGGGACGGACGAGGCCAGGGCGTCGTCCACAGCCTTCTGCATGGCGGCCAGATCCTGCGGGTCTACGACAATGACATTCTGGAAGCCATACGCCTCCAGGACTTTTTCAATCTTGATCTGGTCGGCGATCTCGCCCTGCAGCGTGTAGCCGGAGCCGGGATTATCCTGGTGGCCGGTCATACCGGTGATGTGGTTATCCAAGACGACGGGGATGACGTTACCCTTGTTGTAGATAATCTCCGCTGCGCCGGTCATGCCGGAGTGGAAGAAGGTGGAGTCGCCCATGACGCCGAAGACCTTGTGGCTGGTGTCGCCAGCCATCTCAAAGGCCTTAGACATACCCATGGCGACGGTAAAGCCGCCGCCCATGCAGACAACCGAGTCCACTGCGCTCAGGGGTGCGGCGCAGCCCAGCGTGTAACAGCCGATATCGCCGGAGACGACATAGTCCTTATGCTTGCCCATGGTGTAGAAGAAGCCTCTGTGGGGGCAGCCGGGGCACAGCGCCGGGGCGCGGGGCACGGCCTTGACGCCGACGTCCACCGTCTCCGGCTTCTGGCCGAAGATGCGCTCCTTCAGCAGCTGCGGGTTGAGCTCATACAGGCGGCCGGTCAGCTCCTTGCCGATGCAGGCGATACCGGCGGCCTTGATCTCGTCTTCCATAAAGCTGTCCAGCTCTTCGATGACATAGAGCGTCTCGACCTTGGAAGCAAAGTCGCGGATGAGGTCCATGGGCAGGGGATAGGTCAGGCCCAGCTTCAGGAAGGAGGTGTCCTCCGGGAAGGCCTCCTTGGCGTACTGGTATGCGATGGAGGCGGTAATCACACCGATCTTGCTGCCTGCCATCTCGACCTTATTAAAGGGACAGGTGTTGCCGTAGGCTTCCAGATCCTTGAGCTTCTGCTCCAACAGCGGATGGTTTAAGTACGCATTGGCCGGGGTACAGACCCGGTGGCGGATATCCCGCTGGAAGGGGGGGTAATCGTGCTCTTCGTGCTCGCCGAATTCCACCAGGCTCTTGGAATGACAGACCCGGGTTGTTGTGCGGAAGAGGACGGGGAGATCAAACTGCTCCGAGAGGTCGAAGGCGGCCTTCATAAAGTCCTTGCACTCCTGGGAGTCCGACGGCTCCAGCATGGCAAGCTTCGCCGCCTTGGCATAATGGCGGTTGTCCTGCTCATTCTGGCTGGAATGGAGGGAGGGGTCGTCCGCCGAGACGATGACATAGCCCTTGCCGACACCGTTATAGGCCGCGGTAAAGATCGGGTCTGCCGCGACGTTGACGCCGACGTGCTTCATGGCGCACAGGCTGCGGACGCCGCCCAGGGATGCGCCGTAGGTCATCTCCGCGGCAACCTTTTCATTGGGAGCCCACTCGCAGTACAGCGCGTCGCCGTACTGGGGCAGGTTTTCGAAGATTTCCGTGCTGGGCGTCCCGGGGTATGCCGAGCATACCTTGACGCCAGCCTCATAAGCGCCGCGGGCAGCGGCCTCATTGCCGGACATAAGATGCTTCATGGGGTGTTCCACCTTTCTATTCTCTAAACGTTTTGTTCCGGTTGTGCTGGTTCTTGTTCCGCCAGCAGGCAGCACAGGGCGATGGAGTTGAGACGGCTCTCGACACTGTCGCTGCGGGAGACCAGGGCGATAGGCGCCTGGGCGCCGACGACAACGCCGGCATTTCTGGCGTGGGCAAAGACGCTCATGGCTTTGCCAATGGCATTGCCGACCTCGTAATTGGGGACGAGGAGGATGTCCGCGTCCCCCGCGTAGGCGGCGGGGTAATGCTTGTGGGCGACGGCGGCTTTGGATATGGCCAGGTCCAGCCCGACCGGACCGTAGACCGTCATATGATACATGCGCTGCCAGTGCTCGTTCATGGCGCTCAGCGCCTGGGCGTCTACTGTCGAGGCGATCTTGGGATTGACCGTCTCCGCGCCACAGATGCAGGCGGCGGTGATATGATCGTGGTTAAATTTCTGAAAGACCCGGGCTGCGTGGGCGAGGATCTGCTTTTTCTTTTCCAGGTCCGGGAAGGTATTGATGCCGCCGTCGGTCACGCACAGGAGCTTGTACCCAGCGGGCTCATAAAACATCAGGTGCGAGAGCAACGCGCCGGTGCGGATCCCCCGCTCCGGAGAGACGACCTCGCGCATCAGTGTGCCGGTGCCGATGAGGCCCTTCAGCAAAATATCGGCCTTACCCTGGCGCACCAGCTGCACGCCAAGCTTGGCGGCGCGGACGTCATTATCCTCCTGGAGGATGGTGTAATCCTGCCAGTCAATATGGTGCTTTTCCAGGATGCGCTGGATTTTAGCTGTGTCGCCAATCAAAATGGAGCGGGCCATATGGGCCTCCTGGGCGTCGACAACGGCGTCGAGCACGTCCTCATCATCGGCCCGGACGACGGCCATGGTGTGCTCTCCCTTCAGGCTCGAGGCGACGGAGAGCAGTTTATAGAAGGATTGGATATACATAGGGGTACCTCCAAATGGCTAAGGGCAATAGTCCAGTGCGGGCTGCCCATACAGGACACGCAGCGCGCCTGCCGCCAGCGCCTGCATCTCAAACTCCCCAGGAAAGCGCAGCACCGGCGCGAGGGGGCCGACATAGCTGCTGATCTCCCGGCACAGGCGGTCGCTGTGGGCCATGCCGCCGGTGTAGACGATGGCGTCGACCTGATAGCGCAGAACAGCGGCCATAGCGCCGATGTCCTTGGCCAGCTGGTAGGCCAGGGCCTGGAAGATCTGCAGCGCCTGAGCATCTGCTTCCTGGAAGGCGCGGCGCTCGACCTGGCGCAGGTCCCGCGTGCCGAGGTAGGAGAAGACACCGGCCCCACTGCCCAGCTTTGCCTGCACCTCCGCCTGGGTAAGGCCAGAGAAGCAGAGCTTCACGACCGCGCCCACCGGCAGCGCACCGCCCCGATCCATCCCCATGGCGCCATCGTCCTTGACATTATAGTTGTCGATCACGCGGCCATGGTCATGGGCAGCGACGGAGACGCCGCCGCCCAGATGGGCGACGATGAGCCGCAGGGCCGCATAGGGCTTTCCCAGCTGCTGCGCGGCCTTGCGGGCGGCGCATTTTTGATTCAGTGCGTGAAAAAAGCTCTCCCGCTCCATCCCGGCGCAGCCGGAGATACGCGCCAGGCCCGACAGCTCGTCCACGCTGACGGGGTCGACGAAAAACGCAGGCAGCCCCGCCGGGCGGGCCAGCCGATCGGCTAGCACGACGCCAAGGTTCGCTGCGTGCTCTCCGTAGGGCGGATGGTAAATATCCGCCAGGACCCGGTCGGTGATCCGGTAGGTCCCGGCGGGGATATGGCGCAGCAGCCCGCCCCGGGCGCAGATGGCGTCAAGGTCCTGCAAGCGGAAGCCGCTCTCCTCTAACGCCTGGCGGATCAGCGCTAGCCGGTATTCTACCTGGTCCAGCACCTGGGAAAAGGGCGCCAGCGCGTCTGCGTCGTGGGTGATGGTTTTGGAAAAAACGGCGGTCTCTTCTTCAAAAATGGCGATCTTCGTCGAAGTGGCGCCGGGGTTGATGACGAATATGCGCATAAAGCCCTCCTGTTTGCCGGAATGTCGCCGGGCAGGCCTTTGGCCGCAGAATAGCGCGGTGGAATGCAGCGTCCGGTGGCATTTGACAGAAAAACCTTCTTACTATTATAAAAGCAGTCGGGTTTATCTGTCAAGAGACGATTGGCGAAATTCCGGCCGGTAGCTCTGAATGGCGGTGGAGAAGCATGAAATGGCCAAAATCAATTTACAAATGTGAATTTTGTTATGCATAACGACAAAATTTGTTCGGAGAAACCGAACGAATAGAGGGATAGAGTGAAACTCCTTGACAAGGGACGGACAGATTATGTATAATAATACCGATTTTGCAAGCCAATAGAGAGGTGAGTTGTGACGATGCCGACACAGGGCAGAAAAGTACATTCGATCGAAAAAGCGATCACACTGCTGGACTGCTTTTGGACAGCCCGGCGGCCGCTGGCACTGACAGAGCTGGTGCAGATGACAGGCTGGGCCAAGAGCACCATTCATGGGATGCTCTCTTCTATGACCGATTCCCGGGTGATCGAGCAGAACGAGACAGACGGCAAATACCGGCTGGGCTACCATCTTTTTGAACTGGGCAGCGCGGTCAACTCCTCCTGGAGCGAGATCTCCCGGGCCAGAGCTCGCCTGCTGCATATCGTGACGACAACGAAGGAATCCTCCTATCTGGCGCGCCTTTGCGGGGACGACCTGCTACTGGCGGTCTGCGCTGAGCCCAGCGAGGGCTTCCGGGTCTCGACGGAGGAGGGCACGCGCATCCCGCTGCACTGCACGTCCCAGGGCAAGGTCATTCTGGCCAATTTGCCGGAGGCTACGGCCAAGGCAATGCTGGAGCGCAAGGGCATGCACGCCTACACACCCCGGACAATCCAGGATTGGGAGACGCTGCGGGGCCAGTTGGAGGAGATCCGTCAGCGGGGCTACGCCCTGGAGCGGAGCGAGTACCAGGTGGGCTTGCAGTCCATTGGTGTGCCGATCTTTGACGGCAACGGCCAGTGCCGCTATGCCATCAGCATTGTCGGCGTGATGCGGGGCACGGCCTGGAATGAATTCGACGAAACGCTCAAGCTTTTGATGGAATCGGCTGCGGCTATTTCCTATGACCTGGGCTATCGGGGCGGCCGCCCGGTCTAACGCGGCGGCTTTGCTGGAAATTATGTCGCGCGGCGCTGCGCCGCGCTGGATTATGCGGCCGTCGATCCCCTCGCCGCCGCACAGAAAGGGGTTGCCGGTATGCCGGAGCAGAAGAAAAAAGTACAATCCGTGGAAAAGGCCTTTGTCCTCCTGAATCAGCTCTGGGCTGCCGGGCGGCCGCTCTCTCTGACGGAGCTGACCCATATGACAGGCTGGGCCAAGAGCACGATTCACGCAATGCTGGTCTCCCTGCGGGAGGTGCGGGCTGTGGAGCAGAGCGAGGCGGACGGCCGCTATTGGCTGGGCTATCGCCTGATGGCTTTGGGCGGCAAGGTCAGCAGCTCCTGGCAGGGCGTGCAGCTGGCGCGGCCGCGGCTTTTGCATATCGTCAATACGATCCAGGAGTCGGTCTATCTCTCCCGGCTGTGCGGGGATGAGCTGCTGCTGGTCGCCTGTGCCGAGCCGAATGAGGGCTTCCAGGTCTGCGCCGAGGCGGGCAGCAGCGTACCGCTGCATTGCACGACCCAGGGCAAGGCCATCCTGGCCTTTATGCCGGAGCTGGAGCAGCGGCGCGTGCTGGAAAAGCTTGCCCTGCGGCCCTATACGCCCCAGGCCATCCAGTCGATGGATTCGCTCAAGACCCAGCTGGAGGAGGTCCGGCAGCGAGGATACGCTGTGGAGCGGGGCGAGTATAACACCGGTCTGCAATCTGTCGGCGCGCCGATTTTTGACCGGACGGGCCGCGCCCGGTACGCTATCAGCATCGTCAGCGCCATGCGCGGCGCATCCTGGCGGGAGTTTGACCAGGCGGTCAAGCTGGTGACGGAGGCTGCCAAGTCCATTTCCTTTGACCTTTCTGCCCTGGAGACGGATAATATCAATTTCTGAGGAGCCTAGTGGAGCCCAGCCGTGGTTTCCCGGCTGCGTAAAAAATTTTTTCGCGGGGAATTGACAAGCGGGTTATTTTGTGCTAGTTTAGTGTTAAATCAGGAAAGGAGATCAAATCGCATGATGCATTTTGTTTCTGCAGGCAAGTTTTTTACCTATTACTTTATTACAAAGTAATAGTGTTTTGTGCTGCAGAAAAATAAAATCCCATGTATTTGAATCCTTCGGGCGCTGCACAGAACAGACTGTGCGGCGTTTTCTTTTTGCCCCGCACAGGCAGCGGCAAAAAATCAGTGACAGGAGCGAATGAAGTATGATCGCAGTATTGAAGCCCAACGCAACCAAGGAGCAAAGAGAGCACCTGATCTCTTGGTTGGAACGCCAGGAACTGGAGGTGCACATTTCCGAAGGCAAGGACTATACCGTCCTCGGCCTCGTCGGCGATACAAGCAAGATCGATAAGGAACTGCTGCAGAGCTTGGATATTGTCTCCAATGTGCAGGTGGTCAGCGAACCCTATAAAAAGTGCAACCGGAAATTCCACCCGGACGATACGGTCATCGACCTGGGCAGCGTCAAGATCGGCGGCGGCAATTTCTGCATGATCGCCGGGCCGTGCTCCGTGGAGACGGAGGAGCAGATTATCGGCATCGCTAAGCGGGTCAAGGCATCCGGTGCCAATGTGCTTCGGGGCGGCGCGTTCAAGCCCCGCACCTCGCCGTATGACTTCCAGGGCCTGAAGGCGGACGGCCTGAAGCTCCTCTCCGAAGCCAAACGGGAGACGGGCCTGCCCATCGTCTCGGAGATCATGAGCATCAATCATCTGGACCTGTTCGACGACGTGGATATCATCCAGGTCGGCGCCCGGAACGCGCAGAACTTCGAGCTGCTGCGGGCCCTGGGCAAGACGGATAAGCCGATCCTCCTCAAGCGCGGCATCGCCGGGACGCTGAAGGAGCTGCTGATGAGCGCAGAATATATTATGTCCGGCGGCAATGAAAAGATCATCCTCTGCGAACGGGGGATCCGCTCTTACGAGACCTTCACCCGCAATACCCTGGACGTCTCGGCCATCCCAGTGCTGCATGAGCTGACGCACCTGCCGGTCATCGCCGACCCGAGCCACGCCACGGGCAAAGCGCGCCTTGTCGCGCCGATGGCCAACGCCATTGCTGCCAGCGGGGCCGATGGCATTATGATCGAGGTCCACAACGATCCGATGCACGCCTTGTGCGACGGCGCCCAATCTCTGACGCCGGACCAGTTTGATGCAGTTGCCAAGCAGGTCCTGCGCATCCGGGAGGTCATCGGTGCATGACGGTCGGAATTGTCGGACTGGGGCTCATCGGCGGCTCCATGGCCAAGGCGTATCATGAGGCAGGGCATACGGTCTGGGGGCTGGACCAAAACCAGGTAATCCAGGAATTCGCGGCCCTGAGCGGCTGCATCGACGGCGCGTTGACGCAGGACAAGATCGCAGCATGCGACCTCATCCTCCTGGCAGCCTACCCGGCTGGCAGCGAGGCGTGGCTGCAGGAGATGGCCCCGTGCCTGGCGGGCCGGACGGTCATCGACTGTCTGGGCACGAAGCGGCATATCTGCCAGGTGGGCTTTGCCCTGGCCGCGCGCTACGGCTTTACATTTATCGGTGGGCACCCCATGGCGGGAACGCACAATTCGGGGTTAAAATACGCCCGGAGCAATCTCTTCCACGGCGCGCCGATGGTCATCGTCCCGCCCCGGTACGACGACATGGCGTTTTTGGAGGAGATCAAAGCGCTGCTGGCCCCGGCGGGCTTCGGCAGCATCACCGTCACGACGGCGGAGAAGCACGACGAGATGATCGCCTTCACGTCGCAGCTGGCCCATGTCGTCTCCAACGCGTATATCAAAAGCCCAACGGCGGGGCAGCACAAGGGCTTTTCCGCTGGCAGCTATAAGGACCTGACCCGGGTCGCTTGGCTGAACCCGGATATGTGGACAGAGCTGTTTTTAGAAAACGGCGACTATCTGCTGCGGGAGCTGGATGGACTCATTGAAGCCCTGGGTCAGTACCGCGACGCCATTGCGTCGGCGGACGCGCCCCGTCTCCGGCAGCTGCTGGACGAGGGCAGAATGCGGAAGAAAGAGATTGATAAGCGATGAAGAACATTGAAGTGACAGCTTCTCGAAACTACACGGTATACATTGGCAGCGGCATTCTGCCGGAACTGGGCCCGCTGCTGCGGGCGCAGGTGCCGGGGGAGCGGGTCTGCATCGTGACGGACGATACCGTCCGGGACCTCTATGGCGCGCAGGCGGAAGCATCGCTGACGCAGGCGGGCTTTGCGGTCTGCACGTTTGCCTTCCCCCATGGGGAGCAGTCCAAATGCGCCGCGACGTATCTGAAGCTTTTGAATTTCCTGGCGGAGCAGCACCTGACCCGGACGGATGCCATTGTCGCCCTGGGCGGTGGCGTTCCCGGGGATCTGGCGGGCTTTGCGGCGGCGACGTACCTGCGGGGCATCGCTTTTGCCCAGGTCCCGACGACGCTGCTGGCGGCGGTCGACTCCTCCGTCGGCGGTAAGACGGCCATTGATCTGGACGCCGGAAAAAACCTGGCCGGGGCCTTCTGGCAGCCGTGTCTCGTCCTGTGCGATCCTGATACGCTGCAGACCCTGCCGGAGGAGATCTTTGCCGACGGCTGCGCTGAGGTTATCAAATACGGCGTCCTCGGCGACGAAGCGCTGTTTGCACATTTGGAGCAGCACGGCCTGGCGTTTGACCGGGAGCGGGTCATCACCCGCTGCGTGGAGATGAAGCGGGATGTCGTGGCCGCCGATGAATTTGACAACGGCCAGCGCCAGCTCCTGAATCTGGGCCACACGCTGGGCCACGCTGTCGAGGCGTGCAGCGCGTTTGCCGTTTCCCACGGCAGGGCGGTGGCCATCGGTATGGCGACAGTCGCCCGGGCGGCCAGTGTTCGGGGCATCTGCCCGGCTGATTGCGCGGGGCGCATCGGCGCGGTGGTGCGGAAATTTGGCCTGCCGGACCGGACGGCGTACCCGTTGGCTGCTCTGTGCGGCGTTATGCTGGCGGATAAAAAACGCCGGGGCGGCGCGATCCGCGTCGTCGTGCCGGAGCGCATCGGCGCCTGCCGGTTGGAGAATATGCCCGTTGTGGCATTGGAAGACTTTATGAAAGCGGGGCTGTGACGATGCTGGCGATCCTGACACCGCATGTCCTCTCCGGCCGAGTGGCCGCGCCGTCCTCCAAATCCCAGGCCCATCGTCTGCTCATTTGCGCGGCTCTGGCGGATACGCAGACGGAGATCCTTTGCCCGGCCCGCTCGGCGGATATCGACGCCACAGTCGATTGCCTGCGGGCCCTGGGGGCGGAGATACAATATAAAAATGGAAGCTTCTGGGTCATGCCCATGCGGGCAGCCTGGCCCGGCGGGGTGCTGCCCTGCCGGGAGAGCGGCTCGACGCTGCGGTTCCTGCTGCCGGTGGCGGCGGCCCTGGGCGCGGATTGCACCTTCCGTCTGGCGGGGCGGCTGCCGGAGCGGCCCCTTTCGCCCCTGTGGGAGGAGCTGTGTCGCCACGGCGTTGCCCTGGCACGGCCCCAGCCGGATGTGATCCGGCTGACGGGACGCCTGGCGAGCGGCCAGTTTACCATGGCGGCCAATATCTCCTCCCAGTTTATCACGGGCTTACTGTTTGCCCTGCCGCTTCTGGGCGGCGGACGGATCGACCTGACCGGTCAGCTGGAATCGGCGGGCTATCTGGAGATGACCTGCCAGGCTCTGGGCCGCTTCGGCGTCGAGACGCGCTGGGAGGAAAATACCATCACCGTTGCACCCGGGGGCTATCGCAGCCCCGGCAGGCTGCAGGTGGAGGGCGACTGGTCCGGCGGGGCCTTCTGGCTCTGCGCCAACGCCCTGGGAGCGGAGATCGACTGCACCGGTCTGGACCTGGCGTCGAAGCAGGGCGACCGCCGCGTGCATGGCGCCCTGGCGGCGATCCGAAAAGGAAACGCGACGATCCCCGGCCGGGATATTCCGGACCTAATCCCCGCCTTGGCTGTCGTCGCCGCAGGGACACCGGGGACAACCCGGTTCACGGACATCGGCCGTCTGCGCTTAAAAGAAAGTGACCGCATCGCCACGACCCTGGCGCTGATCGAAGCACTGGGCGGCAGCGGTGCGGCGGGCCCGGACAGCCTGGAGATCTATGGCAAGGACCGTCTGCCCGGCGGCGTCTGCGACAGCTGCGGCGACCATCGCATCGCCATGAGCGCCGCCATCGCATCACTGCTCTGCACCGGGCCGGTCACGCTGCGGGGCGCGCAGGCGGTGGAAAAATCCTACCCGGCCTTCTGGCAGGCCTTTGCCAGCCTGGGCGGGCAGATCGCATGGGAGGAAGAGGCATGAGCAACACCTACGGAACGCGGTTCCGCTTTACCATCTTCGGCCAGTCCCACGCCCCAGCCATCGGCGTGACGATGGAAGGGCTGCCGGTGGGACTTTCGATCGATGAAGCTAAGCTCCAGGCGTTTCTGGACCGCCGCGCCCCCGGCAGAAAGCGAGGCACGACGACCCGGCGTGAGGCGGACAAGCCGGTATTTATCGCGGGCCTGGCCGGTGGCCGCACCTGCGGCGCGCCGGTGACTGCCGTCATTTATAACACGAACACCCGCGGTGGCGACTATGAAAACCTGCGCCACGTGCCCCGCCCCGGCCATGCGGATTACCCAGCTATGTGCCGCTTCGGCGACAGCCGCGATGTGGCAGGCGGCGGCCAATTCTCCGGCCGGATGACGGCGCCGCTGTGCGTCGCAGGCGGCATTTGCCTGCAGCTTTTAGAGCGGTGGGGCATCGCTGTCACGTCGGAGATTCTCGCCATCGGCGGCAAAACAGACCAAGCGGGGATGGACGCCGCTGTGGAGGCGGCCATGGCCCGGGGCGATTCCGTCGGCGGCGTCATCGGCTGCTGCGTCACGGGATTGCCGGTGGGGCTGGGCGAGCCAATGTTCGGCGGGATGGAAAACCGTATTGCCCAGGCGGCCTTCGGCATCCCGGCGGTCAAGGGCATTGACTTTGGCAGCGGCTTTGACGCGGCCAACCTGACGGGCAGCGAACACAACGACCCGTTTTATCTGGAAAACGGCGTTGTCAAAACAAAAACGAACCACCACGGCGGGATCCTCGGCGGCATGACGACCGGGATGCCCCTGACATTCCGGGTGGCCTTCAAGCCGACGCCGTCCATCGCGCTGCCCCAGCGCAGCGTGGACCTGGCGCGGCAGGCGGAAGCGGAGCTGGTTATCCACGGCAGGCATGACCCCTGTATTGTGCTGCGGGCGCAGCCTTGTGTTGAGGCGGCGGCGGCAGTTGCGGTATATGATGCATTATTGGAAGGAGAAGCGCTATGAATTTGCAGGAACTCAGAGAAAAAATCGACGAGGTCGACGGCCAACTGGTGCAGCTCATCGAGCAGCGGATGGATATTGCCGGGCAGATTGCCGACTACAAAAAGGAAAACCATCTGCCGGTACTGGACGCGGCCAGAGAGCGGGAAAAGCTGGCGCGGGTCTCGGCGGCGGCCCGGGCCGATATGCAGGACTATACGCGGGTTCTCTACTCCCTGCTGTTTGAGCTCAGCCGCTCTTATCAGAGCCGCCTGGTGGCCAATACGACAGAGCAGTACGAACTGATCCACAATGCCATCGAGAACACGCCGAAGCTGTTTCCGAAGTCGGCACAGGTCGTCTGCCAGGGCGTCGACGGCTCCTTCTCCACCATGGCCTGCGAGCGAATCTTTGCCAATCCCCATGTGATGTATGTGAAGAATTTCGAGGGCGTTTTCTCCGCCATCGAGAGCGGGCTGTGCGAGTATGGCATCATCCCCATTGAAAACAGCACGGCGGGCTCTGTCAAGCAGGTCTATGATCTGATGGTCGAACATAATTTCTATATCGTCCGCTCCACCCGCATCAAGGTCAATCACTGCCTGCTGGCCAAGCCCAATACGAAAAAGGCCCAGATTCGGGAGATCTATTCCCACGAACAGGCCATTGCCCAGTGCGCTGATTTCCTCAAGTCCATGCCGGATGCAAAGGTCACTTGCTGCGAAAATACTGCCGAGGCAGCGGCGATGGTCGCCCAGTCGGACCGCAGCGACGTCGCGGCGCTGTCGTCCTACCGCTGCGCGGAGCTCTACGGCCTGCAGTGCCTGGAATCCACCGTGCAGGACAACGGCAACAACCACACCCGCTTTATCTGCATCTCCCGCAAGCCGGAAATTTATCCCGGTGCGGATAAGACGACGCTGATGATGATCCTGCCCCATCGCCCCGGCGCGCTGTATAAGGTCCTGGCGCGGCTGTATGCCCTGGGCATCAACCTGCAGAAGCTGGAGAGCCGCCCGCTGCCGGACCGGGATTTTGAATTCATGTTCTATTTCGATCTGGAGACCTCCATCTATTCCGATGAATTCGTACAGCTCATCTGCGAGCTGGGCGACCTGTGCGAGGAGTGCAAGTATTTGGGCAGCTATTCGGAGGTCATCTGATGCAGCGCTACGGCCTTTTGGGGGAGAAGCTAGGCCACAGCTACTCCCCGCAGCTCCATGCGCAGCTGGCGTCTTACCCCTACGACCTCTACGAGGTCGCGCCGGAGCGGCTGGATGCGTTTCTGCGCACGACGGAGTTAGCCGGGATGAATGTCACGATCCCGTATAAAAAAGCGGTGCTCCCGTATTGCAAGGCCCTGTCTCCGGCAGCGGCGCGGATCGGCAGCGTCAACACCCTGGTGCGCCGCGCCGACGGTTGGTATGGCGCTAACACGGATTACGACGGCTTTTGCTATATGGCCCGGGATTTTGCCATCGCCGGAAAAAAGGCCCTGGTGCTGGGCAACGGCGGCGTCAGCCTGACCGTCCAGCAGGCCCTGCGGGACCTGGGGGCGCGGGAGGTCGTCGTCATCTCCCGCCGGGGGCCGGATAATTATCAAAATCTGGCGCGCCATGCCGACGCGCAGATCATTGCCAACGCCACGCCGGTGGGCATGTACCCGAACAATGGTGCGTCGCCGCTTGACCTAGCCGGGTTCCCCCGGCTGGAGGGAGTCCTGGACCTCATTTATAATCCGGCCCGCACAGCACTGCTGCTTCAGGCGGAGCGCCGGGGCATCGCCTGCAATGGGGGCCTTGAGATGCTGGTGGCCCAGGCAAAGCGGGCCGCGGAGCTCTTCACCGGCCGTGCCATTGCTGACAGCGAGATCGAACGCATCACCCGCAGCCTGGCGGGGCAGATGCAGAATATCGTCCTCATCGGCATGCCTGGCTGCGGCAAGACGACCCTGGGCAAGGCCTTGGCCGACCGGTTGGGCCGTCCCTTTTACGATGCGGATGCCGTCCTGGAGCAGCGGACGGGCCGCAGCATCCCGGAGATTTTCCGCTGCGACGGCGAGGCGGCCTTCCGTGCGCTGGAGACGCAGACGCTGGCGGCGCTGGGGAAAGGCTCCGGCGCAGTCATCGCCACCGGCGGCGGCTGCGTCACCCGGCCGGGCAATGCGCCGCTGCTGCGGCAAAATGGGCGCGTCGTCTGGGTCAAGCGGCCGCTGGACCGGCTGCCGGTGGGCGGACGGCCCATCTCCCAGCGAATGAGCGCGGCGGCAATCTACGCCCAGCGGCGGGACCGCTATGCGGCTTTTGCTGCCTATACCGTGGAAAATGACGGCCCGCTTGCCGAGACGCTGGCGAAGCTTTTGGAGGTGCTGCAATGAAGCTTTTGATCCTGAACGGCCCGAACCTGAACCTGCTGGGGCTGCGGGAGCCGGAGATCTACGGCGACCGAAATTATGACGCCCTCGTCTCCTACGTCGAGGGAGTCTGCCAGCGGGAGAGCATCGAGTGCCGGGTGTTCCAATCCAATCACGAGGGGGCCCTGGTGGACGAGATCCAGGCGGCTTATGGCGTGTATGACGGTATCGTCATCAACCCCGCAGCCTATACCCATACAAGTGTGGCGATCCTGGATGCCCTCAAGGCGGTGCGCATCCCGGCGGTGGAGGTGCATCTTTCCGATGTCAGCGCTCGGGAGGCGTTCCGGCAGGTGTCTTATGCCGGGATGGCCTGTGTCCAGACCTACGCGGGCTGCGGCTTTGCGGGGTATGAAAAGGCAGTTTTATTCCTGAAGGACTATCTGCAAAAACAGTAAACACCGGCGGCTGCCGTTGACAACGGGTAGCCGCCGGTTTATAATGCGAATAACATACTAAATTAGTTGCAAATTACAGTGGGAGGCGGCAGCATGAAGATTTTAGTGGCCATGAGCGGCGGCGTGGATTCCAGCGTGGCGGCAAAACTGCTGACCGACGCGGGGCATACCTGCATCGGCTGCACGATGAAGCTCTATCAAAATGAGGACATCGGCCTGAGCCGAGGCCACACCTGCTGCAGTCTCGACGATGTGCAGGATGCCCGCAGCGCCGCCTGGCAGCTGGGGATGCGGCATTATACGTTCAATTTCTCCGTTGAATTTCGGGAAAAGGTCATGGACAAATTCATTGCCAGCTACCGCCAGGGCAAAACGCCGAACCCCTGTATCGACTGCAACCGCTATCTGAAATTTGAAAAGCTCTTCCACCGGGCGGAGGAATTGGGCTGCGACGCCATTGCCACTGGCCATTACGCCCGCATCACGCAGGAAAACGGCCGCTACCAGCTCCGCAAGGCGCGGGATGAGCGAAAAGACCAGAGCTATGTCCTCTACACCATGACCCAGGCGCAGCTTGCAAAGACACTGTTTCCCCTGGGGGAGATGGAAAAGGCTGAGACCCGGGCGCTGGCGGCGGAGGGCGGCATGCAAAACGCCCAAAAGCCGGACAGTCAGGATATCTGCTTCGTCCCCGACGGCGATTACGCCGCCGCCATTGAACGCCTGACGGGCAAAGCCGCGCCCTGCGGCGATTTTGTCGACCCGGCGGGGCATGTGCTGGGGCGGCACCGGGGCATTATCCGCTACACCATCGGCCAGCACCGGGGCCTGGGGCTGGACCTGCCGGTCAAGCGCTATGTCTGCGCGATCTGCCCGGCGGACAATACCGTCGTGCTGTCTGACAGCGCGGCCCTTTATCGGCGCGCGGCGTTTGTGGAGGATGTCAATTGGATCTCGGGCCAGACCCCGGCGGAGCCGGTGCGCTGCCGGGTAAAGATCCGTTACCGCCAGCCGGAGCAGGACGCTGTCGTCACGCCGCTGGCCGGTGGCTGGGCAAAGCTGGTATTTGACACGCCCCAGCGGGCCATCACGCCGGGCCAGGCGGCGGTATTTTACGACGGTGATCTGGTCCTGGGCGGCGGCGTGCTGACGGCGCGGGAGGAAACTGCATGAATCTCTATGCGGATGCGCAGACGATCCTGCGCGAGGCCATCGCAGTGGTGCAGCCGGAGGCGGCGGTCACCCGGGCGCTGGCGCAGCTGCCGCCGTGCCATGGGCGGCGTATTTTAGTTGCGGTGGGCAAGGCGGCCTGCCCGATGGCATCTGCTGCGCTGCAGGCCTTGGACGGGCATGTGCACGCGGGCATCGTTATCACAAAGCACGGCCACGGGGTGCCGCTGCCTGCGCCGCTGCAGGTGCTGGAGGCGGGGCACCCGGTCCCCGACGCGGCGACGTATGCCGCCACGGACCAAGCGTTGGCGCTGACGGAAAATTTGACCCCAGCCGATCAGGTGCTGTTCCTGCTCTCCGGCGGCGGCTCGGCGCTGTTTGAGCAGCCGCTCCTGCCACCCCAGGAGCTGGCGGATGTGACGCAGCAGCTGCTGGCCTGCGGCGCGGCGATCACCCAGGTCAATACCATCCGAAAACGCCTGTCTGCGGTCAAGGGCGGGCGGTTTGCGCTGCACTGCGCCCCGGCACAGGTCTGGTCCGTCGTCCTGTCCGACGTCCTGGGTGACCGGCTGGATATGATCGCCTCAGGCCCGGCCTGCCCGGACCGCTCGACGGCGGAAGAAGCGCTGGAGATCGTAAACAGATACGCACTGCGGCTCTCACCCCAGGCGCTTGCCTGCCTGCGCCGCCCGACGCCAAGCGCGCTGCCCAACGCCCAAAGCATCGTCACCGGCAGCGTCCGCCAACTGGTGGATGCCGCGGCGCGGACGTGCAGGCGCTTGGGCTACGACGTGGAAATTTTGACAGACTGCCTGCAGAGCGAGGCCCGGGATGCCGGGCGCTGGCTGGCACGGGAGGCCCTGGTAAGATCCGGTCCCCGGGCGCTGCTGGCAGGCGGTGAGACCGTCGTGCATGTGATGGGGCCGGGCCTGGGCGGGCGCAACCAGGAGCTTGCCCTGTCCGCGGCGGCACAGATCGCGGGGCAGCGGGCGCTTGCCATTTTTTCCTTCGGCTCAGACGGAACAGACGGTCCGACGGACGCCGCTGGTGGCTATGTGGACGGCCAGACCCAAGCGGCTCTGGCGCGGCAAGGGATCTCAATTCCCGATGTGCTGGCCCGGAACGACGCATACCACGCGCTGGAGGCCTGCGGCGGCCTGATTAAGACCGGCCCGACGGGGACGAATGTCAACGATCTCAGCGTCGCGCTCCTCGGCCCGGAGCGGCAGGGGAATTATTAAGAAAATTTCTATTGATTCCGGCGTAAGATGGCATTATACTGAAGAAAACAGAGCAATAGGAGGCATCGAATATGAAAAACTGCCCTGTGTGTAACGCACAGTTAAATGACGAGGCGGCATTCTGCACCCAGTGCGGCACGCCGCTGCGGGATGGGCAAGGCCCGGAAGCGCAGGCAGCGCCCCAGGCTGCATACCAGCCGCCCCAGCAGAATCCGGCGCAGGCCGCGCCGTATGTCGACCCGTATGACCACACGAAGGAATTTTCCGCCCAGGATATTTCTGATAACAAGGTCTTTGCTATGCTGATGTATCTCACAGGCTGGCTCGGCATTATCATCGCGCTGCTGGCCAGCAAGGAGTCACGTTACGTGGCGTTCCATCTGCGCCAGGCGCTGAAGATTGAGGTCGTAGGCATTTTGCTGGTGCTGATCTCCGCCGTGCTGTTCTGGACATTTATTATCCCCATTGCAGGCGGCGTGTGCATGATCATTCTGCTGGTGCTGCGGATCATCAGCTTCTTCCAGATCTGCAGCGGCAAGGCTAAGGAGCCTGCCATCATCCGTTCGCTGGGCTTCCTGCGCTGAACGATACGAAAAAACGGAACCGACCATAATTTTGGCCGATTCCGTTTTTTTATCGCAGGAATACAGCGCACTCAAATTGTGCGGTGAATGGCGTCTGCAAAGGCGATTTGATCTTGCGCCTTGAAATAGGCCGAGCCTGCCACCAGGACGTTGGCGCCATGGTGGACGCAAGTTTTTGCGGTTTCAAGATTGACACCGCCGTCGACCTCCAACTCACAGGTAGGGTTCTGCCGGTCAATCATTTCCCGGATCGCCGCGAGCTTGGGCATCATGTCTGCCATGAATTTCTGGCCGCCAAAGCCGGGCTCCACGGTCATGACCAGGATGAGATCGACCAGCTCCAGATACGGCGCGACAGCCTCCGCCGGGGTCTTCGGCTTTACGCTGACGGCGGCGCGGACGCCTGCCTGCCGGATGAGCTGCAGCGCCTGCAGGTTGTGCTCCAGGGTATCGGCTTCGACGTGGATCGTGACGATGTCCGCCCCGGCCTTGCAGAATTCCTCTACATAGCGGACCGGCCGGTCGATCATCAGATGAACGTCCAGCGGCAGATCGGTGATGCGCCGGATCGCGGCGACGACGGGCATACCAATGGTGATATTCGGGACAAATGCGCCGTCCATCACGTCCACGTGGACATAGTCCGCACCGGCCTTTGCCAGAGCGTCAATATCCCGCTGCAGATTGACAAAATCTGCAGAGAGAATCGAGGGAGCGAGCTTAATCATACATAATACCTCCGAATTCTGAAACAATAGAACTGCCGCGGCTGTCACAAATCGTCGCTGCCTGTCATAGAACGGTAGAGAAGCAAGGCCCAGGGCGGCACACTGGCTCAGACCACTCCGGCGCAGGCCGTTCCGCTTTGTTTCGATGGGGCGCTTTCTTGAAAAGCGCCCCTTTTTTGCACTTTGCACGCAAAATGCGCAGCAAGGCTATTATATTCGACAGAGCCGGAGGCTGTCAACCGCCTGTTTTCGCGAAAATCTTGACTTCCGATGCCCGGAGCTTTATACTAGAAACGGAATAAATGCCGCCACGCTTGGTCGGTGACCGGAAGGAGAATGCTACCATGGAAGAAAAAATCCCGCAGTTGACCTTGACTCCGGATCTTACACAGACGCCGGAGCTGACGGAAAAACCGGTGGCAGAGCTGCAGACTGCCCCCTTGAACGACCAGCCGGATACGCGCCCGGAGGCCGGGCCGGAGCTGGCGCAGCTGAGCCCGGAGGAGCAGGCGGCGGTAGCGGCCTTCGCGGAGAAGATCGACATCACCGATTCCAATTTGGTGCTGCAGTACGGCGCGGCAGCGCAGAAAAATATCGCGGATTTCTCCGCCAATGCCCTGGAAAATGTCCGGACAAAGGATATGGGCGAGGTCGGGGATATGGTCAGCGAGCTGGTCGTGGAGCTCAAGGGCTTCGATGCAGAGCAGGAGCGCAAGGGGCTGCTGGGCCTGTTCAAAAAGGCCAGCCGCGGCACCCAGCTCATGAAGGCCAAGTACGATAAGGCCGAGGCCAATGTGGATAAGATCAGCCGCCAGCTCCAGAGCCATCAGATCCAGCTCATGAAGGACACGGCCCTGCTGGACCAGATGTATGAAAAGAACCTCGAGTACTACAAGCAGCTGACGATGTATATCCTGGCCGGGCGGCAGCGCCTTGCCAAGGAGCAGAACGAGACCCTGCCTGCTCTGCAGGCCGCGGCGCAGCAGTCCGGCCTGGCGGAGGACGCCCAGCGGGCCAACGACTTTGCCAATCAGTGCCAGCGCTTTGAGAAGAAGCTGCATGATCTGGAGCTGACCCGGGTCATCTGCCTGCAGATGGCGCCGCAGATCCGGATGATCCAGAATAATGATACGCTGATGTCGGAAAAGATCCAGACCTCCCTGGTCAACACCATTCCGCTGTGGAAGAGCCAGATGGTCCTGGCGCTGGGCCTGAGCCATGCGCAAAAGGCGATGGAGGCCCAGCGGCAGGTCACGGACATGACGAACACCCTGCTGAAAAAG
>CAUBIP010000008.1 GCA_958436045.1 uncultured Oscillospiraceae bacterium | reverse complement strand
AGCCGGGGATTTTTGAAAATGCAATTGGCTCGGAGCTCAGGGGTCCGTCTCGATTTCGACCGCGTAGCCCTGCTGCTTCCGGCTGTAATGATGCGTCTGCTCCAGCATCATATCCTTGACCTTCATCAGACGGATCTGGGTGCTGCGTTCGTTTTCATCCAGCTTCATGGTAATAAACTTGATATTCTTCTCCGTCTCCGGGATAATGACATGCTCCAGCGCATTGACGCGGCGGCGGGTCTTTTCGATCTCCTCGGCCATAAGCTGGCAGGATTTTTCCACTTCGGCCAGGCGCAGCATATCCGGCAGGATCTGCGCCAGCGACTGTACCGCGCCGTCCAGATCCTGGGGCGTAAAGGCAAAGCCATAGGAGTAGATGTCATTCTCATCCGCCGTGCGGGTCCGGTAGCCGAAGACCGGCACATCCACGCTCATGACGTTCCGGCTGCTGACATCCAGACTGACCTCCTGCTTCGGGCACATCAGCGCCGTGCGCAGCGTTGCCTCGGACATGGCGGCCTTGGCCATCACAAAATTCGTATTGGCCGCACGGATCCCGGCTTCGACCTTCTGCCGCAGCGCCATATTCTCCCGGACCAGGTCCAGAAACTGGCGCATCAGCTCATCGCGTTTATCCTTCAGCAGCTTATGCCCACGCACCGCCGTGGTGCGCTTCTTTTTGAGACGTGTCAGCTCCATTCTTGTGGGGTTCACTTGGGTCGTCGCCACTGACGTCACCTCTTTCTGCCTTGCGGCTTAGAATTTGCCGTAATACTGATCCAGATACTTGTCGTCGATCCGCTTGAGCTCGCTACGGGGCAGAATGCTCAGCAGCTTCCAGCCGATGTTCAGCGTTTCTTCGATATCCCGGTCCGTCGTAAATCCCTGGGAGACATACTCCCGCTCAAACTCATCGGCAAATTTGGCGTAGATGAGGTCAATGTCCGACAGCGCCGCTTCGCCCAGGATAACCATGAGCTCCTTAGCCTCTTTGCCTCGGGCATAGGCCGCGAACAGCTGGTTCATGGTGTTGGCATGGTCAGCGCGGGTCTTGCCCTCGCCGATGCCTTTATCCTTCAGACGAGACAGCGACGGCAGCACGTCGATGGGCGGCATAATGCCCTTGCGGTACAGCTCACGGCTCAGGATGACCTGGCCCTCGGTGATATAGCCGGTTAGGTCCGGGATGGGATGGGTCTTGTCGTCCTCCGGCATGGAGAGGATGGGGATCATGGTGATGGAGCCGTCCTTCCCCTTCTGGCGACCGGCGCGCTCGTACAGCGTCGCCAGATCGGTATACATATAGCCGGGGTAGCCGCGGCGGCCGGGGACTTCCTTCCGGGCGGCGGAGATCTCACGCAGCGCGTCGGCGTAGTTCGTGATATCCGTCAGGATGACCAGGACGTGCATGCCCTTTTCAAAGGCCAGGTATTCCGCCGCCGTCAGCGCCATACGGGGCGTCGCGATCCGCTCGACGGCCGGGTCGTTGGCCAGGTTGATGAACAGGACCGTCCGGTCAATGGCACCGGTCTCCTGGAAGGATTCGACGAAGAAGTTGGATTCTTCAAACGTGATGCCCATGGCGGCAAAGACGACGGCAAACTGCTCGTCCTTGCCCCGGACCTTTGCCTGCCGGGCGATCTGCGCCGCCAGATTCGAATGGGGCAGGCCAGAGGCCGAGAAGATCGGCAGCTTCTGACCGCGGACCAGCGTGTTCAGCCCGTCGATAGCGGAGATGCCTGTCTGGATAAACTCCTGCGGATAGTTTCGGGCCGCCGGGTTCATGGGCAGGCCGTTGATATCCATCCGGGCGTCGGGCAGAATCTCTGGGCCGCCGTCGATGGGGCGGCCCAGGCCGTCGAAGACGCGGCCCAGCATGTCCTCCGAGACGCCCAGCTCCATGGTACGGCCCAGGAAGCGGACCTTACTGTTGGAGAGGTTGATACCGGTGGAGCTTTCAAACAGCTGCACCAGCGCGTCATCGCCGTTGACCTCCAGCACCTTGCAGCGGCGAATCTCGCCGCTGGCCAGCTCGATCTCGCCCAGCTCGTCATAAAATACGTTTTCCACGCCGTGGACCAGCATCAGCGGGCCCGCGACTTCCTGAATGGTTTTATATTCTTTCGGCATCAGAGGTCCTCCTAGCTACAACACACAGCAATTTCATGGCAAAGCGCCTCAGTGATATCGTCGTATTCCACATCCAGATTTTCTTCCAGCGTGTACTTGAATCGACCGATCCGCTCACGGACAGGCATTTTCAAGAGATCATTGATGGAAGCGCCCGTTGCCAGTGCTCCCTTTGCCTGCTTGTAGAAGGCCAGCACCAGCTGCATCATCAGAAGCTGCTTTTTCAGGGAGGAATAGGTATCGACCTCGTGGAACGAGTTCTGGTGCAGGAAGTCCTCACGGATGGACCGGGCTGCCTCCATTTTCAGCCGGTCACCGGCAGACAGGGCGTCCATACCGACCATCTTGACGATCTCGTCCAGCTCCGCCTCATCATGCAGCAGGCTCATCATCGCCTGGCGGCAGCGCATCCATTCGGGGGAGACCTTCTCATCAAACCATTTGCCCATAGAATCCAGATACAGCGAGTAGCTGGTCAGCCAGTTGATGGCCGGGAAATGGCGCTTATAGGCTAGGGCCGAATCCAGGCCCCAGAAGACCTTGACGATCCGCAGCGTCGCCTGGGAGACGGGCTCGGAGATATCGCCGCCCGGAGGCGAGACTGCGCCGATGACGGACAAAGTGCCCACCCGGGCGTCCTTGCCCAGGGTGACGACTTCACCGGCGCGTTCATAGAACTGGGCCAGGCGGGAGCCGAGGTAGGCCGGATAGCCTTCTTCACCGGGCATCTCTTCCAGACGGCCGGACATCTCACGCAGAGCCTCAGCCCAGCGGGATGTGGAGTCAGCCATCAGGGCAACGGAATAGCCCATGTCGCGGAAATACTCGGCAATGGTAATGCCGGTATAAATCGACGCCTCCCGGGCGGCGACAGGCATATCCGACGTGTTGGCGATCAGGACCGTGCGCTCCATCAGGGAACGGCCGGTCTTCGGGTCCTTCAGTGCGGGGAATTCATTTAGAACGTCCGTCATTTCATTGCCGCGCTCGCCGCAGCCAATGTAGACAACAATATCCGCCTCCGCCCATTTGGCCAGCTGGTGCTGAATGACCGTCTTGCCGCTGCCGAAGGGACCGGGAACGGCGGCCACACCGCCTCTGGCAATGGGGAAGAACGTGTCGATGACGCGCTGGCCTGTGACCAGCGGCGTTGCCGGGGGCAGCTTCTTCTGGTACGGGCGGCCCCGGCGGACCGGCCACTTCTGCAGCATGGTCACAGGGCGCTCTTTTCCATCGCAGTCCAGCACCGCGATGGGATCGGTGACAATAAAATCACCGGCTTCGATTCTCTTGACCGTGCCGCTGACGCCGTAGGGCACCATGATCTTCTGGGTCACGGCGGCGGTCTCTTCTACGGTTCCGAGGACGTCCCCAGCGGAGACCCGATCTCCGACCTTTGCCTCGGGGACAAAATGCCAAACCCGGTCGCGCTTGAGCGAGGGGACCTCGACGCCGCGCTTGAGGTTGTTGCCGGAGATCTTCATAATGTCATCCAGCGGGCGCTGGATGCCGTCGTAAATGCTGGCAATCAGGCCAGGCCCCAACTCGACAGACAGGGGCACCTCCATGGACTCGACCGGCTCGCCGGGGCCCAGGCCTGAGGTCTCCTCATAAACCTGGATCGACGCCTCATCGCCGTGCATCTCGATGATCTCGCCGATTAGGCGCTGGCTGCTGACACGCACCACATCGAACATATTTGCATCGCGCATCCCCTCGGCGATGACCAGAGGGCCGGCGACTTTTTTGATCGTACCTTTACTCATGGGCAGTCTCACCCACCTTTCTTATTGATTGGAGAACAGGATATCGGAGCCGACCGCCTTCTCGACGGACTGCTTGACGCTCCGGATGCCCTGCTCCGTGTTCCCGGCCACGCCGGGGATCAGGATAATGGCGGGCGTCATGGCGGTGCGATACCGGCTGACCTCCGCCGCCAGCTGCTGGGCCAGCGCTTCTGTCATGTAAATCACGGCATAATCGCGCTCGGCCAGCTGGCGCAGCAGCTTTTTCCCCTGCTCCTGGCTGTCCACCGGATAGGTCTCCAGCCCCAAGGCCGCAAAGCCGTAGATGCTGTCATAATAGCCCATTACTGCAATTTTAGCCATACATCTTCCTTACCCTTTCCCGGATCTCTGCCTCCGGCAGACCGTTGAGCTTGCCGGTCAGAATGATCCGAACGGTTTTGATCTCATTCTCCCGCCCCAGCAGATACGCGATCAGGGGGCCGGCGGTAAAGGAATTGCGTTTTTGCGGCTCAATGGTCTCGATGATGCGGTTATCACACCAGCGCTCAAATGCCGCCGGGGACTCCCGCAGCGCCTGCCCGGCCTCGCCGTAGCCTGTGCTCTCCAGATAATCGCACAGGGGCTGCATCCCCCGCAGGGCCGCCGCGGCCAGATTTTCTGGCACGAAGGCGTCACACGGGGCCAGCGCCCGCAGCAGGAATTCCTGGTTTTTCCCGGTCTTCATGCCCCGGGCCGCGATGCGGATATCTGCGACCGCGACGGTCGACTCGGCGTAATCCCGCAGGATCGGCTCCGAAGCCGCCTGGCCCGCCTGGCGGATCGCCACCAGGGCAGCCCGGTCGACGATCACATCGCACAACTGGCCGTCGCCGGTGTGCAGGAGGGTCTCAAATGCCTCCCGGGCAGCAGCGCGCATATTTTCCGGGAAGGCGTCGTAGTCCTTCTCGCTCAGCCACTGCTGCATCGTCTCGCCGGTGATCGCGCAATCGGCGACATAGATCTCCGGCACAGCTTCCTTCGTGCAGGCCTGCTTGACGGCTGCCTTGAGGTTATGAAACAGGTCCGGGTAGGACAGCACATCCAGCACCGCTGCATCGTCCTTGACAAGCTCCCGTACCGTCTGCCACGCCTTTTTCCGTTCGGCCTGCAAAATGGCCTCTGGCTTCTGGGGGATCTCGCTGCCGCCCCAGCCCTTTTCTGCCAGAAGCTGCAGGCACTGGGCCTGGCTCTTGCAGGCCACCAGCTGCTCGATATCTGCCGCGCTCAGTAAACTCAGTTCCAGGGCCCGGATCTGCGCCACCGCATAGGTATATGTTGTATCAGACATGGAAAACTCCCTTCCTGTCGCCCTTATGCGAACAGCTGCTTATGCACCAGGTCCTGCAATTCCTCTTTCCGGGCTTCAAACAGCGCCGGGAACGTGCAGTTTTCTTCAATGCCGCCGTAAACGAGGATAAAGCCGCCGCCAACGACCCGCCCCGCCGGGGCCAGGGTCAGCGCGCCGCCCTTCTCCTGGGCGATGGCGTTCAGCCGCGCGGCAAAATTCTCGGGCATGCGATCCAGATCCTGCTGGGAAAAGACGATCTGCCCCGCCTGGGGCCGGGCAAAGCGCCCGACTAGCTTTTCGACCGCGGTAAAATACGCGTCTGCCGGTTCCGCCTGCAGTGTATGCAGCGCACTTTGCAGCATCTGCCCGATGATCTCCTGCTTGGTCTGCAGCAGCGCCATGCGCCGCTGCTGCTCCAGCGCCGAAGCGGCGCGGGCACGGCAGGCCGCGATATCCCGGGTGGATCTTTCCTGGATCTGCGCCAGCTCCGCTTGGCAGCTATCCTGCGCCTGGCTGCGGAGCTCCTCCGCATCTGCCTGGGCGCAACGCAGCAGCTCCGCCGCGTCGGCCTTCGCCTGCGCGTCGATCTGCCCGATGATTTTTTCCAATCCACTCATAAGCGTTTCACTCCCAACGGCTGCTTATACGTTGATCGCGGAGACAGCCAGGATCGAGATCAGCAGCGCCAGGATCGCGTATGTCTCGACCATGGCCGGGAACAGCATGGCCTTGCCGAACTGCTCCGGCTTCTTGGCGACAATACCGATACCGGCAGCCGCCGTCTTGCCCTGATGGATGCCGGAGACGAGGCCGACAATGGCGATGGGCAGGCAGGCGGCCAGGATCAGAAGACCGGTCGAAGCGTCCAGGCTGGCTGCGCCGCCGCCCAGCAGGCCGATCTTAGAAAGCGTGATAAAGCCGACGAGCAGGCCGTAGATGCCCTGGGTGCCGGGCAGCAGCTGCAGGATCAGGACCTTTGCGAATTTGCTGGGATCGACTGTAACAACACCCGAGGCCGCCTGGCCCGCAATCCCTACGCCGATGGCAGAGCCGCAGCCCGCCAGACCAACTGCCAAGGCAGCGCCGATCAGTGCATAAACAATACCGTTCATTTCTCGTTAACCTCCATAATGTCAATGTATTTTGTGTCGTTTCTGAAAGGTTCAAAGGCACGGCCGGTGCCTTCATAGAATTTGCCGAAGAATTCCACGTACTGCAAACGGCAGGTGTGGACATAGGCGCCCAGCAGGTTGATGCCCAGGTTCAGCAGGTGCCCGACGATAAAGATCACAATAAACGCGATCGCGCCGAGGACGCCGCCGCCCAGCATACTGCCCATCTGGTTGACGACCTGAGCGATAACGCCCGTCGCCAAGCCCAGGGCCAGCAGGCGGGAATAAGACAGGACATCGCTGAGCCAGCCGGTGATATTATAAAGATCATACGCGCCCAGCGCGATGCGCAGCCCGATGTTCTTCTTGCCCCGGGCGGACATAAGCAAAATGCCCAAAGCGCCCGCCGCCGCCATGATCTTACCAGCTGTGACAACCCCCGCCGGGAAGGCAAAGGTCATCTGGGAGATGCCGTAGAACAGGTCCGTCGGCAGTAGCATGATAATAAGGCCGACCAGCATCAGGAACCAGCAGACAACGTCAAACAGGAATCCGGCGATATCTTTCTGCTTTAAATACAGATAGCCCTTGAGGGCCAGGCCCGTAAACAGGTGAATCAGGCCAAAGAGCATGGAGTAGACCAGCAGCCGCGTCGGGTCCTTCAGCGGGACGAACCAAGCTGCCGGGACTGTGACCTCCTTGCCGAAGAACGTCCGGGAGACGACATCCACAACGTCGCCAAAATAGCCGCCGAACATAATGCCCCAGAAGATCGTAGACAAGCCGCACCAGAAAAACAGCTGCAGGCTCTTTTTCAGGCTCTCGCCCATCCGTGGGAATTTCAAAAGGCAAATGCCGCAGGCCAGGGATACGATCAGGCCGTAGGCCGCGTCCGAGAGCATCAGGCCGAAGAGGAAGACGAAGAAGCACGCCGTGATAAACGATGGGTCGATCTCCCCCTTGCCCGGCAGGCCAAAGGAGGCCAGGATGCCCTCGCAGATGGCGCCGAATTTGTTGTTCTTCAGCAGCACCGGCACATCCGCATCCGGGTCCGGTTCCTCCAGCTCCGCTGAGACGGCGAAATCCGCCTCCAATTTCTTGGCAAACGCCTGCCCCTCCCGCATAGGCACGTAGCCGCTGATGAGGAAGGTATTGGCGCTCTGGGGGAGCTTGCCCAGAACAGTATATTTATCCGCCCGGGTCCTATAATAATCTACCGCGATCTGGAATGCCCGGCGCTCCTGGCCGCAGGCAGCCTGTCTTTGCTGCGCCGCGGCAATTTTTTCTTCTAGCTCCCGCACCTGGCGCGCCATATCTTCCCGCGCCTGGGCCGGGGTCTTCTCGCAACTGATGGCGGGCCGGGCAAAGCCGATGCCCCGCAGGGCCTGCTCCAGCGGCTGCGCCTGCTCCCGCAGGACAACAAAGCTGAGATAGCACAGGTCCCGGTCCTGAAATAAGATCTCCGCATCGAAAGCGTCGACCTCCGGGGCAAGGGATGCAAGCTCTGTCTGCAGGGTCTGCTGGTCCCACTGGCCCGGCAGCGTCCCGCATAAGAGGGCCGCGTGGGCCGTCCCCTTGGCGTTCATGGGGACATCCAGCCCCAGCCAGGGCGTCAGGCTCTCCTGCTGCGCTTGCAGCTTGGCGATGGCCGCCTGGTTTGCTGCGATGCTTTTCTCTTCCTCCAGCATCGCGTTGGCCTTGCGCATCACCGCCGCCTGATCCTGTACAATGGCAGCATATTCCGCCTGGGTGATCTGCGTTTTTCCGCCCAGCATCCCTGCCAGGCCTTTTTTCTCCGGTGCATACCGGTCCAGCAGTTCCAGCGCCTGCTGCAGTGCCCGGATCTGCCGGTCAAACTGCTGCCGCTGGGCCAGCGTATCGCTGCAGGAAAACTGCGCGTCCTCCAGCTGGATATCGACCTCCATCAGGCCCCACCGCTGGACCCGTTCCAGGATCTGCTTCCGGTCAGCCTTCAGGCCGAAGATATTCATACGCTGCATCTGCACAACTGCCATTCCTACACACCTCCTTTATTTGTTTCTAGTAAAGCTGCGGCCGATCAGATCAACTGATCCAAAATCGCCGCGACCACACGATCCTGCTTTTTCCGCGCCTGCTGCCGCAGGGTTTCCATTTCTGCCGCGTTGGCGGCCTGCGCCTGCTGCAGCTGCGTTTCCGCTTCCCGCTGCGCTGCCTCCAGCGCGGCGGCAGCGTCCCGGCGCGCCGCTTCACATTTTGTACGGCGCTCCTCCTGGGCCTGCGCCTGGGCCTGCTGCCGGATGTCTTTGGCCTGCTGGGCCGCATCCTGAGCCAGCGCCTGGGCGGCAGCTTCCGCGGCCTTGATCGCTTCCATGGTCTTTTCTACCAAGTGTTCACCAACTTTCTTTTCTCCGCCTGCGGGCGTCTGCGGCGGCGGCAATTCGCATTTTTTGGCGGAATGCCTCGCCTAATATTCATTAGATACAAAAATAGCGATATGTCTCTGGCCACTGATTTGATTCATCCTTTCAACATATCGCTATCTATATTTCTAATAATAGCCGTCATTTTTTCGAAAATCAACCGATAAAATGAATTTGCAGGTAAAAGTTTCCCGCACTATTTCCGTATATTTTTGTTGATTATGGCAATTGCAGCCAAACACAGCGGATTTTTGCCGCACACGTTATTTTCCCCGATTTTTGCAAGAAACACACGTAAATTTTTCATTAACGGCATTTTTAAACCTACTTTGGTGTCATTTTCTTCCTTTTCTGCACCACAATATGCAACAATCGCCCGCCCGGGGAGTTCCCGGGCAGGCGATCAAGCCTTGATTTCTCAATCCTACAGCCGCCGACGGCGCTCAGGAAATGGGCTCAAAGTCATCCGCACCGTGCTTGCACAGGGGGCAGATGAAATCCGGCGGAAGGGTATCGCCCTCGTAAACATAGCCGCAGATCTTGCAGACAAAGCCCTTCTTTTTCTCCTGCGTGACAGCGGGCTTCGGCTTGATGTGGGCAAAGTAGTAGTCATAGGTCACGGAGCTCTCGCTCGACAGTGCCGCAGCCTCGGTCACCTCGGCGATGAACAGGGTGTGGCTGCCATAGTCCAGCGCATCCACGACACGGGCGGAGAAGAAGGCGTTCGCGTGCTCAGCCAGGTAGGCCAGGCCGTTGGCACTGCGCTGGAACGCCAGGCCCGCAAATTTATCCACCGTGCGGCCGGACTGGAAGCCGAAGCGCTGGAACAGCGCAAATGGCGCGCTCTGCGTCAGGACAGAAACATTGAACCGGCCAGTCTGCAGGATCATATCATGCGTCAAATTCTGCTTGCTGACCGCTATCGTAACGCGGCCCGGCGTCGAGGTCAGCTGCTGGGCGGTATTGATGATGCAGCCGTTGTCCTTCCCATCCTGCTGGGCAGTCAGGACAAACAGGCCGTAGGTCAGCTTCCGGTAGGCTGCTTTTTCGATGGTCGCGGCCGCGTGGGGCTGGGGTGCCGCCGTTTGGGGCAGCGTGGCGGTGATAGTATCGGCCAGGGCCTGCAGCTGGGCATAGCCCGGCGCCTTCAGAGACGACTTCAGGCTGACCGTCTCGCCCAGGAATGTCATATTCTTGCACTCGTCCAGCAGCTGGCGCATGAGTCTGCCGGATGTCGCGGCCCAAGTGCCATTTTCGATGAGGGCGACGGTGCGGTTCTGGATATTATGGGCGACGAGGTCCCGCAGCAGCTCCTCCATGGAGATGAAGATCCCGGCGTTATACGTCGTCGCGGCAAAAACCAGGTGGCTGTAACGGAAGCAGCCTGCGATGATCTCTGAGGCCGGGGTCACGGAGACGTCGTACATCACCGTCTTCACCCCCCGCTCCCGCAGGGCCGTGGCGAGAATCTCGGCGGCATTTTCCGTGTTGCCATAGACAGAGGCATAGGCGATTAAAACGCCCTGCGCCTCCGGCCGATAGCTGCTCCATGCCTGGTATTTCTCCAGGTAATCCCCCAGCTGCTGCCGCCAGACAAAGCCGTGCAGCGGGCAGAGCATCGCGATCTCCAGCTTGGCCGCCTTCTGCAGGACTGCCTGGACCTGCTGGCCGTATTTGCCGACGATATTGCAGTAATACCGGCGCGCCTCGTCCAGATAATCCCGCATAAAATCGACCTCGTCGGCAAACAGCGCCCCGTTCAGCGCGCCGAAGGTGCCGAAGGCGTCCGCCGAGAAGAGAATTTTATCCGTTTGGTCATAGGTCATCATGACCTCCGGCCAGTGGACCATGGGCGCATTGATAAACTGCAGCGTGTGCCGCCCGGCGGAGAAGGTCTCCCCCTCACTGACGATCTGCAGGCGGGCAGACAGGTCCCCGGCCGCAAACTGGCCGATCATCGTCGCCGTCATTTTATTGCAGAGGACGGTCGTTTCCGGGTAGCGCAGCAGGAGGTCCTCCAGGGTCCCGGCGTGGTCCGGCTCCATATGCTGAACCACGAGATAGTCAAGCTGTCTCCCCTGGAGCACATGGGCGATGTTCTCAAAAAACACCTTGCTGACTGCCCGGTCCACCGTGTCGAACAGGACTGTCTTCTCATCCAGCAGCAGGTAGGAATTGTAGGAGACGCCGTCCGGCACGGAGTAGACGCCCTCAAACATCGCAAGCCGCCGGTCATTGCCGCCGACCCAGTACAGGTCCTTTGTTACCGCTCTGACACAATACATTGATTACCCCTCCATTCTGGTTTCTTTACCGCTGCCGATAGCGTAGGATGGCCGCGTCCAAGCGTTTACACGCCTCGGCTTCGTCAAAAAAGCCCAGTACGCGGGTCTCCTTCTCCTGCAGCGTCTTATACGTCGAGAAAAAATTTTCCAGCTCCTTCATCGTATGGGGCGGCAGATCCTCGATGCTCTTGATATGTGCATACCGGGGGTCGCCCATATTGACAGCCAGGATCTTCGTATCCTCCTGGCCGCAGTCGATCATATCAAAGCCGCCGATGATGACACTGTCGATATAGCACCCCGGGAACGTGGGCGCGGAGGTCATGACCATGATATCCAGCGCGTCGCCGTCCTCACTCAGGGTATTTTCCACAAAGCCGTACTCCATCGGGTAAAAGGCTGCGGAGTAAAGCACCCGGTCCAGCTTGATCTTGCCGGTTTTCTCATCCACTTCATACTTATTTTGGCTCCCCATGGGGATTTCGATTCTTGCTTCTACAATGCGCATGGCATCTCCTCCTGACAGGGCGATCATTTCAGGCACAATAAGCGTACCTATTTCATTTATTATACCACAATACGGCAGAAATTTCCAGTCATACTGACGTTTTACCAAAAAATCGCCGCCAGAGTGCAAAGCCGCACAGGCTGCCGGGCAGATTGATGAGCCAGTCGTCAATATCGCAAGCACCCAGCCCCGTCACCCACTGCAGCACCTCGACCAGAGCGACCGACCCGGCCAGGACGCCAAAAAAGCGCCAAAACTTTCGCAGCACCGGAAAGCGCGCCGGCAGCAGCAGCCCGGCGGGAAAAAACAGCGCCAGGTTCCCCGCCAGATTTCCGGCGGCGTAGCGCAGCAGCGACGGGCGATGGGCCTGCAGGCCGAACCAGGCCGCCCGGCCATAGGTCCGCAGCGTCTGCCCGGGCACCAGATTAACACGCCCCGCAAACGCCTGCCCCGGCAGGCGTTGCAAATAAAGAAGATACAGCAGCACGACGCCGTAGCACAGCAGCAGTGCTCGCAGGCGGCGGTCCTTAAACTGGTTCATCGCTTCCCCCTCCAGCGCATGAAAAATCCGGCAGCAGCGGCAAATGCTTCTCTGCCGCTGCTGCCGGGAAAGATCCTGCAGAGCTTAATCCTTGAGCAGTTTCCGGCGGGCCAGGTTGATCGTCCCCTCCAGCATATGGTTGATCCAGGCCAGGCTCTTGCCGCAGCCATAGGCCACGCAGGAATCCGGGTCCTCTGCGATGGTACAGGCCATATTCGTCCGCTCTGCGATCATCTGATCCATGCCCCAGAGCTGACTGCCGCCGCCGGTCATCACGATGCCGTTGCGGGAGATATCCGCCACCAGCTCCGGCGAGGTCCGCTCCAGGACCGTCAGCACTTCATCGGCAATGATCCGGGCTGGGCGGCGCAGCACGTCCAGCATCTCCGAGGAATCGACCGTCGCCGTCTTGGCAAGGCCCGTCTTGGCGTCGCGGCCCTTGACCTCCATCTTGGCCTCCGGGCGCTCCCGGACGCAGCCGATGGTCATTTTGATCTCCTCTGCCAGATTTTCCCCGATGATCATACCATGGCGGCGGCGCAGATACCGCATAATAATGTCGTCAAATGTGTCGCCCGCCGTCGTGATGGACGAGGAGACGGCTACGCCGTTCATCGTCAGAACAGCGATGTCCGTCGTGCCGCCGCCGATGTCCACAACCATGTGGCCATCGGGGCCGCTGACATCGAGATTTGCACCCAGCGCAGCGGCCAGAGGCTCTTCGATCAGATAGACCCGGCGGGCGCCAGCCTCCATGGCCGACTGGATGACCGCCCGCTCCTCAACTTCGGTGACGCCGCTGGGCACGCAGACGATGACCCGGGGCTTGACCAGCGCGTAGCGCATGATCTTCTGGAAAAATGCCGCCAGCATCTTCTCGGTCATGTCGTAATCCGAGATGACGCCCTCCCGCAGCGGCCGCATCGCGACGACGTTGCCCGGCGTCCTGCCCAGCATATTGCGGGCGGCAGAGCCCACCTGCAGCACCTTGCCGGTGATCTTATCCACCGCCACGACGGACGGCTCCCGCAGAACGATGCCCTTGCCTTCTGCATAAATCAAAACGTTGGTCGTGCCCAGATCAACGCCCAAATCTCTGGAAAAAAATGCCATTGGAACCTCCTATTTGCGCGCCGCCGCCAGGACGGCCACCTGTACCTCACCGGCGCCTGCTTGCATCAGCACCCGGGCGGCCTCGCCCAAGGTCGCGCCAGTGGTCAAAATATCATCAATCAGTAAAACCCGCTTCCCCTGCACCGCAGCGCCCGGCCGCATCCGGTAGACACCCAGCACGTTTGCCCGTCGCCGGGCAGCGTCTTGAATGCCGGATTGGGGCGGGATATCGCGGAATTTCTCCAAAAGCGGCTCCGCGCGGCGGCCCAGCTCCCGGGCGGTCGCCTTCGCCAGGAGCTCCGCCTGGTCATAGCCCCGCTTCCGGCGGCGCTTTCTGCTGACAGGCACCCAGGTGATCACGTCAAACTCCAAATGCTCCCGCAGAATCTGCATCCCCAGCATCGCGCCGTACGCGCCCGCATAGTAGGAGCGGCCCTGAAATTTATAGCGCAGCAGTGACTGCCGCAGCGGGTCCTCATAGGCATAGGCCACGGTGACACTGCTCGTCAGCGCAGGCTTGGCCGCCTTGCCGGTAAAGGGCTGCAGCGCTCTGCGGCAGCTGCTGCAAAGATTTGTCTCATTCCCATCAAGCAGCTTGCCACACAGGACGCACTTGCTGGGATAGAGCAGCTCCAGCAGCGCCTCCAACAGCAGCATCCCTTATTCCTCCTTTTGCAGGCGCAGCTTGAGGCCACTGTAGCGGCGCTGCTGCACATTGTTGGCCGTCATCTGAGCGACGACCTCTTCAGAGCCGATCAGGATCAGCAGCTGCCGGGCCCGGGTCAGCGCAGTATAGAGCACATTGCGCGAGAGCAGGTACTTTGAGCCCTGCAGGACCGACAAGATAACTGCCTGGTACTCGCTGCCCTGGCTTTTATGAACCGTCATCGCATAGGCCAGCTCCAGATCCTGCAACAGGGTGAAACTGTACTCGGCCAAGCGGTCGTCAAAGGCGATGCGCATACATTCGTCGCGGAAGGAGATCTCCTGAATCGTGCCGATATCGCCGTTAAAAATACCGGCGCCGACCTGGGCCTCGCCCTCTTTTGTCCATAGTATATCATAATTATTGCGGATTTGCATCACCCGGTCGCCCTCCCGGAAGCAAAACGCACCATATTTTTTCTCTTTTTTCGTCTCCTGGGGCGGATTGAGGACCGCCTGAAGCTGGCAATTGAGCTCATAGGTCCCGGTGGGGCCCTTGCGGGTCGGGCTCAGGACCTGGATATTCTTCGGGTCGATGCCAAGATTCTGCGGCAGGCGGCGGACGCAGAGGTCCTGGACCGTCTTGACCAGGCGCTCGCTGTCGAGGCGGCGGAGAAAGAAAAAGTCCCGGTCCTTGGCCCCCAGCTCCGGCAGACGCCCTTCGTTGACCGCGTGGGCATTCATGACGATCAGGCTCTGGCGGGCCTGGCGATAGATTTCCGTCAGCCGCGCCGTGCAGACCACGCCGCTGCGCAGCAGGTCAGAAAAGACATTGCCCGCACCCACGCTGGGCAGCTGATCCGGGTCGCCCACCAAAACAAGGCGGCAGGCCAGGGGCAGCGCCTCCAGCAGCGACTGCATCAGCAGCAAATCCACCATGGACATTTCGTCCACAATGAGCGCGCCCAGCTTCAAGGGATTCCCGCCGTTCCGGACAAAGGCCATGCACCCTGTCTCCGGGTCGATGCCTGCCTCCAGCAGGCGGTGGATCGTCACAGCCTCATGGCCTGTCACCTCGGACAGGCGCTTGGCCGCCCGGCCCGTCGGGGCCGCCAACTGCGTGGCAAGTCCCATATGCTCAAACAAATGCAGGATCGCCGTCAGCGTCGTCGTCTTGCCGGTGCCGGGGCCGCCAGTGAGCAGCAGAAGCTGGTGCTCTGCCGCCGCTTCGATGGCGGCGCGCTGCTCCGCGCCATAGACCATCCCCGCCTCCTGCTGCACCTGCTGCAGCAGGCCCTTGCCCGGGCACTGGTCCGGCTTACGCTTGGCCATCGACCGGATGCGCTGGCAGATCGCGGTCTCCGCGTCATAATACTCCGGCAGGTACACGGCCTGCAGCCCGGCGATCTGCCGCAGCACCAGCTGCCCGCCCTCCAGCAGGCAGACCGCTGCCTCCTGGACCGATTCCGGGGGCTGCTGGAGCATCGCCGCCGTGGCCGCGCAGAGCTTGTCCAGCGGCAAAAAGACATGGCCGCCCCGCAGATTATACGTCAGTTCAAAAATCGTCCCCGCTTCAATGCGGCGGGCGTCGTCCGGTGCCACGCCGCAGCGCAGGGCAAAGGCGTCGACAGCGGCAAAGCCCGCGCCAATCTCCGGTCGGGTCAGGACATACGGGTCCTCCTGCAGTACCTCCAGCGACTCCGGGCCAAAGAGCCGGTACGTCCGCACCGCCAGCTCCGCCGGCAGACCGTTGACGCACAGATATTCGACCAGACGGCGGATGCCGGATTGCTTCTGGAACGCGCTGGAGAGCTGGGCAGCCTTTTTGGCCGTAATGCCCGTGGTCTGCGTCAGCTGCTCCGGCTCCTTTTCCAGGACCTCCAGCGCCCGCTCCCCAAAGAGCTGGACGATCCGGTGTGCCGTCTTGACCCCGACGCCCTTGAGGGCGCCGGAGGCAAGATACGCCTCAATCTCCCGTCGGGTCTCGGGCATCAGACGCTCCAGAAACTCGGCCTCAAACTGGCGGCCATAGGTATTGTGGCTGACCCAATGACCGGTGATGAGCAGCCGCTCGCCGACGACCGGCATGGGGATCATCCCGACCACATTGGTCAATTCGCCGTCCTCGCACTGCAGCCGCAGCACGCAATAGCCGTTCTCCGCGTTATAAAACACCACTGCGTTCACGGTCCCCCGCAGCAGCTCCTGTTGCTGTCGCATTCTCTCTGCCCCAATCTATCGTTCTCATGCGGGAAAAGGCTTCCCAAAGCAAGATCTCATCCGCCAACCCCTGCCGCTGCAGCGCATCCAGCAGCGGTTGCTGCGCCGGGAGCAGGTCATCTGCCACGATGACCGTCCTCGCCCGGAGCAGGCCCATCTGCCGCAGCCAACGGCAGCAGCGCAGCTGCTGCTCCAGCCGCCCGGCGTCTAGCTGCTTCGGGGCCAACACAAAATAACCCGCCAGCGGCATCGGAAACAGCAGCTTCCGTTTGCACCATTGCAAAAAACCAACAAGCGCCGCGGCAAGCAGCACGCAGCAGGCGATCTTCCAGCCCATTGCATCACCCCGCTGCATCCTATGCGGCAGCAGGCCACGCTGCTATCACTTTACTGCATTTGCAGCCAAAAAGCAAACCCCATTTGCTGCGCCGCAGGCGGAGGCGCGCTATGGCCCCGGCAGAACGGCTTGCCCCTGCTGCAGAGCCTGCAAAAACCGCCGGTCCGCCGGGCAAAAGTCCGCAAGGCGCGCCTCCGCCGGGCGCAGCCAGCGCAGCGCATGGTGCTCCAGGGCCCGGGGTGTCTGCCCCGCCAGACAGGCGGGCAGGAAGGTCAGGTGGACCGTCACGTCCGGATACGCGTAGACCGTATCCCAAAGCGCAGCCCCGGGCTGCACCGTGATCGCCAACTCCTCTCGCAGCTCCCGGGCCAGGGCCTGGGCCAGGGTCTCGCCCGGCTCCAGCTTGCCGCCGGGAAATTCCCAGCACAGCCCCCTCGCCTTATGCGCCGGGCGCTGGCAGGCCAAAAAGGCCCCATCCTCCCGGTATAAAACCCCTGCGACAACCTCCAGCATCCGCGCTCCGTCCCTTCTGCTGCCCGGGTCTCGGGCCAAGCTCGTTTGCTTCCATTATAAAAGGCCGCGGGCGGCCTGTCAACGCACAGCATAACCGGCCCGGCTGGTGCATACGTTCAAACCAGGAGGGATTCGCCATGTTTTCCTATGCCAGCGCCATGGCCGCGCTGCGTTCCCTGCAGCGCCGCTACGCTTTTATTGCCTGCCGCCCCATCGGCACAACGGAATTCGGCCGGGAGCTCACCCATGTCCGCATCGGCTGCGGCCGCCGCCGGGTCCTTCTGACAGCGGCGCATCATGCCAACGAGTGGATCACGTCACTGGTGCTGCTGGCATTCTTGGAGGACTACGCCGCCGCATTCGCCGCCGGGCAGCCGCTCTGGGGCATCCCGACCCGCATGCTGTACCGGGAGGTCACGCTTTCCGTCGTCCCGCTGGTCAATCCCGACGGGGTGGACCTTGTCACCGGCGCAGTCTGTCCGGCCTCCCGGCAGTACAGCCGCGCCCGGGCCATCGCCGCTGCGTTCCCGCAGACCCCGTTCCCGTCCGGCTGGAAGGCCAACGCCTGCGGCGTCGATCTCAACCTGAATTATCCTGCGGGCTTTGCCCAGGCGGTACAGATCAAGCGCGCCCTGGGCTTTGACCGCCCCGCGCCGTGCAATTGGCCGGGCCGCACCCCGCTGGACCAGCGGGAGACCGCCGCCCTGGCCGCGCTGACGGAGAAGCTCAGCCCCCATTGCACCGTGGCCCTCCACACCCAGGGCCAGGAGATCTATTGGCGCTATGGCGATTATGCAGACCCGGCAGCCCAAGCCCTGGGGGAGCAAATGGCAGACGCCAGCGGCTATTCCCTGACGCACCCCGCCCCCGGCAGTGCCAACGCCGGCTTCAAGGATTGGTTCATCGCCCGCTTTGCCCGCCCCGGCTTTACCGTCGAGGCAGGGCTGGGCCAAAATCCCCTGCCGCTGACGCAGCTGCCGGAGATCTATCACCAAGTGCTGCCGATTTTATGCCTGGCCATGACAGGTGGATAAACAAATGACTGCCCCGGCAGGCCGGTTTTGACTGGCCTGCCGGGGCAGCATATTGCCTCAGCAATAGAAATCTTTGATTTTCTTTGCGCGGCTGGGGTGCCGCAGCTTGCGGATGGCCTTATTCTCGATCTGGCGGATCCGCTCTCTCGTCACGCCAAAGATCTGGCCAACCTCTTCCAGCGTATGAGTACGGCCGTCGTACATGCCAAAGCGCATCCGGAGCACATCCGCCTCCCGGTCCGTCAGCGTCCCCAATATTTCGGACAGGGCCTCGGAGAGCAGCGTGTTGGACGTGGCATCGGCGGGGCCGGGGGTGTTATCATCCTCGACGAAGGAGCCGATGGTCGTATCCTCCTCATCGCCAACGGGCATGTCCAGGGAGATGGTATCCGCCGCGGTCCGGTTGGCCTCGATGATCTTCTCAATGGGCAGATTCAGCTCCGCCGCAATCTCCTCCAAGGTCGGCTCACGGCCCAGCTCCTGGACCAGCTTGCGGTTGCAGCGGGTCGCCTTGTTGATGACCTCTACCATATGCACCGGCACGCGGATCGTTCTGGCTTGGTCGGCCAGTGCCCGGGTGATGGCTTGGCGGATCCACCAGGTGGCATATGTAGAGAATTTGTTTCCCTTTGTATAGTCAAACTTGTCCACCGCGCGGATGAGGCCGGTGTTGCCCTCCTGAATAAGATCCAGAATATGCAGACCCCGCCCGGAGTATTTCTTCGCAATGGAAACGACCAGGCGCAGGTTGGCCTCGGTCAGCTTGTCCTTGGCTTTCTTATCCCCTTCGGAGATGCGTTTGGCCAGCTCGATCTCTTCGTCCGCCGTCAGAAGCTTGACCTGGCCGATCTCCTTCAGGTACATCCGGACCGGGTCGTCCAGATTGTACTCTGCGGCCAGCTCCACCGGGTCAACCAGCGGTTCCTCTTCCGTCTGGGAGAGATCGATGTCATCTGTTAAACGGTCCTCAATATCCAATTCCGCTTCATTGCCCAGCAGCTGGATGCCCATGGATTCAAGCATTTCATAAATCTGTTCAATTTTCTCTACAGAAAGATCCAGCTTTTCCAGTTCTGCGGTCAATTCGGTGATCGGCAGTGTCCCGTCCTTGCGGCCGCGGGCAATAAGTGCCTGCAGCGGCACGCGAATTTCGTCGTTCATCTTGTTGTTTTTCTTTGTGGCAGCCATTTTGCACACCCTTGTTCCAGCATTATGCGCAAAAATACTGAATTTGCGCATCTGATTTATTATATACCCGTTTTTCCCCCTTGGCAATACTTTTTTCGTAATTTTTTGTATCTTCCTGTCCTCCCGCAAAACTTAGGGAGAGGGAACCCCGGTTTTAGGGCTCAGAATGCCCAAGTGCCGTCGCGGAAAATGGGAACGACCCGGCCGTCTTCTGTGTGGGCGTCAATGGAAAGGTCGGCAGAGCCGATCATGAAATCCTCGTGGATCATGGAATCGTTGACGCCCATGGCGCGGCACTCGGCCAGCGTATGCTGCTCGTAATCGCGGATGGTATCGGCAAAGCCCATCCCCAGAGCCAGATGGCAGGCGGCATTTTCATCAAAAAGGGTGTTATAAAACAGCAGACCGCTCTGGCGGATCGGCGAGTCATAGGGCACTAGGGCACATTCGCCCAGATACGCCGCGCCTTCGTCCATGCCGACCAGCGTCCGCAGCAGCTCCTCATTTTTCTCCGCATGCAGCTCGACGACCTTGCCGCCGGCAAACCGAAGCCAGAAGCCCTCGATCAGCTGCCCCTGGTAGGACAGAGGCATCGTGGCATGGACAATCCCCTCTGCTTCGCCGCGCTTGGGGGAGATAAAGCACTCCTCGGTGGGGATATTTGCATTGAAGAAAATGCCCTTGCGATCCGTATCGCTGCCGCCCTTAAACTCCGCCTCCGGGATCATGCCGACACGCAGGTCCGTCCCGTTGTTGCTATGGTATTCCAGCGTGCGAATCTTCAGGGCGTTGAGGTAATCACAGCGGCGGTGCAGGTCGTCATTATGCGCCTGCCAAGCCGCCAGCGGATCATCCGTCACGCGGCTGGCCGCCAGAATCGCCTCCCACAGGGCCTCAACAGCCTGGGCCTTAGAGCGCTCCGGGAACAGCTTTTTCGCCCAGGCGACACCTGGCACTGCGGCGATGCACCACTGGTAGTAATTTTCCATCTTATCCCGATAGGGCTTGATGATCGCATTGCGCTTTTGGATCGCCTTAGCCTGCTTGGCATGGTTGACGCCCTTGAGCCCGTCCGGATCCTCCGAGAGGAGATAAATGCGGCAGGGCAGGCGGTCAACATAGTGCTGCAGCTTGGCCTCCTCCCAGGCTTCGACCGTCGACAGAGTCTTTTCCGACTGGTAGCGCACATGGAGCTTCTGCAGCTTTTGGTGCGCCCATTCTACCGTGACCTTCCCGGCCCCGGCGCGATAGCACGCCTCGACCAGCATCGTGACAAACTCCGGCTGGTCCAGCTCCGCCTGGATCACGACCTCCTGGCCCTTTTGAATATTGACGCCGGTGCGGGCGATCAGCTTGGCATAGCTGCGCAGTACCGTTTTTTTCATAGCGATTTCCTTTCTGCCAGCAGCTTTGGTGCGGCATTTTCATAATTGATATATTGATAGGTGACGCCGTTCTCCTCCTGCAGCGGCGAACGCTCCACCACAGACCACTGGGGCAGCGCGTCAAGGTCCGGGAAGAACCGGTCCGCCGGGGGGGAGAGAAACGTTTTCGTCACATAGGCCATGCTGCAATAATCCAGCAGCGCCGCATAAACACTGGCGCCGCCGATGACGCACAGGCTGCCGTCCGGCAGCGCCCGGGCCGCCTGCAGCAGCGCCGGAAGATCCGAGAACACCCGGGCGCCGGGCACTTGAAATGCCGGGTCCCGGGAGAGGATAAAATTCTCCCGCCCTGGCAGCGGCCTGCCGCCAGGGAACGTCGCCAGGGTGCGGCGGCCCAGGATCACTGTCTTGCCGATGGTCAGCTGGCGAAAGCGCCGGAGGTCCCCCGGCAGGGAGACCAGCAGCTGATTTTCCCGGCCGATGCCCCAATCCTGCGTCACATTGACGACCAGGCTCATGCCATTTTTCTGCTCCATCTCCGCAACCTCAGATCGCCACAGGAATCTTTTCGTCAAATGGGCACGGATTATAGCCGTCAAAGTGGAAGCTGTCAACGGTAAACGCATAGAAATCCGTCACCGCCGGGTCCATCCGGAATTGGGGCGCGGAGCGCGCTTCGTTCTGGAGCATCCTCTCCACCAGCGGGATATGCCGGTCATAGATATGGCAGTCGGCGATAACATGCACCAGTTCCCCGGCCTGCAGGCCGGAGACCTGGGCCATCATATGCACCAGGGCGGCATACTGGACAACATTCCAGTTATTGGCCGTCAGCATATCCTGGGAGCGCTGGTTGAGGATCGCATTGAGCCGGTTGCCGGAGACGTTGAATGTCATAGAATAGGCGCAGGGGTACAGGCCCATCTCATGCAGATCCGCAAAGTTATAGATATTCGTAAGGATCCGGCGGCTGGCCGGGTTGTACTTCAGGTCATAGAGCACCCGGTCGACCTGGTCAAATTCGCCCTCCGGGTACTGGTGCTTGACGCCCAGCTGATAGCCATAGGCTTTCCCGATGGTGCCGTTTTCATCCGCCCAGGCGTCCCAAATATGGCTGCCCAGGTCGGCAATGCGGTTGGATTTCTTCTGCCAAATCCACAAAAGCTCCCCGATGCAGGATTTCCAATACGTCCGCCGCAGCGTCATGATTGGAAACTCCTCCTGCAGGTCATACCGGTTGACCACACCAAATTTCTTGATTGTATGGGCAGGCGTGCCGTCATCCCAATGGGGGCGCACCTGCAAATCGGTATCCCAGACGCCATGGTCCAGAATTTCCCGGCAAGTCGCGCGGTAAATCTCGTCTGCTTTACTCATAAGGCAGGCCTCCTTTTTCGTCATTTCTTTTATCATAACAAAAAAACACCCGGCAGGCAAGCAGAAAAGCCCACATCCCTCCAGATTCTGACATGGCCGCTATCTGATTTTCCAGATAGCGGCCCTGCGTTGTAGACAATTGTTAGGCCAGGCCGTTTTTGACCTGGAGGATCTCCGCCAGGATGGCGATAGCAATCTCCGGCGGGGTCTCGCCGCCCAGGTCCAGGCCGATGGGCGTATGGACCGCAGCCAGCTGGGCCTCTGTAACACCCTGCTCCCGCAGCATGGTAAACAGAGCCTCCATTTTTCTCCGGCTGCCCAGCATCCCGACATACGCCGCCTGCTTTGTCAGCGCCGCCTTGAGGGCGATGCCGTCATCGGCATGGCTGTGCCCGCAGATGACGAAATATGCCCCAGCCGGGACATCTGCTGCGCAGATATCCTGCGCAAAATCCGTAACCCGGATAAAGCGGTCGGCCAACGCCGCGGATTCCGGCACCGCCTCTGCCGGGCGGTCGTCAAAGAGCAGGACGTCAAAGCCTGTCTGCTTTGCCACGCGGATCAGGCACCGGCCCACATGACCGCCGCCGACAACGACCAGCAGTGGATTGGCCCGATAGACCTCGATCAGGACGGACAGCTTACCGCCGCACTGCATCCCATCGTCCGCCGTCTCCGCACCGACATTATAATGATGCAGCACATTGCAGCCACGTTTGATCTGGGCCACGGCATCCTTCGTCACCTGCAGCTCCGCCGCGCCGCCGCCAACGGTACCCAGTGTCGTGCCATCGGCATAGACGATCATTTTCCCGTTGGTCCGGGGCGTACTGCCCAGGGCTTCAGCGATTGTCGCCACAGCGAAATCCCGCCCGGCCTGCCGGGCCTCCAGCTGCGCCTGCAGCAAATCCTCTGTATACATGCATGAATCCTCCGTTCTCTCCGGCGCCGCCGGATTCTGACAGGGCCGCTATCCGGTGAATCAGATAGCGGCCCTGCGCGAATACTTTTACTTTTTTACCAGATACAATAGGGCCAGCTTACTTGCCTGCCTCAATATACTGCATCATCAGCTGGGCGACCTGCTCGCGTGTTGCGGTGTTGCGCGGCTGCAGGTACGTCGTGCCGTCGTTTGTCTTGCTGCCGGCCAGGATGTTCTCTGCCACGGCCCAGGACATCGCGTCCTTTGCATAGCTGCTGACAGAATCTGCATCCGGGAAAGCTGTCAGATCTGCACGGGCTGCCGTGTCGCGGCCCTTGAACCCTGCGTAACGGTACAGGATCGCTGCGATCTGCTCCCGCGTCAGGTTGCCGTTCGGATCAAACTTGTCTTCCGTCACGCCGTAGACGATTCCGTTCTCTGCCGCCCATGCGACCGCATCCGCGTACCACATGTTCTCTGCCACATCGGTGAAGCTGGCGGCTGCCTTAACGGCGGGCTTGCCCTCCTGCCGGTAGAGAATGCTGACCAGCATCGCGCGGGTCGTGTTCGCCTTCGGGGCGATCGTCGTTGCGGACGTGCCGTAGAGCAGGCTGTTCCGCAGCGCATAATCCAGCGCATTGTGCGACCAATAGGTCACCGCGGGCATATCCGTGAAGTCAGCACTGGGGCAGCCAAAGGCCGGGATCTTCTCGCCGGTCTTGATCGTTGCGCCGCAGTTTGTGCAGACTACGTCGCCGGTGTAGCCGTCTGTCGTGCAGGTCGCCAGGACTGCGTTTCGCAGCTCCGTCGTCTCATGCTTGCAGGGGGCCGCGTGGGTCACCGTGACCGTTGCGATTTTACTGACCAGGCGCTTGCCGCCGACCTTCTTTGCTTCGTACTGGGCCTCACTAATCCCATAGCCGAAGCGAATGTTGCCGGTGTTTTCCGCCTTTGCGGCAACGCTGGCCAGGTCGCCCGTGCCGGTCGCCCAGGTCAAGGCCAGGGCTGCGGGGACTTCCGTTGCGCCATCGGCGGTGCAGTAATACTTGTAGATGCCCATGTCCTCATAGCTGAGGTCAGCGCCAAAGCCATCCGCGGCTGCCGCCGTGACGGTATCGCCTGCTGCGAAGTCCACACCGGCGTCTGCCAGCAGGTTCTCGATGGTAACATATTCCGTCGCCGCCATCGTCTGTTCGACATCGCTGCCCGTCTTCCAGAACTGATAGCCGATGGTACCTTCCGTCTTTAAGGCGTCCAGATCCGCGACCTTGTAGCTCTTGACGGTGACAGCATCGCTGCCTTCCGTCTTTTCCAAAACAGTCAGGACCGTGCGGGCCGGATGGACAACCGTGATGGCTGTGACGCCGCTGATGAGGCGTTTACCGTGGACCGTGCCGTACTGCTCCTCGCTGATGCCGTAGGCAAAGCGCAGGTTGCCGGAGCGGTAAGCCGTCTTCGCGACCTCTTCCGCGGAGCCGGAGCCGCTGTTCCAAGACAGCAGGATTGCTGCAGGCACTTCCGTCGCTTCCTTCGTCTCGTCATCAATATAATACTTATAGGTATTGCCGTCGGCAAACGTCATCCCCGCTGTTGCGCCGTCGCCGGACGATGCAGTTACAGTATCGCCATCAGCAAAATCCAAACCAGCATCTGCCAGCAAATCTGCAATCGTCACATACTCATTAGCAGCGACTGTCTTTTCCGCTCCGCTTGTCATACTCCAGAATTGGTAACCAACTACCCCCTTCTTTGCCAGCGCATCCAAGTCGCTGGCCGTGTAGGTCTTCGTGGAAACCACATTCTCATCCTCATACTGCTCATAGACAGTCAGAACAACAGGCTCCGCCGGAACAACACTGCCATGCTGGAACATCGGGTTGCCAATGGCAGCTATAAGTCCCAGCACATAGTCGCCGTCGGTTTCACCTGTACCGCCACAGCATCCGCTGTCCACCCCTTCCGGCGTCATCCAAACTTTATAGACAGGATAGCCGTTGTCGTCCACTTCACCGGTCTCTTCATATTTGGCAAAGAGCGATTTATTGTCCAGATCATAGGGATAAACGTCAAATTTGCTGCGGCTGAAGCTGTCCTCCGCACATGCGGTATCAACGACCAGTTTTGCATTGGTATCGTACAGGGATACTGGGGACGTCGCCGTGATATTCTGGCCCAAGTAGAGATACGTCAAAGCCTGGCAGGACTCAAACGTATTGGCAGGCAGCTTGGTAATCTGCACTTCATCAGGAATAATAACCTTGTACAGGTTCTTCCAGCACTTGTAGAACACACCTGTACCCATGGTTTTGAGGCTCTTCGGCAAGGTCACAGACTTTAGACTAAGCCCGTAACCGAAGGCGGCATCTCCGATGGTTTCGATAGAATCGGGCATCTGCAAATCACACAAAGCAAAGTTGTCAAAGAACATAAACGCGCCGACTGTCTTGCAGCCATCCTCAAAGACAACCTTGGTAATGTTTTTATTGTTACAGAAGGCGCCGGTACCAATCGTTGTTACCGTGGCGGGAATGGTAACCTCCGTCAGGCCCACATCAGAATAGAATGCGTAGGCGCCGATATTTTCGACCTTGTTGAGGTTCACCTTTGTCAAGCCAGTATGGCCAAAGCAGCTGTCGCCAATGGTCTTCAGAGAATCTGGGCAGGAGATTTCCTTTAGGTTGTCACAACTCCAGAACATATAATCACTTAGCGCTGTGACTCCCTCAGGGATTGTCACTTTAGTGAGCTTTTTGCAGATATCAAACGCGCAGCTGCCAAAGGTAGCCCCGACAGGTAAGGTGACCTCGGTCAGATTGCTCTGGCGGAAGGCAAGATTCTCAATCATTTTGACAGAATCCGGGAATGTAACGGTTTCCAGAGTGCTTTTGCCCTGATAGGATTGCATAAACGCCTGGCAACCGATCACCTCGACACCGACAGGAATATCATAGTGGGTGGCAGCTCTTGCATTGGGGTAGCGAATCAGCTTCTTGCCGTTCTTTGTAAAGAGAACGCCATCAATATCCTTAAAGTTGGGGTTTTCCTCCACAACGAAAATGTTTTTTAGCGCATCGCAGCAGGCAAAGACGTTCTCCGTGTAGGTCAGCGTCTCCTTATCGTCGCCGTCACCGACTTCGATGGAACTCTCAGCTCCCATTTTTTCCAAGGTTGCCGGCAGCCGGATGGTTTCAACACTCTTACAGCTGTAGAAGGCGGATTCGCCGATGGTATGGAGCTTTGTCGCAGAAAAATCCAACTCCATAACCCGCTCTAAGCCACGGCAGCCTTCCTTGGCGATATACGCTAAACTCTTTGGGAAGCTGACACTGGTGAACCAGTAATTGGAGGAGCTGCTGGACGTCTCATACTGCATCATTGCGCCCGCGCCGATGCCAGTGACCGTGAAGGTCCAGTCCTTCTCAGCAACCTTTGTCGTAACAGTTTCGGGAATGTCCAACGCACCGCTTCCGTTGTAGCCAACGCGCTTCACCTCGACCGTGCCTGTCTTGGTAGCATTTTCGAAATCAGTCACATGATACGTGATGTACTTAGGGCTCTCGGACTCTGCCGTAGTACCCTCGACATAGATGTTAAAATCAGGAATAGAGGCGACTTCCGGATCCGCGTTCCCATCGCCGACCAAGGTGATATCCCCCGCATAGTCCTTCGCTGCAGTTAACATTGCAGACCAAGTGGTAGTATACTTTTGCAGGGAGCCGGCGGGAACCGACAGAATCAATTCCTTGCAGCCTGCAAAGGGGTAGAAGATCTTGTTGTATAGGTCGACATAGGTTGCCATCACAGGGGGTTCTGCGCTCTGGAAATTGACCTTACGCAACGCGGTGCAATCCTGAAAACAAGTCGGTCCAACTTCCGTCACGGTAGCGGGCAGAGAGATTTCCGTCAAGCTTGTGGATTTTGCCAGTAAGCTAGTGGGCAGGGTGCTCTGTTTGCTAGGCAGGGTCACAGAGGTCAGATTTGGGTTGGCAGCCAATGCAGCCTTACCGAAGGTAACGTTTTCTGCCGCAAAGACCAACTTTTCCAGCTTCCACGTTCCAGTACTGTAGCGACCGACATAGTTAAAGGCATAGTCCTCAACCGTTGTAACAGAGGCTGGGACGGTAATGCCCGTGATGGTTTCAGCTACTTCTATCGGAGTCTGACCTTTATGTTCATGCCCGCCATTATAGCCGCAGAATGCCTTGCTATGAATGCCAACAACATTGTAGGTTTTACCGTCGCCATCGGTATATGTTGCGGGGATGGTAATATCACCGCCAGGGCCGGTGTAGCCAAGTAACCAGGCTGCACCGTCTTTCCGCACCTCAAAATTGAAGAATTTCGGGTCGTTATTGTCGATGGTAGCGCCGCAGGCACAGGTCGAACCGACAAATTTATGCGGTTCATTGGTAATGGTGTATCCGCAACCCGCATCGGTACAGACCGCGCTGTGGGTGCCGTCGCCGTTATCGGTATACTTCAGGTTGTGGCTGGGGTATGCCGGGTCTGCCAAGTCGTCTGAGATGTCTGCTTCGACAGTAACATAGCCATCGAGCTCATTCATAAAGGCTTCCTCATCCTTAGCCTTACAATGAACCGTAAACGTTCCCAGGTCGCTGTACTCTGCGATACTGCTCAAATTAGATGGCACGCCGTAGAAATACAAATCCGTCATACTATGGCAGCCTTCAAACTCGTATTCTCCAATTGTCTTGACCGTGCTTGGCACAACAACAGTGGTAACTTCACTGTAAGTGAATATATCATCCAGTGCTTTCACTGTTATACCGTCGATGGCAACCGGAATAATAATATCTGTATCGCTGCCGGTGTATTTCTTAATCGTCCCGGTCCTGGCGTTGAATTCAAAGTCACTCGCAGCGGTCGGGGTCTTCGGCGTCTCCGTCGTCGGGGCTGCGCCCAGGGCAGGCAGCGCAAGGCCGACCAGCATGGACAGGCACAGAATCAGGCCCAACATGCGCCGCAAGGGGGTTTTGTGCGTTTTCATGTGCGTTCTTCCTTTCAAAATATGTATTATTCTTTTCAGAATATAACCGGCTTTATTTTAGATCATGAATAACGTAAAGTCAAGCGTTTCCCAAAAATCATCCCTCTCTTTTCCGGCTGTAAAAAAAAGCTTGCTTTTCGCCGGCAACTTGTGTATCATACAAGAGGTTATACTTTTTTATAGATAACGGAGATTTTCAGTTATGACCAGGACAAGATTTCTCTGCGTAGCGCTCTGCTGCGCTTTGCTTTTCTGCCTGTTTGCCGGGTGCAACAGCGGCAAGACCTATGACCCGCTGGAAGGCGTCGAAACGACCGAGTTTACCGACAGCGCCGGGCGCACGGTGACAATTCCCAAGAACATCACCCGCATCGCCGCCAGCGGCTCGACTTCCCAGATGATCCTGATGACCGTCGCGCCGGAGCTGCTCATCGGCCTGGCCAGCAGCCCCAGCACAGACCAGATGCCCTATTTCCCGGAGGATATGTGGTACCTGCCGACCTTCGGCCAGTTCTATGGCAACAAGGCAAACCTCAACATGGAAGCCTTGATCGACGCCCAGCCGCAGCTCATCATCGACCTGGGCGATACGAAAGAGACGATTGCCGACGATATGAACGGCATCCAAAAGCAGACGGGCATCCCGACAATCTACATCAACGCCACCATGGAGACGATGCCCGAAGCCTACCGGACCCTTGGCCAGCTGCTGGACCGGCAGGAGGCCGCTGAGGCCTGCGCCGTGTTCGTCGAAAAAACGTTGCAGATGGCCGCGGAAAACCGCGCAAAGCTCCCCGAGCGTGACCGAAAATCCGTCCTCTTCGGCACCGGCTCCACCGGTCTTGCCTGCAACGCGGAGGGCTCTATTCAGTCCGCCGTGCTGCCTATGGTCGGCGCGGAGAACGCCGTCAAGACAGACGAAATTTCCAACCGGGGCGGTGGCACGACGATCGACATGGAGCAGGCCTATGTCTGTGACCCGGACGTCATCATTCTCGCCGCCGGCGGCCCCTATGACACACTGGAGGCCAGCGAATGGAATGCCCTGCGGGCTGTGCAGAACGGCGCATACTATGAAATTCCCAACCTGCCCTATGACTGGATGGCCGCTCCTCCGTCCGTCAACCAGGTGCTGGGCGTCTGGTGGCTGGGCAATCTGCTCTACCCAGAGCTTTATGATTACGACATGGTCTCCGTAGCCCAGGCGTTTTACAAGACCTTCTGGCACTACGACCTGAGCGAGACGGAGGCCCAGCAGATGCTGGCCCGCTCCACGCTGAAAACAGGAGGCAGCCAATGAGACTGCGAAAACGTCTGGCCGCGCTGGTGCTGCTGGCCGCGCTGCTGGCTGCGTTGGCCGTCCCCATCCAGGCTGCCGGTCAGGTTACAGATACGCTGACGGTCAAGGTCGGCTACTACGGCATGGGCCCGGAGACGTATGTCGAGGTCGGGACGTACCATTGGAGCGAGCTTTCCGCCAACCTGCCAATCTCAGATCGTGCCTACTCCTTTTTCCGGATTGATCCCGACGGAAACTATCAGACCGTCATTGATTCCGCCCGGGGCTTTTCCATCGGTGATCTGCTGGATTACGCAGGCATCTATACCGGCGATGTTACCTCGATACAGTTTTACACCAAGGACCAGAGCGTCGGCACCTTCACCTCCTTCACCGCACAGGATCTCTTTACCTCAAACCGGTACTATTTCAACGATCTGGCCGCCCACATCAAGCCGGTTTACGATGAGAACGGCAACTTTGTCAAATACGACGGGACGGAGGCCTGGTCGGACTACCAAACCGTCCAGCCGATGCTGGCCCTGGAGGACAACTGGGCTACCTTCGAGATCGGCACAGAACACACCGCGCCGAATTTCTCCTCCCTCGGCACCGGCAACCGATTCCGGCTGCTCTTCGGTCAAGCCGATCCTCTGGAGACTCGGACGAGCCAAAGTGCAAAATATGTACATACGGTTCTGGTGGCGCTGAATGGCGCTCCAGAAATTAAAGATGAACTGCCGGAGATCGACGGCACCATCGGCTCCCATACCCTGACGTTTAACGTCAATGTCGGCAACCAGACGCTGCTGCAGGCGCTGGGCAGCCTGCTGAATATCTCCTCGTCGGACTCCTCTGTGCTGGAGATCACGGGCATCACCGTCACCCCCAGCAGTCAGTATAGCGACGTGGCCTCGGTCAGCGTCAACTACACGGTACATACAGCGGGCACCGCCAATCTCAACATCGGCTACGCCGGGGGAGAGATCATAAAACCGCAGACGATCACGACCGGCGACCCGGAGCCGACGCCAGATAACCCGGATGACCCGAACAAGCCGGATGACCCGGCAAATCCGGACGATCCCGCTAAGCCGACCCCCGATAACGGCCAGAGCGGCGGTCAGGGCAACAAGCCGAACAACAACAACAATAATAATAACAATAATAACAAGCCCAACGGCAGCAATGCCAGCACAAACGGGCAGACCCTGCAAAAGCCCACGGCCAATGGGCAGGCGAGCCAGACCTCGGCAGGCGCCGCGGGCGGGCAGCGGGTCCACGTCCTTTCCGAGGCACTGGCCCAGCAGCTGGCAAGCCGGCAAGCCGCCTCCCCCAAAGACCCGGATGGGGACACCCCGGTGCAAGAGACGGTCCATGCCGTGACGATGCAGACAGAGGACCGCCGCTGGTACTACCTGGGCACAGCCCTAGGCGCGCTTCTGCTGGCCGCCCTCGGTGCTGGCAGCGCGGTAGGCTACTATAGAAAAGGGAGAATTGATGCATGAGTACTGTATTTCACAATGTTCTGCGGGCTGTCTCCGGCGCGATGGAGCTGCCGGTGGTCATCCTGCTGATTTTACTGCTGGCCTTTGCCGTCTTTTCCGTCGGCTGGATCATTGCGGAGTTTTTTTCGGAGCACCGCCACATGAAAGAGGACCTGCCCGCACTGCTGGAGCATCTGCGCGACAGTGAGACGGATCTGGAAGCGGCCATTGCCGAAAGCAAGCTCAACCGCCGCCAGAAGGCAACACTGCAGGAGCTGACGCAGCACGCCGATTTCACCCGCCCCCTGCTTGATGATCTGGCAGATAACCTGCTGGAGCAAGAGCAGGCCCACTATGACCACATGATCAAATTCACGGACCTTGCCTCCAAGCTCGGCCCCATGCTGGGCCTGCTCGGGACACTGATCCCCCTGGGGCCCGGCATCATCGCGCTTGGGCAGGGTGATACCTATACACTCTCCGTCTCCCTGATGACGGCGTTTGATACGACGGTCGCCGGTCTTTGCATCGCCGCCGTCTGCATGATCGTCTCGACGATCCGCCGCCGCTGGTATGCTGCATACATGGCAGACCTGGAGACGCTGACCAGCTGCGTTTGTGAAAGGGTGAAGCCGCAATGAGAAGAGGAAGAAGGACCCGCCGCCGCTTTGCGGAGGAAGAGGTCAACCCGATGAACTATCTCTCCAATCTCTCCGACGCTATGCTCGTTCTGGCTGTCGGCATCATGCTGGCGCTGATCGTCCACTGGAATGTCGATATCTCCACCTCCGGCGGGACAATGTCCGACTCCGGCCAGTCCTACGCCGCCGACGGCGAAGGCGGCAATTCTGCCATTGACCGTGACAGCGCTGTCAACTTCTCCCAGGACGAGCTGGACAACATGCAGTCCCAGGACAAGCTGGACAGCAGCGATACCGGCATGGAAAAGCTGGGCGAGGTCTATTATGACGCCGCCACCGGCCAGTATTATATTGTAGAGAACGGAAGTTAAATCTATGGAGCAAACGACGCACAAGCAATATGCCTGGAAGTTTATCGTGCTGGCCGGGGTGTTTCTGGTTGTCCTGTTCGGCTCAGCATTGCTGGGCCGCTTCAACCTGACGCCCCACCAGCTTTTTTCTTTACTCCGCTCCCGGTTTCAAGCGGTCGAGCCGTGCTGGCCAGTCGGGTCGGAGAATGTTTTGTTTGAAATCCGCCTGCCCCGGATCGCCGCGGCGGCCCTCGTCGGCGCTTCGCTGGCGTTGGCCGGTGTCGCCTACCAGGGCATGTTCCGGAACCCGATGGTCTCGCCGGATATCCTGGGCGCTAGCACCGGCGCCGGGTTCGGCGCGGCCCTGGCGATCTTATGCGGCGCGGGATATTTTGCCATCTCGGCGACGTCCTTTTTCTTTGGCCTCGTCGCCGTCTTCGCCGCGTATCTTGTCAGCCGTCTGAGCCGGACGAATCCCACCGTTGCGATGATCTTGGCGGGCATTATGGTCTCGTCCCTGTTTTCTGCCGGGACCTCTTATATGAAGCTGGTGGCCGATACGCAGCAGCAGCTGCCCGCCATCACCTACTGGCTCATGGGGAGCCTCTCCTCCATCAAGGTGCGGGACGTGCAATTTTTGTGCATCCCCTTTGTCGTAGGCTTTCTCCCCCTGTGCATCCTGTGCTGGCGGATGAACCTGCTGACCGTCGGCGATGAAGAGGCCCGGGCCATGGGCGTCAATACGACGCGGCTGCGCCTGATCGTCGTCATCTGCGCAACGCTGCTGACCGCATCCAGTGTCGCCGTCTCGGGCATGATCGGCTGGGTCGGCCTGGTCATCCCCCATTTTTGCCGGATGATCTTCGGTTACGACTACCGGCGGCTCGTCCCGGCCAGTGCCTTGTTTGGTGCGGCATTTCTCATCGTCGTCGATGACGTCGCCCGACTGGCAACAACCGCGGAGATCCCACTGGGCATCCTGACGGCCTTTGTCGGCGCGCCGATCTTCATCTACTTAGTCCTGACAGGAGGTGGCAACCGTGCAGATTGAAGTACATGACCTCTCCTTTGCCTATCCCAAGCACCCGGTGCTGCAGCACCTCAACTTTTCCATCCCCCAGGGCGAGCTGGTCGCACTGTTGGGGCCCAACGGCGCAGGAAAAAGCACGCTGTTTCGCTGCATTCTCGGCTTTCTGCGGCCGGAGGGGGAAATCTTGCTGCGCGGGCGGCCCGTCCGCTCCCTGACGCAGCGGGAGCTCTCCCGGGAAATTGCCTATATCCCCCAATCTGCAGAGCCGATCTTTAATTACACCGTGCTCGACACCGTCCTCATGGGCACCACCGGGACACTGCAATTGGCCCAGCGCCCCGGCAAAGCGCAGCTGGAGGCGGCGCACCGGGCGCTGGAGCAGCTGGAGATCGCCCATTTGGCAAACCGGGGCATCAGCCAGGTCTCCGGCGGTGAGCGGCAGCTGGCGCTAATCGCCCGGGCGCTGGTGCAAAATGCGGCCGTGCTCATCATGGACGAGCCGACGGCCAATCTCGACTACGGAAATCAGCAGCGCGTGATGGCCCGGGTCTGTGGGCTGACCCACCAGGGCTATACCGTCCTGGTCTCGACTCATAACCCGGAGCATGCGCTGCGCTATGCCAGCCAAGTATTGGCACTGCAAGACGGCTCTCTCTGCGCCTTCGGGCCAACGGCGCAGACGCTGACGCCGGACCTCATTGATAAGCTATACGGCATCCATGTCACCATGGCAGAAGTCATGACGCCGCAGGGGCCCGCCTGCAGCCTGATCGCATTGGAGGAATGAAGCGATGAAAAAACGAATTTTGGGGATCATCCTGTGCCTGTGTCTGCTGGCGCAGCTGCTGCCAGCCGTCGGCCGGGCCAGTGACACGATCACCGGCATCGTCCCGCTGAAGGCGGGGCAGGACGTGGCGACGATCCGCTGCGAGCTGGCGGACAAAAGCTACACCTTCCTGGACTTTACCAAGGAAGCCGACGGCTACCATTACAGCTTTGAAAAACCCGACCAGAGCTACGAGATCATCCCGGAATACTTCTCCACCACCGTCTGGGACGGCGCAGTGGATATCTCCTGGTATGATGAAACAAAGGACGCGTTTTATCTCGACACCCCGGCCCAGCTTGCGGGTCTGGCTGCCCTGGTTTGCGGCAACGTGGACATCGACACGCCAGATTACCGCATCAAAGGAGACCAGAAAAACCTTGTCTCCACAAAGGTCGATGATTACCTGCTTATTGGCGCCGGTGGCGGTGACATTCACGACACTGTCTACGTCGGCGACCCGGGCCATGACTTTTCTGACAAAACCGTATACCTGACCTGCGATATGGACATGGGCGGTGTCAACAACTGGGTGCCTATTGGCGGCAAATACCCGCTGGATGTAGAAAATTGCGCCAAGGTCGTCGAAGCATTTTTTAACGGCACGCTGGACGGGCAGGGTCACCGGATCACAAATCTCAAATGCAACCGCTATGGCAGCAAGCATTTCGGTTATTCCGAGGGCATCGGTCTGGTCGGCTATCTGGGCCAGCTCTATGAAAATGAAGTGTCGCCCAAGGCGGCTCCTTCCGTGCGGAATCTCTCGGTCAGCGGTGATTTTTACGGTCGCCGCCGGGTCGGTGGGGTCGTTGGCCGCAGCGGCAGCGTCCCGACTGGGATTTACATCGAAAACTGCGCAAACTTTGCGTCCGTCAAGAGTACAGACGCCAAGGGCGTCGGCGGGATCATCGGCGCCGGCTGGAGCAAGGGTGCCATCGTCAATTGCTATAACGCAGGCGAAATCAGCACCACCTATGCCTGCCCTGCCGGCGGGATCTGCGCCAGCAACCAGGGGCTGGATATTTACAACTGCTTTAACGTCGGTACCATTGATTCTAACGGAAACCAGCGCGGCCGCGGCATCGGCGGCCATGACAGCGGTTCCTATACCATCGCCGATACCTACTACCTGGAAGGCTGCGACGACGATACCGAGTCTCACGGCTGGTATGCGGGCAACGCCATCACCATCCATGTGGACATTGCGGCAAAATCGGAAAGCTATATGAAGTCTCAGGACTTTGTCGATGACCTCAACTGCAATGGCGACGCCTTTGTCAAAACAGAAAACGGCTATCCCCGCCTTGCCTGGGAGCAGGACAACACAGCCAAAAACTGCAATGTGACCTTTGTACTGAATGAGCAGGGCAGCGTCTCGGCCACGCAGGCAAGCCCAGTCCGTGCAGGGACGGTCCTGCACCTCACAAACAAGCCTGCCAGCGGCTGGGCCTTCCGGGCCTACACGCTGAACGGCAAGCGTCTGACCAGCCCCTTCGCCACAGTAACCCAGAACGCCGCCATCGGCGGTATCTTTGAAGAGCTGGCCGCTGGTGCGCTCTACATTGAAGCCAACCCCGCCTGTGATATCACAGTCGTCAAGGAAAGCGGCATGGCAGTGGTAGACGGCCAGCTGACTGCTGTCCAGAATTACCCTGTCAAGGACGGCGATGCCTTGTATGAGGGCGACAAGCTGCGGGCCACCGCGAAGATTCACGACGGCATGAATCCGGATGACCTCAACTATGTTTACACCGGCGCCTTTGAATACAGCTTCACCTACGAGGACGAGAATCAGACCCATTGGCCCTCCAACAAAGGCGATGCCACCGTTTCGAGCCTGATCACCACCGCTTCCCTGCATCTGTCGGTGCTGCCGCTGACGACCCACAAGGTTTGGACACAGCTGGCAGAGACCGACTGGTATGACGCAAGCAAAACTGAATTCACCCTCACAACAGCGCGGCAGCTGGCCGGACTTGCGTCGCTTGTCAAGCAGGGCAACACATTTTCCGGCAAGACCGTCCGCCTAGGCAAGGACGTCTCCCTAAACAACGACGACGCGACCTACAGCCGCAGTGTCCGCTGGTTTGACGGCATCGGTTCCACCAGCGCCCCCTTCTCCGGTACTTTTGACGGAAACGGCTACAAAATTACGGACATGCGGGCAGAAGCCACTACCAGCTATTCTGCCCTCTTCCTGGCAACGGATGGCGCGACACTGCGAAACATTCAAGTCAGCGGCGTCACTAAGGCGAGTAGCTATGTCGCCGCCATCGTCTCCAGCGCGAAAAACACGACGATCAAGAATTGCACCGCAGACGTCGCCATCACGGCGCTGCGGGATTACGCAGGCGGTATCGCCGCCTACATAGACGGCGG
>CAUBIP010000007.1 GCA_958436045.1 uncultured Oscillospiraceae bacterium | reverse complement strand
TTATGCGCGCAGCAGGGTGCAAGCCCCTCAAACGAGAGCCCAGCGAAGCGGGTCTCGTTTGAAAGCTTGTCAAAAATTTATTTTTGACAAGCTTCAAAACGCCTGGAAGGGCGTTTTTTGTGCGCACTTGATGCGAAAAATTGGAGATTTCGGTAGGAAGGAGTCTGAAAAAATATGAAGCAAACCACTTTGGATATGACCCGTGGGCCGCTTGGGCGGCAGATCTTTCGGTTCAGCGTGCCGCTGATGGTCTCGAACGTGGTACAGGTGCTGTTTAATATGTCGGACATCGCCGTGGTCGGCCGGTTTGCCGGGTCGACGGCGCTGGGGGCTGTCGGCTCGACGGCGACGCTGGTGACGCTGTTCACCGGCTTTTTAATGGGCGTCGGCAACGGCGTCAACGCCCTGACCGCCCGCTTTTTCGGCGCGCGGGATGAGGAAAACCTGCAAAAGACCGTCCACACGGCACTGCTGCTCTGCCTGCTGCTGGGCACGCTGCTGGGTATGACGGGCAGCGCCCTCTGCCGGCCGCTTTTGACTGTGCTGCATACAAAAAAGAGCCTGCTGCCCGGTGCAATGCTTTACCTGCGGATCTATTTTATCGGCATGCCGGCAGTGGCGCTATATAACTTTGGCAGCGCCGTCCTCAACGCGGCGGGCGATACGAAGCGGCCGCTGTATATTCTGCTGGGGGCAGGCGTTTTGAATGTGCTGCTGAATCTGTTTTTCGTCATCGTCTGCAAGCTCAGCGTCGCGGGGGTGGCGCTGGCGAGTATTCTCTCCCAGTACCTTTCGGCGGCGCTGATTATCCTGATGCTCTTCCGCACCCGGGATGGCTACGGCCTGCGCCTGGCGCGGCTGCGGCTGGATGGCAGCAAGGCAGGCGCACTGCTGAAGCTGGGCCTGCCCTGCGGCATTCAGTATTCCATCTTCGGGCTGGCCAATCTGTTTATCCAGATCGGTGTCAACTCCTTTGACGCGACGGTCGTGGCTGGCAACTCCGCTGCCGCCAATGCCGACAGCCTCGTCTACGATGTCATGGCCGCATTCTACACCGCCTGCTCCAGCTTTATCGGCCAAAATTACGGCGCGGGAAACCGGGCGCGCATCCGCAAGGCCTACCGCTGCAGCCTGCTCTACAGCTTCGGCGCAGGCGCGGTCCTGGGCGGGCTGCTGGTGCTCTTCGGGCGGCAGTTTCTCTCGATCTTCACGCCGGAGGCCGACGTCATCGACGCCGGCATGACGCGGCTGATGGTCATGAGCTGCTCCTACGCCTTCTCCGCGTTTATGGACGCCACCATCGCCGCCGCCCGGGGTCTGGGCCGCAGCATCTTCCCCACGGCGCTGGTCATCGCGGGCTGCTGCATGCTGCGGATTGTCTGGGTGTATACGGTCTTTGCCTGGTTTGGAACGATGATGAGCTTGTACCTCGTCTATATCGTCAGCTGGGTCGTCACCGCCATTGCGGAGCTGACGTATTTTGCCGTCATCTGGCGGCGCGTCTCGGCGCAGCTGAAAGCCGCGTGAGATATTTTATGAGAAAAATTTCCCCGCCAGGGCGGAACCTTTTTCCCCCGCCTTCGTCTGATCAAGTACCGACACGATAAAGGAGGCATTGCAGATGCAAAAGAACGCAAAAACGCCGCGATCCCACCGGCGGGCGAAATGGATCGGCGGAATCGCCGGACTGCTGGCAGTCATCCTGGCCGCCGGACTGCTGCTCTGGCCGGGCCAAGGCGCCCTGTCAGGGACTGCCCAGGCGTTGTCCACCGTCGAAAGGCCGGAGACTGTCCCCTACCCCCAGGATGCCGATTATTTCAAAGAAGACGGCAGCTTTGACGACGAAGCCTATAGCGCCGCCTATGCGGCATGGCTAGCCAGTCGCCCGGCACAGATGGACGAAGCCCAGCGCCAGTCTCTGGCGGATTTCATCACCAAGAGCGTCCCGGTGCTGCTGCAGGGCGACGGCACCGGCAACACGGTCTATTCCCCGCTCAATGTCTATCTCGCCCTGGCCATGCTGGCAGAGACGACGGACGGCGATAGCCAGCAGCAGCTGCTGGACCTGCTGGGCGTAGCCGACCTGGAATCCCTCCGCACAGAAGCAGAAGCCCTGTGGCGGGCCAATTACATCGACGACGGCCAGTCGGCCAGCCTGCTTGCCAATTCCCTGTGGCTGAACGAGGATGTCTCGTTCAACCAGAGCGTGCTGGACAGCCTGGCAAAAAATTATTACGCCGAGAGCTTCCAGGGAACCATGGGCGCGGAGAAGACGAACAAGCTGCTGCGCGACTGGATCAACCGGCAGACAAACGATCTTTTAAAGGGGCAAACCGACGGCTTGGAGCTAAGCCGCGATACCGTTCTGGCCCTGGTCTCGACCCTCTATTTTAAAGCGGCCTGGCAGGATGAATTTAACCAAGCTCTGACCGCGCCGGATACGTTTACCAACGCAGAGGGCAAGGCCGAGACCTGCGACTTTCTGCATGAGAGCGACCAAAATACGCTCTACCGGGGCAGCCAGTTTACTGCCGTCGAAAAGCCCCTGCAAAACGGCGGCGGCATGTGGCTGATTTTGCCAAACGACGGCGTGACGACCGACGCGCTGCTGGGCGACGCGGCGCTGACCCAGTTCCTGCTTGCCAACGGCGCGTGGGAGGACGCGGACTATGCCCAGATCAACCTCTCCCTCCCCAAATTTGACGTCACCGGGGAGGCAGACCTGCGGGGTGGCCTGCAGCAGCTGGGTGTTACGGATGTATTTGAGCCCGGCACCGCAGATTTCTCTCCCCTGTGCGGCGCGGCCAGCGACGGGCTGTATGTCTCGAAGCTGCAGCATGACGCCAGAGTCCTGATCGACGAAGAGGGCTGCACGGCAGCCGCCTTCACCATCGCCTCCGTCGAGGCCACATGCGCAGAGGAGGACCTGGAGGAGATCGACTTCACCCTCGACCGTCCCTTCCTCTTCGCCATCACCAACGCCGACGGCCTCCCCCTCTTCACCGGCGTTGTCAACACCACGGCGTAATGCAGCGACCGCCTATCGCGTAAAAAACCGCATGTCCCCCAACCGGGGCATGCGGTTTTTGCGGCTTTTCTCAAAGCTTTTTCGGGTGGCTCTCGCCCAGGGGGCCGTTGATGACGTCGGGGTTCGGCTGGGGCAGCCCGGCGGCGTTGCGGCGGACATAGGTCGTATGCAGCAGCATATGGGCCCGGGGCTTGCCCGGCGCGTCCAGGAATTCCTCGTAGAGGGTCTGGATGCGAGGGTTATCGCAGCTCAGTCGCAGCGCGTTTTTTTGATCGGCCTGATAGAGCGCGGCAGAGCGCAGGGCCTTGAGGTCCGTATAATTGCGGACACTGTCACTCTGGACCGGCTGGCCGCCGCCGTTGATGCAGCCGCCGGGGCAGGCCATGACCTCGACCATCTGATAGTCCGCCTCGCCAGACTTGATTTTCTCCAGCAGCTTACGGGCATTGGCCAGGCCCGAGGTGACGGCGACCCGGACGGGCTTGCCGCCCAGATCGTAGGTGACCTCCCGGATGGCCTCCGGCCCGCGGACCTGCTTGAGTTCCACCGTCTTGAGCTTGACGCCCAGCCAGCAGGCAGCCGTCCGCAGCGCCGCTTCCATGACGCCGCCGGTAGCGCCGAAAATCGTACCGGCGCCGGAGCCGGTGTCAAACGGCGCATCAAAGGCTTCATCCCGCAGGTCGGCAAATTTGATGCCCGCACCGCGGATCATCTTGGCCAGCTCCCGGGTCGTCAGGGCGACGTCGACATCCTGATAGTCGTAGGTCTTCTCCTCCGGACGGCCGACCTCGTATTTCTTCGCCGTACAGGGGATGACGGAGATGACGAACAGCTTTTTGGTGTCAATGCCGTATTTCTGGCAATAATAGCTCTTGAGCAGCGCGCCGAACATCTGCTGCGGCGATTTGCAGCTGGAAAGATGGGGCAGCATATCGGGGTAATAATGCTCCAGGAATTTGACCCAGGCCGGGCAGCAGCTGGTAAACAGGGGCAGTGTGCCGCCGCTTTTCAGCCGCTCCAGCAGCTCGTGAGCCTCTTCGATGATGGTCAGGTCCGCCGTCAGATCCATATTGAAGACGGCGTCCGCGCCCAAGCGGCGGATGGCGGCGACCATTTTGCCCTCCACATTCGTCCCGATGGGCAGGTCGAAGCACTCGCCTAGGGTCGCGCGGATGGCCGGGGCCGTGAAGAAGACGACGCGCTTGTCCGGATTGGAGATGGCGTCCCAGACCTCGTGGATCTGGCTCTTTTCGCTCAAGGCGCCAACGGGACAGGCCACAACGCACTGGCCGCAGCCGACACAAGGCGAATCGGCCAGGCTCTTTTCAAAGGCACAGCCCACGTGGACCTGGTAGCCCCGCTGGATAGCCCCGATGACAGAGACCGCCTGCAGCTTCTTGCACGCTGCCACGCAGCGCATACACTGGATGCACTTGGAATTGTCCCGCACGATATAGGCGGATTTGTCGTCGACGGGATAGGCCCAGTCGTCGCCCTTGAAGCGTTCTTCGTCCACCTCGTAGTCAAAGGCCAGCTTCTGCAGCTCGCAGTGGTTGCCGCGGACGCAGGACAGGCAGCGCTTGCGGTGGCTCGAGAGGATCAGCTCGATGGTCGTCTTGCGGGAGGTGCGGACCTTGGGGGTATTGGTAAAGACCTCCATGCCCTCCTCGACAGGGTAGACGCAGCTGGCGACCAGGCCTTTATGGCCCTTGACCTCCACGACGCACACCCGGCAGGCGCCGATGCAGTTGATATCCTTGAGATAGCATAGCGAGGGGATCTCGATCTGGACGGACTTGGCCGCCTCCAGAATTGTCGAACCGGCAGGGACTTCGGCGTCGATGCCGTTGATTTTCAGATGTACCATATTCATAGCAGCTTCCCCCTCACTTGGTGTAGACCGCACCGAAGACGCAGTTCTGCATGCACAGACCGCACTTGATGCAGACCTTTGTGTCGATCTTATGGGGCTGGCGGACCTGCCCCGAGATCGCACCGGCCGGGCAGGCGCGGGCGCACTTCGTGCAGCCCTTGCACTTATCCGGGTCAATGGCGTAGCGGATCAGCGCCTTGCAGACGCCAGCCGGACAGGTCTTATCCCGGATGTGGGCGATGTACTCATCGCGGAAGTACTTCATCGTCGAGAGCACCGGGTTCGGCGCGGTCTGGCCCAGTGCGCAGAGGCTGGCGGTGTGCATATGGTTGGCCAGCTCGTCTATCTTGTCCAGGTCCTCCTCCTCGCCATTGCCGGAGGTAATTTTCTCCAAGAATTGCAGCAGCCGCCGGGTGCCGATGCGGCAGGGCGTGCATTTGCCGCAGGATTCATCGACTGTGAATTCCAGATAGAATTTGGCGATATCGACCATGCACGTGTCCTCATCCAATATGATAAGGCCGCCGGAGCCCATCATGCTGCCCAGGGCGATCAGGTTATCATAGTCGATAGGCGTGTCGATATGGCAGGCGGGGATGCAGCCGCCGGAGGGACCGCCGGTCTGCGCGGCTTTGAATTTCTTGCCATTGGGGATGCCGCCGCCGATCTCCTCGACGATCTCCCGCAGCGTCGTGCCCATGGGGATCTCGACGAGGCCGACATTCGTGATCTTGCCGCCCAGGGCAAAGACCTTGGTGCCCTTGCTGGTGGCCGTGCCCATGGAGGCGAACCAATCCGCGCCCCGCAGGATGATCTGGGGGATATTGGCGTAAGTCTCGACGTTGTTGAGCACCGTCGGCTTGCCGAACAGGCCCTTGACCGCCGGGAACGGCGGGCGCGGCCGGGGCTCGCCCCGGTGGCCCTCGATGCTCGTCATCAGCGCCGTCTCCTCGCCGCAGACGAAGGCGCCGGCGCCCAGGCGGATCTCGATATCAAAATCAAAGCCGGAGCCCAGGATATTTTCGCCCAGCAGCCCCAGCTCCCGGGCCTGCTTGATGGCAATCTCCAGCCGCTGCACGGCGATGGGGTACTCAGCACGGATGTAGACATAGCCCTGCTTTGCCCCGATGGTATACCCCGCGATGGCCATGGCCTCGATGATACAGTGGGGGTCGCCCTCCAGAATGGACCGGTCCATAAACGCGCCGGGGTCTCCCTCGTCGGCATTGCAGCAGACGTATTTGATCTCGCCGGGGCTCGCCTTGGCAAAGCTCCATTTACGCCCTGTCGGGAAGCCGCCGCCGCCGCGGCCTCGCAGGCCGGAGTCAAGTAAAGTCTGGATGACGTCGTCTGGCGTCATGGACGACAGGACCTTTGCCAGGGCCTGGTAGCCGTCCGCTGCGATGTACTCTTCAATTTTTTCCGGTGCGATGACGCCGCAGTTGCGCAGCGCGACGCGCTTTTGCTTTTTATAGAACCGCGTCTCCTTCAAAGAGATGATCGTGCCGTCGGGCCGGACCGTCTCCTGGTAAAGCAGTTCTTTCACGACCTGCCCGCCGGGGATGAGATGCTCCTTGACAATGCGCTTCGTGTGCTCCGGCGTCATCTGACTGTAGAACGCGCCCTCAGGATAGACAATCAGAATGGGGCCCAGGGCGCACAGGCCGAAGCAGCCCGTCTTGACGACCAGGACGTCCTTCTCCAGCTTCTCCTCCCGGAGGGCTTCTTCTAAGGCCGCGATGACCTTTTTGCTGCCCGATGAAGTGCAGCCAGTGCCGCCACAAACCAAGACCTGCTTGCGGTACGCCGTCTGCTGCTCCAGCCGCTCGCTCTGCTCCGCCACGGCATTGCGCACCGCGACGAGCTGCCTCCCAGCCTCCCGGATATGGTTGAGTTCTTTCGTAGTAATCATACGGGCACACCTCCCTTTCTGGCATAGTCCTCCAGAATCACAGGGACCTGCTCCGGCGTCATGCGGCCGAAAACCTCATCGTTGATCATCATGACCGGGGCCAGACCGCAGGCGCCGACGCAGCGGCAGCTCTCCAGGGAGAACAGCCCATCCGGCGTGCATTCGCCGACCTGGATGCCCAACTTTCGCTCCACAGCCTCCAGGACCTTCGCCGCCCCCTTGACGTAGCACGCTGTCCCAAGACAGATGCTGATGCGATAGATTCCCTTCGGGTTGAGCCGGAATTGGGAGTAGAATGTCGCCACGCCGTAGACCTCAGACAGGGAGATACCCAGTCCTTCCGCGACGATCGCCTGTACTTCAATGGGTAGGTAGCCATATATCTCCTGGGCCTGCTGCAGCACCGGCATCAGGCAGCCGGGCTGCTCCTTGTGCGCAGCGATGACTTCCTTCAGCTGAAGCTCCTGCGCCAGGGTGCCGCTGAAGGGCACCTGGTTCTTCTCTTCCATGGTGGTCGGGCCTCCTTAATTTCTGCAGTTTTGGGAAGCTGCAATTTCGTTTGTATTTTATATTATAAAGCAACCGATTTGCAAAATCAACAAAATAATCGTTTCTTTTAATCATACAGGTGTGCAAAACGCATTAAAAAATCAAATATTATCAATAAAATTCTACCGGAATCTGGGTAAAACCAGGCAAAATGCCAGCGAAATTCTCGTTTTTTATCATACTTTTTTATCATACGTTTTTTTGCAAAACTTCGCTTGCACATCCAACAAAAAACCGGTACAATAGCAGAAAGACAGGGGGTGGATGGGATGCAAACCGGAAAAACCTGCTGCGTGACGGGGCACCGCGGTCTGGCGCCATACCGGCTGCGGCAGGCGGAGGACGCGCTGCGGACGGAGATCGTCCGGGCCATTGGCGACGGCTTTACGCATTTTATCAGCGGCTTTGCCGAGGGGGCAGATCTGCTCTTTGCCCAGCTGGTCGTGGAATACCGCCACCAGTATCCGCTGACCCTGGAGGCCGCCATCCCCTACCCGGCCCGGCTCCAAAACCGGGACCCACGCTTCCAAGCCCTGCTCGCCCAGTGTGACGCCGTGCAGGTCCACAGCCCCCAGTATTTCCGCGGCTGCTTTATGATCCGCAACCACTATATGGTCGATCACTCCCAGCGGGTCATCGCCGTCTACGACGGACGCTCCGGCGGCGGGACGGCCGCGACGATCCGCTACGCCCGCCAGATGGGCGTCCCCGTCTGCTGGGTCCCGGTGTGAGTATGCAGAAAAAGCAAAAAGCAAGCGTAAGTACGCTTGCTTTTTGCTTTTCGCTATTGTGCGGCGTCATCCTCGCCGAAGAGTTTAGGCTTGCCTTCTCGCAGGTCGCGCCAGGCCCGCGGGAGCCCCTGGTGGATGCTGGGATAGCGCCAGTCCGCATCGCTGGTAGGCTGGATTTCATAGGTGCCGTATTTATTGACCATCTGAAATGCGCTTTCCGGATCTCCGGGGATGTCCTGCACCGCAGGGTCCGGGCAGTCGGGGTACGGCGTGGGCCGCTTTCTTTTTTGCATCATAACATCATCTCCCGGCGCTAGTATCCGCGCCGGGAGATGGTTTTATGCGAGGTTGTCAAAAGATGTTATTGAATGTGCTCGTGGTTATTGATATGGTCCTGACAATAGCAGTAGTAGCCCTTGCAGCGGGAGCAGTAGCGGAATTCCAGATTGGGATACTCCGTATCCGTCCGGCCGCAGACGGTGCACTTGTGCCGGTAGGGCCGCGTGCCGGAGGCGCTGCGGTAATTGCCTGCCCAGTTGGGATTCGGCCCCGGGGCTGCCTTGGCGCGGAAGTTTTTCTGTGTCTGCGTTTTGCGGTAGCGCAGGGAATCTGGCAGCAGATTGGCTGCCTCCTTGCCAAAGAAGAGGAAATAGTTGGCCACGGCCAGCAGCGGGAACAGGCAGAACAGCGTCATCCGGAATGTCAAGATTCCCAGGCCGATGCAGCGCAGCAGGGACGTCACGATGCCCCAGGCTGTGAGCAAAATATCGACCCAGGCTAGATATTTCGCCTTGACCGGGATAATATAGAATAAAAGGAACCGGGTGTCTGGCATGAGCGTCGCAATGGCCAGGAACAAGCTCGCGTTGAGGTACGTCGTCGTGGCGCTGCAGCCGATGAGCAGCGCGGCGATGTCCATCAAGACGACGCCTGTCAGATAATAGAGATTGAACCGCAGCACGCCCCACTGCCGCTCCAGCATCCTGCCCATGAAATAGTAGCACAGCATGGAGATGAGCCCCAGAAAGAGCCCCAGGCCGGTGGTATCCTGCAGGTAAGTAAAGACATAGGAAAACAGCCGCCAGACCTGGCCGTGCAGGATCTTCGTGCCGTCAAAGCGCAGCAGCTCATAGACCGAGCCGCTGGGGTCTGCCAGGGAGAAAAAATAGACGATAAGATTGCCGATGGCGAGATAGAGCATCAGATTTGGGATGCCCTTGTTCTGATTCCGGTAACAAAACCGCGCAAAGCTGCGGCGCAGATTTTTCAAATGACGTCACTTCCTTTTCTTAGTCGCTCTTATGATAACGAAAATTGCGCCAATTGTCCATAGATAAACTGTGAACATTCGGAGTATCGCCAATTTCTGCCGCCGGTTATACCACCGCTGGAAGAAATTGCAAAAAAGCGCTGGTATCCCTTGTATTTTGGGCTGGTTTTTAGTAAAATGAGGCAGACCCGCGTTTGTATGCGCGCCGCTGCACCCAAATTCCGGCAGCAGGCAAGCCCCGCAGGCGGCGCGGGCAAAATTTTCACAACGCGCCGCATCCCGGGCCTTTGGGAGCGGCAGCAGGAGGTACTATGCACAATCGAAAATCCCGCACCTATCCGCTGGCCATCTGCGCCATGCTCAGCGCCATTATTTTGCTGCTGGCCTTCACCCCCTTGGGGCTCATCGACCTGCCGCTCATCAAGGCGACAATCCTGCACGTGCCCGTCATCATCGGCGCGGTGCTGCTGGGCTGGCGCAAGGGCACGCTGCTGGGCGGCGTATTCGGCCTGGCCAGCCTAGTCAAGAACACCATCGCCCCCAGTGCCCTGTCCTTCGCCTTCTCCCCGTTCATCCCCGTCCCGGGGACGGACCGCGGCAGCATCTGGGCGCTGGTCATCTGCCTGATCCCGCGCATTTTGACGGGCATCACGCCAGCGCTGGTCTACGCCGGTGTCCGCCGGTGCTTCCGGAAGAAGAATTTGGGCGTCAATACCGGCGCGGCGATCCTGGCTGGGATCGCCGGTGCGCTGACGAATACGGTGCTTGTCATGGGGCTGATCTTCCTGGTCTTCCGCCAGGCGTACGCGGCGCTGCAGGGCATCTCGGTGGACGCCGTCCTGGGCGTGATTCTGGGCATCGTCGGCGCCAACGGCGTGCCGGAGGCTATCGCCGCCGCGATCCTGACCCCGGCCATCTGCGTCCCCCTGGGCAAAGCCCTCCGGCTGGACGCACAATAAATATAAACAAATACAAACACGACCCCCCCACGCGGTGCAGGCCCAGGGTCTGCACCAGCGCGGGGGTTTTCAGCATTCTAACGCTGCGTCATAAATTCAGCAGCACCAGGCTGATGAGGATCACGCCGAGGGCCGCCAGGCGCCGCCGGGTGAAGCGCTCGTGGAACACAGCAAAGCCCGCCAGACTAATGAGTACGATGGCGCCGACGCTGTAGGTCGGATAGGCGACGACCGCCGGGACGGAATCCAGGCTCAGCAGCAGGAACCGGGAGGAGATATAATTCGGCACACCGATCAAAATGCCAAAAAGTACCTCCCATTTGCCCAGGCGCTGCCGCTTGGCAAAGATCAGCGCCGTGCACAAAAGCAGCGCCGTCAAAAACGTATAGACCAGGTACTGATTTTTCAGCGCCGCCTGGCCATAATAGGCATAGACCTTTGCCATAACATCGGTAAAGCCCCCGGCCAGCAGCAGGGCGATGAGGCCCCAGCGATTTTTGGCCGGGCCGCTGGCGCTGTCAAAGTGCAGAAGGCCGATGGCGGCCAGCGCCCCGGCAAAGCCGATGAGCTGGCACAGGCCCGGCGTCTCCCGAAAGAGGACGACGGCCAGCACCGCCGGGACCAGCACCCCCAGGCGCATAAACGTCGCCGGGAGGACGACGCCATTTTGCCGGATATTCCAATGCAGCAGCACAAAGCTGGTCAGATACAGCAGCCCGCTAAGCGCGCCGACCCACAGGGCCGTCCCAAAGCCCGCTATCTGCACCGGCAGCAGTTGCCCCGGCCCGGCATAGAGGGCTGCCAACAGGCAGCAGGTCACATAGTTCATCGCCAGCATCGGCATTTGATTCTGCGTGTATATTTTGCTCACGCGCATGACGATAGAGATCATCGCGTTGCAGCAAATGGCCAGGATCAGATAAAGCATGGCACCCTCCACTGCCGCGCCGCCCAAACGGACGGCACGGCATATTTTTTCTCTGCCTGCTATGATAGCATCCTGCAGCGGGATTTTCCAGCGCAAAAACACGCCGAATCCGTATTTTTATCCTGATATATCCCCCAGGGGGGCTTGAATAAGGGCCGCACAGCGGGTAAAATCAAAAAAAAGAAAGAAAGGATGTGAGCGTATGCATATGGCAGACGCTTTGGTCGCCCCAGCTGTCGCGGTGACCATGTATGCCGCCTCCGGCGTCACAGCAGGCACCTGTCTGCACACCTTGCGCAAAGAAGAAAACACAGCAGAGAAGCTGCCGACGATGGCAGTCATGTCCGCCCTGGTCTTTGCCGGGCAGATGATCAACTACACCATCCCCGGGACCGGCTCCTCCGGTCACCTATGCGGCGGCATGATGCTCTCGGCTCTGCTGGGGCCCCAGGCAGGCTTTCTCTCCATGGTCGTGATTCTGGCGATTCAATGCCTGCTCTTTGCCGACGGCGGGCTGCTCGCCTTGGGGGCAAATATCTGGAACATGGGCTTCTACGGCTGCTTTGTGGGGTATTATCTCATCTATCGCCCCATTTTACGCAGCCGCCACGGTAAGACGCCCGGGAAGCTGGCACTGGCCTCCATTCTGGGCTGCGTCATTTCCCTGCAGCTTGGCGCATTTTCTGTTGTATTGGAGACGCTCCTGTCCGGCATTACCGAGCTGCCCTTTGGCGCTTTTCTCGCTCTGATGCAGCCGATTCATTTGGCCATCGGCCTGGTCGAGGGCCTGATTACGGCGGCCGTGCTGCTCTTTGTTTATAAGACCCGTCCGTCCCTGCTGCGCGAGGTGGATGCAACACCGCAGGCAGACGCTGGCAGCAAGCGCAAGGCATTGGCGGTGCTGGCCATCGCAGCGCTGGTCATTGGCGGCGGGCTGTCGCTGCTGGCCAGCAGCAATCCGGATGGGCTGGAGTGGTCCCTCTTCGGCAACCAGGACGGGGGCTACAGTGAAAATCTCGGTCTGTCAGAAGATCACTACGGCGTAACAAGCCAGGCCGGGACAAAGGCAGAGAAGATTGTCGAAAAAACGGCATGGATGCCGGACTACGCCTTTGCCAACGACCCGGAGAACCAGGCGGGGACGTCCGTCGCCGGAATCGCCGGGGCCGCTGCCGTCGCCGTCGTTGCGGGGCTTGTCTGCCTGATTGGCAGCCTGCACCGCAGGAAAAAGCAGCATTCTGAAGCAAACTGATGCCGCAGTAATGCATCCCGCGCACACAGCCGCACCGCGTCCGTCGGGTTGGCTGTGTGCGCCATTTTTCCCGGGAAAGGAGGTCCTGCGGATGTACAATAAAGCAAGCGCCGCCGGGGCAAGCCTGCGCAGCATGGAAGCGCTGGCGGGCGGCCTCTCACCGGTCCACCGGCTGCACCCGGCAGCAAAGCTGTTTGTGACGGTCCTCTATATCGGCTTGACGGTCTCGTTTCCAAAATACAGCCTGAGTGCCCTGGCGGTGATGGCGCTGTACCCAGTGGTCCTCTTCCAGCTCAGCGGCCTGCGCCTGGGGGAGTGCTTTTATAAAATGCGCTATCTCCTGCCCCTGCTGCTGGCCGTCGGCATCGCCAATCCGTTTCTGGACCGGGCGCCGCTGCTCCGGCTGGGCAGCGTGACGCTCACCGGCGGTGTCGTCTCCATGCTGACCCTGATGTGCAAGGGCGTCTTCGCCCTGCAGGCGTCGTACCTGCTGATGGCGACGACGAAGCTCGAGGCCCTGTGCGCGGCGCTGCGGCGGCTGCATGTGCCGTCGCTGCTGGTCTCGCTGTTGCTTTTGACCTACCGCTATATCAGCGTGCTGCTGGAGCAGGCGGCGCTGCTGTCAGACGCGTACGCGCTGCGGGCGCCGGAGCAGCGGGGCGTCCATTTCCGGGCCTGGGGCTCGTTTTTGGGCCAGCTGCTGCTGCGGTCCATGGACCGGGCCAGCGCCCTGTATCAAGCCATGCAGCTGCGGGGCTACACGGGGGAATTTTCCTACACCGCCAGCGCGCCGTTCCGGCTGCGCGACGGCCTGTTCCTGCTGGGGGCAGGCGCGCTGCTGATCCTGGCCCGCTGCTACGACCTGCCCGTCTGCCTGGGGCGGCTGCTGGTGGGCCTGTAAGCAAGAAGAAATATACAGAAGGAGGGGACATGCCTTGCTGGAGCTGCAGCATGTTTCATTTCAATATGAGCCGGGCAAGCCGGTGCTGGAGGATCTGTCCTGCCAGATCCCCGACGGGGAAGCCGTCGGGATCATTGGGGCCAACGGCTCCGGCAAGACGACGCTGATGAAGCTCCTGCTGGGCCTTCTCCCCTGCGACGGGCAGATTTTCGTCGACGGGCTGCCGGTCAGCAAGAAAAATCTCCCGGCCATCCGCCGCCGTCTGGGCTACGTCCTGCAGGACTCGGACAACCAGCTGTTTATGCCGACGGTCTATGAGGATATGTGCTTCGGCCTGCGCAACGGCGGCATGGATGCCGCTGCCGCCGAGGCCCGGGTGGATGAGACCCTGGCGCGGCTGGATCTGGCGCATCTGAAGCACAGCTACAACCACAAGCTCTCTGGCGGGGAAAAGCGCATGGCCGCCATCGCGACGATCCTGGCCATGGAGCCGGAGACCGTCATCCTGGACGAGCCATCCAACGCGCTGGACCCGTATAACCGCCGCCTGGTCATCCAGACGATCCAGGCCCTGCCTCAGACAAAGCTGATCGTCTCCCACGACCTGGACCTCGTCTGGGAGACCTGTACCCGCGTGCTCCTGCTGACGGCCGGCCGCCTTATCGCCGACGGCCCCGCCCAAGTGCTTCTGCGGGACAAGGCCCTGCTGGAGGAAAATCGTCTGGAGCTCCCCCTACGCTTTCAGGGCGCGTAACGCATCGACTTTTGCCGCGTAAAACTTTAAAAAACGGGGCGGTTTTACACGAAATAGCCGAATGGTGTACAGCAATTGGCAACTTTGCACGATTTTGCTATTTTTATATCGAAATCCGCCCCCGATTTTGTCCAACTTTTTCCCAGTAAACCTATTGCTTTTATGGGTAAAGCGTGGTATCATTCTGATAGTAAAACGCGACGGCAAAAACCTCCTGAAAGGTCACGCTGTGTTTGCTTTTCTGTAATCATTTCTCCCTCCCCCTTGCCGGGGCAGCGCAAGCCTCCCCTAGCAGCAAGGCCCGCTGCTCCGGCGCCAAACAAATTTGAAATTTACGAAAAAATTGCTTGACTTTTGAGCTAGCATTTTATACACTAGACTTAGTCAAGCAAAGGTGTTAGTCCAATAGAAATTTCCAGTCTGACACCGTGCAGATCACACAGCATCCGCTGTGATTTTTATTTGGCGTATAATCATATCGTGTTAATTGGCATTAACTCAGTAGATTGTATGACTAACACATGGAATCGGCAGCTTTTTGCAAGCTGCGTATTACTTAGAATTCCTTCCGTGGCTGGATCCCCCACGGTCAGGTAAGATACCCGCAAAATAAAATCTTTACAATGCAGCGCCGGAGAGCAGGCCACTTCCGGAAGCCGCCATTAAAGGAGCGAATTATTATGAACGGTTATGAACGTACCTGTAAATTCGTCATGGGTGAGCCCGTAGACCATCCGCCTTTTATGCCGCTGGTCATTGAGTGGGTCTCCAGACAGTGTGGACTCGAATATCCCGACTTTGTCTATCATCCCGATGTACGTGCCAAGGCGTATCTGGAGACGGTCGAAAAGTTTGACATGGACCATGTCCTGCCCGACGCCGACTTCTCCGAGCAGCTGGAAGACTTCGGCCAGGTCCCCAAGTGGACAGACGCCGGTTTCCAGGTCGAGCCGATCATCAACAGTGAGGAAGACCTCGACAAGCTGGTCCTGCCGGACATGAAGCCCGGTACCCGCCAGGGCAACCGCCTGGAGATCCTCCGCCAGGTTGCAGCCAAGGAAAAAGGCAACCGTTACATCTTCGGCATCTGCATCGGCCCCTTCACCGAATACTGCAACGCCCGTGGCATCAAGAAGGCCATGCACGACATGAAGAAGCGGCCCGAGATGATGAAAAAGGGCATTGACCTCTTCTTCCGCAACGGCATGCGCTTTATTGAAGCCCAGCTGGAAGCTGGCGCGGATGGCATCCAGATCGTCGAGCCCAACTGCTCGCTGATCTCCCCGAAATTCTATGAAGCCAACATTATGCCGCTGCACAAGCAGATGGTCGACCTCATCCAGAGCAAGAAGAACGGCTTCGCCCGGCTGCATGTCTGCGGCGACACCTCCGCTCTGATGCCCTACACGCTGGGCACCGGCACCCATATTCTGGACGTTGACTCCGCCGTCGATCTGACCAAGGTCGCGCACCTGCTCGGGCCGCAGCAGTGCTTCTGCGGTAACCTGAACACCTCCGAAGAACTTCTTTTCGGCAAGCCGGAAGGCTTTGCTGCCGCCGTCAAAAAGCGCTACGATGAGACGAACAACCGGATCATCCTCTCTGGCGGCTGCGACGTACCTCCGGATACTTCCGCTGAGAATATGCACGCGTTCCACGACGCGGTCGTAGCCTTAGGCAAATAAAGGAAGGAGAGAGAATTATGGAAAACAACGAAACCACCTTAAAAGCCAACAGCATAAGCAAACTAGACGTTATCATCATGGCCATCTGTGCCGCCGGTCCTGTCATGTGCCTTTCCGGCTCTTTGGGCGACATCATGTCTGGCTCCGGCACCGCAGCAGCCCTGGCCTTCCTCCTGGCAACAGTCGTCTTAATCCTGGTCGGCTCCAGCTTTGGCCAGCTGTCCGCTCGTTATAACAGCGCAGGCGGTACCTACGCATACATCCGCAGCGTATTTGGTGAACGCACCGGCTTTGTCGCCGCGTGGCTAAATATGGGCGTCACGATCTGTACCGGCGTTATCGGCGCCGTATTCAGCACCTATCTGCATGAGCTCGTCCCCGCCATCCCCATGTGGGTCGGCATTCTGATCCTGCTCATCCCGATCTTCTTTATCGGCTGGCGTGGTGTTGAAATGTCCACGAAGGTTCTGATTGTTGTCTGGGTCGTCCAGATGGCCCTGATCCTCTACCCCGCATTCCACATTTGGAGCATGAACCCCGACGATATCAGCAATATCCTGGGTAACTCCAGTCAGGCGTTCACCCCCGGTAACGGCATGTCCGGCCTGATGCTGGCTGTTCTGGTCTGCGTCTGGTGTTATGTCGGCTTCGAAGGCCCCGCTTACATGGGCGAAGAGCTCAAGGGCGGCAATAAGGCTGTCAAATTCGCCATTCCTGTCAGTGCCATCGGCATCGGCGTCGTCTACGCCATCAGCTGCTGGGCCTGGACGGGCAGCATGGATATGTCCAACCCTGCTGTTGCAGAAATCGTCAACTCCGGTTCCGGCACCCTGATGGTCGACTACTGCAACCTGGTCGGCTACACCCTGGGCGGCAAGCTCGTCTCCATCGCAGCACTGGTCTCCTGCGTCGGCTGCTTCATCGCCTTCGCAACGACCTCTCCCCGTGGTCTGTTCGATATGGGACGTAACGGCTACCTGCCTGCTTCCACTGCAAAGGTCAACAAGTACCAGACTCCGTCTGTGTCCCTGGTGGTCTACTGCATCGCATGGCTGGCCGCTGCACTGTACGGCGCTTATGGCAACATGAGCCACCTGTTCACCTTCATGGCTATCTTCGCCAGCGCGACCTACATCATGATCTGCGCCGCGAACATCAAGGACAGATGGAACGAAAAGGGCTTCAAGTCCTTCCTGCAGGATAAGCTACTGCCCCTGATCGCCATCGCGATCCTGGTCTACATGATCGTATCCTCCGACGCCTCCTCCCTGCTGGCGACCGGCATCTGGCTGGTAGGCTGCATCGTGGCTGCCTTCATCTGGTACGCCGCCCGCAAGAGCAAGAAGGGCGTGTAAGGATCTGATTCTTTTGCAAACCATTGTACCGTGAAAACAGGAAATATATCTCCTTACAATTCCCCGGCGCCCTGCAGCTGATTGCTGCAGGGCGTCAATTTTTGTGCTTGGGGATTTGTTTACAAAAAATTGACATTCTCCCAGATGGGCTCTGGCACCCGGCGGGGATTGCGTTCCAAGGGGCGCCGTGGGGGCGTGGAATTTTAGTCTGCAATTATTTTCTCCAATTTTCCGTAATTTTCCATTGAAATCAATCATTTTTTGAATCTTTCAAGTCAAAATAATTGCATATGGCAGACATTGAACGCTCGGGCATTGCCCGGGCGGGCGGGTTTTGCGGCGCGGGCGCGTGATTGACAGCTATGATATAATAACGGCATAGTGGATATGCTGCACACATAGGCCCATTTTGCCTGCAGACCGGGTTTTCCGGCAGGGCGGATGGCGGTGCAGGCCCGGTAAAAGAGTGCGGGCGCTTCCCTATTTACGACATTTCACGGATCTCACGTTTCTACTCCCTCCGGCAGGTCTGCCGGGGCGTTTGTTTGGAGGTAATGCAATGGCTGACCGCAAGAAAAAACAAGACAGTGTCCGGGTGCCCCGCACGGAAGAGCGGCAGCACCGGAGTGCTTCTCAGACGGCGCTGCACGGCGCAGGCTCCCTCATTAAGCTGATCTTCGGCATCATGGGAACGCTGCTGCTCGTTGTGCTCTGCACCGGCATCATTTTCAGCGTGCTGTTTGCCAACTATCTGCAGCACGACGTGCTGACCCAGTCCAACTACTCGCTGGACGGCATCAGTCTGAACCAGACGTCCTATGTCTACTATGAGGACAAGTCCGACGGCCAGTGGAAGCAGCTGCAGCGGCTCTACTCGACGGAAAACCGCATCTGGGCCGATCACGACGAGATCCCGGAGACGCTGGTCAACGCCGCCATCGCCATAGAGGACAAGCGCTTTTACCAGCACCAGGGCGTCGACTGGAAGCGGACGATCTCCGCATCTCTGAACCTCTTTGTCGGCAACGACGCCTTCGGCGGCTCGACCATCACACAGCAGCTCATCAAAAACCTGTCCAGTGACGACGATATCACCGTCCGCCGGAAGCTGCTGGAAATTTTCCGTGCTCTGGAATTTGAAAAGAAATATACAAAAGACGAGATCATGACCTGGTACCTCAACACGATCTACCTGGGCGAGGGCTGCTATGGTGTCAAGAGCGCAGCGAACGTCTATTTTGCCAAGGGGCTTGACGAGCTGACCGTGGCGGAGTGCGCCTGCCTCATCGGCATCACGAACAACCCCTACCGCTATGACCCGTACCTGCACCCAGAGAAAAACAGGGAGCGTCAGCTTGTGATTTTGAAGGAAATGCTGGAGCAAGAGCTTATTGATCAGAGCACCTACGACGAGGCGGTCGCACAGAAGATGGTCTTCCAGAACGGCAGCGCCGAGGATCTTTACACCTGCCCCAGCTGCGGCACGGAAACAGGGGAATACTCCCTGAAAACCGAAACGGTGGAGTATACCGACGCTGAACGAGAAACCCTTCTGGCCGAGGCACGGCGCGTGGCCGAAGCAAACGGGGAGAGCACGGATTCTCTTGTTGTCCCTACCAGCTATACGCTTTATTACTGCCCCAGCTGCGGCGCCTCCATTGACCCGGATGATGGCAAGGAAGCGGAGCGGGATTACTCCTACTTTGTTGATACCGTGTTCCGCGATGTCTCCGAGGACCTGGCGGAGCTGACAGGCTATGACCTCGAGACCTGTGAAACGATGGTCAAGACCGGCGGTTACACGATCTACGCCACCATCGACCCGACGGTCCAGGCCGCGGTGGACGCTGTCTATGAGGACCTGGCCAATGTTCCCACGACGACCAGCGCCCAGCAGCTGCAGTCGGCCATCGTCGTCGTCGACAACGAATCCGGCGATATCGTCGGCATGGCAGGCGGCGTCGGCAAGAAAGAGGGCTCCCTGACCCTGAACCGGGCCACCCAAAGCATGCGCTCCCCCGGCTCCTCCATCAAACCGCTGACCGTCTACGCCCCCGCGATGGACGCCGGGACAATCACCCCGTACTCCGTCTATGAAGACTCCCCGTATAAGGATAACTGGCCGAAAAACCAGTCAAACACCTACTCCGGCGCGACAACGGTCTCCGTCGCAGTGGCAAAATCACTCAACACCGTCGCCGTCAAGGTTCTGGCGGACCTTGGCGTTGAAAAGAGCTTCGCCTTCGCGACAGAAAAGCTGGGGATGGACACCCTGGTGGAAAAAGAAAATATCGACGGCAAGCAGTATACTGACGTCGCCCTGGCGCCGCTGGCCCTGGGCGCACTGACCAAGGGCGTGACTGTCCGCGAGATGACGACGGCCTACGCCGCCTTCCCCAACAACGGCGTCTACCGGTATGCCCGGACGTATGTCAAGGTCCTGGACAGTCAGGGCAATGTCGTCCTGGATAACACGCAGAAGACCCACAACGCCATGAAAAAGACGACGGCGTGGAATATGACGATGCTCCTACAGAACGCGGTCAACGCCGGTACCGGCACTCCGGCCCGGCTGACGGGTATGAACGTCGCCGGTAAGACCGGCACGACGTCCGACGATCACGACCGTTACTTTGCCGGTTACACGCCGTACTACACCGCGTGCGTCTGGTGCGGCTTCGACTCCCAGGATGAGATTGTCCTGACAGGCAACCGGACGAACCCGGCCATTGTCATGTGGCGGCGGGTCATGGCCAAGCTCCACGAGGGACTGGAGAACAAGCCGTTCTTCGATTCCAGCAATATGAAGACCGTCACCATCTGCACCAAGAGCGGATTGCTTGCCTCCGCAGCCTGCGCGCTGGACATCTCCGGCAACGGCGCTGTCAGACAGCAGATGTTCGCCGACGATGTACCGACAGAATATTGCACCGGTCACCACACGGTGCAATGGTGCACTGGCGGGCATGGAATCGCCAATGAGTATTGCGCCCGAATGCCCGGCAACTCAGTCATCACCGGCTCTGTCTACCAGGGCAGCAGCTATGGCACCTGTACGGTGCATAACGCTCATACCGTCGCCGAGGCGACGAAGCCGGAGGAAAACGACGATGGCGACGACGATGGCGACGACGGGGAATCGGAGCCCCCGGACACGTCGGAACACACGCGTTAAAACAGAAACAGAGGATTTATAACTATGTGGATCGCAGATAAATGGAGGGACTATGAGGTGCTCGACACCAGCGACGGCGAAAAGCTGGAGCGCTGGGGCCGCTACATCCTGGTCCGGCCAGACCCCCAGGTGATCTGGCGCAGCCCCCGGCGCGATGCGCGCTGGCGGCACCACGACGCCCGCTATGCCCGCTCCTCCACCGGCGGCGGCAAATGGTCGGCGCATCACCTGCCGGAGCGCTGGCAGATTCAGTACGGGCCGTTGACCTTCAACGTCAAGCCGATGAATTTCAAGCACACCGGTGTCTTCCCGGAGCAGGCGGCCAACTGGGATTATATTATGGAGAAGATCCGCACGGCGGGGCGGCCCATTCGGGTCCTGAACCTCTTTGCCTATACCGGCGGCGCAACGCTGGCGGCGGCGGCAGCTGGGGCGGAGGTCTGCCATGTGGACGCGGCCAAGGGTATGGTCGCCTGGGCCCGGGAGAATGCCAAGTCCTCCGGGCTGGAGGGCGCACCCATCCGCTGGATCATTGACGACTGCGGTAAATTTGTCGAGCGGGAGATCCGCCGGGGGCGGCGCTATGACGCCATCATCATGGACCCGCCGTCCTATGGCCGAGGCCCCTCCGGGGAGATCTGGAAGCTGGAGAAGGACCTGTTCGACTTCGTCCAGCTGACAGCGGGCGTGCTTTCGGATTCGCCGCTGTTCGTCATCATCAATTCTTATACAACAGGGCTTGCACCCAGTGTCCTGGGCTGCATTATGGACAGTGTCTATACCCCCCGCTTCAGCGGCGGCAGCTGCTGCGACGAGCTCGGCCTGCCAGTGACATCGGGCCTGACCCTCCCCTGCGGCGCGACAGGCCGCTGGGAACCAAAAAAGGATTAACGGAAAACACTTATGGAAACACTGCAAGTCACAGACCTTCACTATACGTACCCCGCCACGGAGGGCGAGGCCGTCACGGATATTTTCCAGGGGCTGGACCTGACGATCCCCCACGGCAGCTTCGTCGCCATTCTCGGACACAACGGCTGCGGGAAATCCACCCTGGCCAAGCATTTTAACGCGATCCTGCTGCCCAGCGGCGGCAGCGTCCAGGTCTACGGGATGGACACGCGAGACGAAGCGCTGCTGCTGGAGATCCGGCGCAGCGTCGGGATGGTTTTCCAGAACCCGGATAACCAGATCGTAGCCAACGTCGTGGAGGAGGACATCGCCTTCGCGCCGGAGAACCTCGGCGTCGCCCCGGCGGAGATCCGCCAGCGGGTGGATGACGCGCTGCGGCAGGTCGGCATGTATGAATACCGCACCCACGCACCGCATCTGCTCTCCGGCGGGCAAAAGCAGCGCATCGCCATCGCTGGGGTCATCGCCATGCGGCCCAAGTGCATCGTCCTCGACGAGCCGACAGCCATGCTCGACCCCCAGGGCCGACGCGATGTGCTGCAGACCATCCGGCGGCTGAACCGGGAGGCGGGCATTACGATTATTCTCATCACCCACCATATGGACGAGGCGGCCCAGGCGGACCGGGTCATCGCCATGGAGACGGGGCGTATCCTGTGCGACGGGACGCCCAAGGAGGTCTTCACCCAGGTGGAAAAATTGCAGCAGGCGGGGCTAACTGTCCCGCAGACGACGCAGCTGCTCTACCGGCTGCGGTCCATGGGCTATGACCTGCCCCTGGATGCACTCTCGGTCACGGAATGCGCGCAGGCACTTCACACTTGGCTGGAGGCCTGACAAACAGATTCGGAGGAAACCACATTGGCGCCTATGCTTGCCGTCAACGATTTGACGCATATCTACAGTATCGGCACGCCCTTTGAGCATGCCGCCATCGAACATGTCAGCTTCACCGTCGAGCCGGGGGAGTTTATCGGCCTGATCGGCCACACCGGTTCCGGGAAATCCACGCTGATTCAGCACCTGAACGGCCTGCTCAAGCCGACTTCGGGGAAAATTCTCTTCCACGGGAAAAACATCTGGGAGAGCACGGTGACAATCCGTCAGACCCGGTTCCAAATCGGGCTGGTGTTCCAGTACCCGGAGTACCAGCTTTTTGAAGAGACGGTCTATAAGGACATCGCCTTTGGCCCCAAGAACATGGGTCTGGACCAGGACGAAATTCACCGGCGCGTACTGCGGGCCAGCGGCTTTGTCGGCCTGCCGGAGGCGCTTTTGAAAAAATCCCCCTTTGAGCTCTCCGGCGGGCAAAAGCGCCGGGTGGCCATCGCGGGCGTCATCGCCATGGAGCCGGAGGTTCTCATCCTCGATGAGCCGACTGCGGGGCTGGACCCGGTGGGGCAAAAGCAAATTTTAGAGAACATCCGCGCCTATCAGCAGGCGCAGAACGCGGCCATCCTGATGGTCACCCACAGCATGGAGGACGTGGCGGTCATCGCTGACCGGCTGCTCGTCATGAACGACGGGGCCGTCGCCATGCAGGGCACGCCGCCGGAGATCTTCACCCACGCGGAGGAGCTGGCGGCCATGGGGCTGGATGTGCCCCAGGTGAACCGGGTCATTTTGGCGCTGCGCCATATGGGGCTGGACCTCGACGCCGGGATCTTCACCGTCGACCAGGCGGTGCAGGCGCTGACCGCGCGCAAAGGAGGCCCCCATGCTTAAAGATATCACCCTGGGGCAGTACTTCCCCGGCGAGACCCTCATCCACCGACTCGACCCGCGGACAAAGCTACTGGCTGTCATCGTCTTTATCGTGGCGCTGTTTCTGGCAAAGTCGTTTTTCTCCTACGGGCTGGTGCTGGTCTTCCTCGTCGCCTGCATCCGCATTTCTCGGGTCCATCTGAAGGTGATCCTGCGGGGGCTGAAGCCGCTGCTCATCATCATCGTCCTGACGGGACTTTTGAATTTGTTCTACACCCAAGGCACCGTTCTGGTGCATTTCTGGATCTTCACCATCACAAAAGAGGGCCTGATCATGGCGAGCTTTATGATCCTGCGGATCATCATGCTCATTACGGGAACCTTTCTTCTGACCTACACCACCTCCCCCATCGCGCTGACGGACGGGCTGGAGCTGCTTCTGAGCCCCCTGAAAAAAATCAAGGTGCCGATCCATGAGCTGTCCATGATGATGTGCATCGCCCTGCGCTTTATCCCGACGCTCATTGAGGAGACAGATAAGATTATGTCCGCCCAGAAGGCCCGGGGGGCGGATTTTGAAAGCGGGCATCTCATCCAGCGGGCAAAAGCCCTGGTGCCAATCCTCGTGCCGCTGTTTATCAGCGCGTTCCGCCGGGCCGATGAGCTGGCGGTGGCCATGGAGTGCCGCTGCTACCACGGCGGCGCGGGGCGGACCCGGATGAAGCAGCTGCGCTACGGCATGCGGGACCTCTGGGCCGGACTTGTGACGGCCGTGCTGCTGGCCGGCGTCATCGTCCTGCGCAGCTTCGGATACTAGGAGGCGAGGAATATGCGGAACATCGCCCTCTCCCTGTGCTATGAGGGGACAGCCTACCACGGATGGCAGGTGCAGAAAAACGCCGTGACCGTTGCCGGAACGCTGGAGGCCGCGGCCGCTAAGGTCCTGGGCCACCGGGTGCATATCACCGGCTGCGGCCGGACAGACGCCGGGGTCCACGCCAAGCGTTATATCGCGAATTTTCATACCGACTCCCGCATCCCGGCAGAGCGCATCTCCTATGCCCTCAACACCCACCTGCCCCAGGACATCGCTGTCTGGGACGCGTGGGAAATTCACGACGGATTTAATGCCATCGGCTCCTGCTGCCGAAAGGAATACACGTATCTGTTGTATAACACCCGCATCCGGGACCCGTTTTATGTCAACCGCGCCTGGTTTTATCCCAAGCACCTCGACGAGGGCGTGCTGCAGGCGGCGGCGGACCAATTTCTCGGGACCCACGACTTCGCGGCGGTGCGCTCCGTCGGGACGCCAGTCAAAACCACCGTGCGGACGGTGCACCACTTCACCGTCCAGCGTCGAGGCGATCTGATCGAGTGTCGGGTGTGCGCCAACGGCTTCCTCTACAACATGTGCCGGGCCATGGTCGGGACGATCGTCTACGCCGCTGAGGGGAAATTTGCCCCGGCGGATATCCCGGCGATCCTGGAAAAGGGCGATCGGACGGCCGCCGGGCCGACGGTCCCGCCGGGCGGGCTCTATCTCTCCCAGCTGTGGTACGACGACGGAAAGGTGGCGTTTCATATTGGAGACTAATCAGGCCCCGCAGCCGGGGGCTGGCAAGCCCCGGTTTGATCTGCGGCAGATGCTGGCCGCGCTGCGGCGCAACCGGCGGCTGGCGATCGTCATCGCTGTCTTTGTGCTGGCGGTGCTGGTGGTCGGCTTCCTGGCGCTGGCGGGCGGCAATCCGCTGGTGCAGCTGCGGCGGCTCTTCCACCACGGGCAATACGGCACCATCACCTTTGACGCCCACACAAACAATGGCTACGCTGCCTTTGACGGCGGGCTGGCCGTCGGCACCATCAGCGGGCTGTTTACCTATGACCTTTACAACGAAGAGACCAACGCCGTCCAGAGCGGCATGAGTACGCCGCTGCTCAAGAGCGGCGAGGACACCGTCCTGGCCTGCGATATCGGCGGCAGCACCATCTGCGCCGTCAAAAAAGGCAAGGGCACCGTCTTCCAGGACCGGCTCGACGGAACGATCTTAGACGCGGACCTGGCAGACGACGGCGCCCTGTGCTACGCTCTGGCGACGAAATCCGACAAGACGCTCCTCACCGTCTTGGATGCGGAACAGAATGAAATTTACCGCTGGTACTCGGAAACGGCATATTTTAACCAGTGCGCCGTCTCCAGCAGCGGCACGAACCTGGCCGGGATCCGGCTGGGCCAGCAAAACAACGACTTTTTAAGCACCGCCGTGCTCTTCCGCACAGACCGGGAGGAGCCGGTGGCGGAGCTGGCCCTGGGCAACGCCCTGTACCTGGACCTGGCCTTCCTCGCAAGCCGCACCCTGTGTGCCATCGGCGAGAACGACGCCGTCTTTTTCAGCATCGACGGCAAGCAGACCGGCATATATGATTATGAAGGGGCCTACCTGACCCATTACAGTCTGGACGGCAGCGGCTTTGTTGCCGTGGCGACGAACCACAACCGCACCGGCGGCACGCCGGTCCTGACGACGCTGGATACCTCGGGCAAGCCCATGGCCAGCCTGGAGCTGGCGGGGGAAATTCTCGACCTGAGCGCCGCGGGTAATTACCTCGCCGTCCTGACGACGAAGGGCCTGACCATCTACAACGCCCGCCTGAAGGTCTGCGGGCAGACGGCGGACACCAGCACCGCCAGTCGAGTCGTCGCCCGCAGCGACGGGACCGCTCTGCTGGTCTCCGGCGACCGGGCCGAGCTCTTTGCCGGTTGACGCCGGGATCTCTCAAGACAACGAAAGGAGGCGCGCTATGCATCCGAATCTTTGCTCCAGATGTAAAAAGAATGTCGCCGTAATTTTTATCACCAAAATTGAAAACGGAAAATCCGTCAATGAAGGCCTGTGCCTGAAGTGCGCTAAGGGTCTGGGGCTCAAGCAGGTGGATGATATCATGCACCAGATGGGCATCTCCGACGAGGACCTGGACCATATCAACGACGAAATGACGGATATGCTGGGTCAGATGCTCCCGGAGCAGACCGAGGGTGACGAGGACAACACCGACGAGACCGACAGCCAGACGGCGACGTTTCCCTTCCTCAACAAGCTCTTCAACAATGCCGACCGGGGCGAGGCCATCGCGCCGCAGCCACCCAAGGATGAGCGCTCTGACGGCCCCAAGCCCGGCAAGGGCAAGAAGCATAAATTCCTTGACCAGTACTGCCTGAACCTGACGGACAAGGCCCGACGCGGGCAGCTGGACCGGGTCGTTGGCCGGGACGTCGAGACGGAACGGGTCATCCAGATCCTCAACCGGCGGCAGAAGAACAACCCCTGCCTCATCGGCGAGCCGGGCGTCGGCAAGACGGCCATCGCCGAGGGGCTGGCCCAGCGCATCACGGCGGGGTCCGTCCCCTTCAAGCTGCGCAGCAAGGAGGTCTATCTGCTGGACATGACGGCCCTGGTCGCCGGGACCCAGTTCCGGGGCCAGTTTGAAAGCCGCATGAAAAGCCTCATCGGCGAGATCAAGGCCATGGGCAACGTCATTCTCGTCATCGACGAGGTGCATAACCTCGTCGGCGCTGGGGACGCCGAGGGCTCGATGAACGCGGCCAATATCCTCAAGCCCGCCCTCTCCCGGGGCGAGATCCAGGTCATCGGCGCGACGACATTCAAGGAATACCGGAAATATATCGAAAAGGACGCCGCCCTGGAGCGCCGCTTCCAGCCGGTGACGGTCAATGAGCCGACCCTGGAGGAGGCCACGGCCATTTTGCGGGGCATCGCCCACTATTACGAATCGTTCCACGGGGTTAAAATTTCGCCGGAGATCGCCCGGCAGGCTGTCCTGCTCTCGGAGCGCTATATCACAGACCGCTTTCTGCCGGATAAAGCCATCGACCTTCTGGACGAGGCCTGCTCTGACGTGAACCTGCAGGACCCGGATATCTCCGCCCTGGCCCAGAAGAAAAAGGACCGGGACGACATCGACCTGGAGCTGAAGCTGCTGGAGGACTCGACGGAGAGCCAGGACTTTGAACGCATGGCCTCCCTGCGCAGCCACCGCTGCGTCCTAGAAGACGAGATCACCGCCCTGGAGGCCAAGCCGACACCCCAACTGACCATGGAAAACCTGGCCCACATCATCGAGCTCTGGACGAAGATCCCCGCCTCGAAGATTCAGGCCCAGGAATACGCCCAGCTGCGCAGCCTGGAGGACCGCCTACGCGCCCATATCGTCGGGCAGGACGAGGCGATCTCCGCCGTAGCCCGGGCCATCCGCCGCAACCGGGTGGGCATCTCGCCGAAGAAGCGCCCAGTGTCATTCATCTTTGTCGGCTCCACCGGCGTCGGCAAGACGGAGCTGGTGCGGGTGCTGGCCAACGAGCTGTTTGACTCGGTGGATAATCTTATCCGGCTGGATATGTCGGAGTATATGGAAAAGCACGCCGTTTCGAAGCTTATCGGGTCGCCTCCCGGCTATGTCGGCTACGATGAGGCCGGGCAGTTGACAGAGAAAATCCGCCGCAATCCGTATTCCGTCATCCTCTTTGACGAGCTGGAAAAGGCCCATCCGGATGTGCTCAATATCCTGCTGCAGGTCCTGGACGACGGGCGCATGACCGACGCCCAGGGGCGGGTCGTCAACTTTGAAAATACGATCATCGTCATGACCTCCAACGCCGGGTCCGACCGGAAGGACGGCACCCTCGGCTTTGGCCGGACGATCTCGGAGCTCTCCCAGGAGAAGGCCATGAAGGCTCTGAGCGACTTCCTGCGGCCGGAGTTCATCAACCGGGTGGATGAGGTCATCTGCTTCCACAAGCTGACGGAGGAGAATTTCCGCGCCATCGCCCGCATTATGCTTGAAGAATTGCGCGATGCGATGCGGGAACAAGGTATCGGCCTGGACTGGACGGACGCGGTCTATGATTATCTCGTCAAAAAATCCTACTCCCTCACCTACGGCGCGCGAAATCTGCGCCGGACGATCCAGAAGGAAATTGAGGACCCGATCGCCGAGGCCATCATCGACAGCTTCGAAGCCCCCATCGCCGGAATCCATCTGGACGCCGCACCGGCCGCGGAGAAGATCACGCTCCAGACGCTAGCCTAAACCATCGCTCACAATTCGCAAGCACACAAACAGAATATGCAAAACCGGACGCACCGCATAAAAACGCGGTGCGTCCGGTTATTTTTTTGCAAAGCAGGCAAACTAAGGCAGGAACGAATTATCGCGCAGGAAGATCAGGTGATGGATTATGCCGCAAAAAGGCAAACAGAGCATTTACTATGAGACCCGCCCGGCGATCTGGAGCTACGCCGCCGTCGCAGGGAAAAAGGAACACGCCGGGCCGCTGGGCCAATACTTTGACTACACCAGCGACGACACCTATTTCGGTCAGAAGACCTGGGAGAAAGCGGAAAACCGAATGCAGCAGTTGGCGCTGGAGACGGCCCTGGAAAAGGGCGGCCTGGAGAAAGAGAACCTGGGCGTCGTCTTCTCCGGGGACCTGCTCAACCAGTGCATCGGCTCATCGTTCAGCCTGCGGGGCACGGGCATCCCGACCCTGGGGCTCTACGGTGCCTGCTCGACCATGGCCGAGGGGCTGCTGCTGGCCGGAGCCGCCGTCGATGGGCGCTACGCCCGCCGGGCGGCGGCGCTGACCTCCTCCCACTTTGCCTCGTCGGAGCGGCAGTACCGCAACCCTCTGGGCTACGGAGCCCAGCGGACGCCGACAGCCCAGTGGACCGTCACCGGGGCCGGGTGCATGATCGTCACCCGGGAGGGGTCGGGGCCGTATCTGGAGGCGGCGACGGTCGGGTCCATCTGCGACCTGGGCATCAAGGACGCCAACCAGATGGGCGCAGCCATGGCCCCGGCGGCATACGACACCCTGACGGCCCACTTCCGGGACCTGGACCGGACACCGCAGGATTACGACCTGATCGTCACCGGGGACCTGGGCAAGATCGGGCGGCAGATCGTCCTGGACTTTTTCCAGCGCGACGGCGTGAAGCTGGAAAACTACGACGACTGCGGCTGCCTGATCTTCGACCTGCCGGGGCAGGACGTCCACGCCGGGGGCTCGGGCTGCGGCTGCTCCGCCTCCGTGCTCTGCAGCTATCTGATGGCGCTGTTTCAGCAGAAAAAGCTCCGACGGCTGCTCTTTTGCGGAACCGGGGCGCTCCTCTCCCCTACCTCGACGAACCAGGGCGAGTCCATCCCCGGCGTGTGTCACGCCGTTTCGATCTGCGCGGACAAGGAGGGTACGTGATATGGAATTTCTCAAGGCATTTTTGCTGGGCGGCGCGCTGTGCGCCATCGGGCAAATTCTCATCGACAAAACGAATATGACCCCGGCGCGGATCCTGACGGGCTATGTCGTCGCGGGGGTCGTGCTGGGGGCCGTCGGGCTCTATCCGAAGCTGCTGGACTGGGGCGGTGCAGGCGCGTCCGTCCCTCTGACGGGCTTCGGCAATCTGTTGGCAAAGGGCGTCCGGGCAGCCGTCGACAAACGGGGCTGGCTGGGCATCCTCACCGGCGGGCTGGAGGCCGCGGCGGGCGGCGTCACGGCGGCGGTCTTCTTCGGGCTGCTGGCGGCGCTGTGCTTCCGGCCCCGGGATAAATCCTGACCGGGACGGACGCATAAGCGCCGGGCGCCGGGGCATACTAACGCTGCGGCAAGGCCGCAAAACTTCAAAGAACAGGAGGCTTCCTACCATGGAAAACAGAAATCAGAAGCAGAACCAGAAGACGAATCAGCAGCAGAATCAGCAGCAGAATCAGCAGCAGAATCAGCAGCAGAATCAGCAGCAGAATCAGCAGAACCAGAACCAGAAGACGAACCAGCAGTAATGCGCTGCTGCGCACGCGGCGCCGCGCGCCCCATCTGCGCTGCGCCGCCGGATGCAGGCGCCGCTCAAATGCGCTTGCAGCCCTTGAGCCACCCCTGCATCCAACACACGACCCCCGGCGGAGACATATCTCTGCCGGGGGCTTTTCAGATTTCAGCAGGCCGCTGTACCAGACGCTTCGTCAGACGGGGACCGCCTCCTCGGTAGCAAAGAAATAAAGGAGCTTCTCCTGCACCGGCTTTTGGAAAATTTCCGCCAGGGCCTTGGCATAGGCATCCAGCTGGCCCTGATAATACGCGGCGGCGCGGGTCTGCGTCTGGGCTGTGACTCGGTCCGTCTTGAAGTCGATGACGACCAGGCCCGCCGGTTCGACCAGGCAGCAGTCCGTCACGCCCTGGAGCATGATCTCCTGGCCGGCGGCCTGGGGAAAATAGGCCCCGGCATCGGCCAGGACGGAGAATTTAAACTCCCGGATGCAGTCCGGCGCGTTTAAGATCCGCTGGCCCAGCGGGCTTTGGAACAGCCGCCATATCTTCTCGCTGCTGACGGCCTCGGCCTGGGCGGGCGTCAGATATTCCTCCCGCTGGAGCCTGGCGATCTCCGCCTGGGTGTCCGCCAGTGTGGTACAGGCCTCGTAGCGCAAAAATTGCATGGCAAGATGCGTCGCCGTGCCGATCTGGGCCGGGCGCAGGGGCTGGGGGCCCGCCTGGAAGCTGGCCTTGCGCAAACGCAGCGGCAGCGGCGCATCTCCGACCTCCTGGTCGAGGAAGCGGCCCTTGAGCTGCGTCGCCGTGATTTTAGAGGGCACCTGGGCCAGGGCGGTATCGGGGTACTGGAAGGCCATCCACTGCCGCAGCGCCGGGCCGGAGAGGGCGGGACCGTTGTCTTGCACCGGGATGGCCTGCGCCGCCGGGGCCGGGGCGGCCATCGCATCCAAGACGGCCTGCCCGTCGTGCAGGCAGATGCGCCAGGGCGCACCCCCGGTCTTCAGCTGCTGGGGCCGCCCGGCGGCGGCAAAGAGCGCCCCAGCCTCGACCCGCTGCATCGCGTGCTGCAGAACCCAGTCGCCCAGGCGCGCTGCCTTGGCCGACAGCGCAGGCCGGGGCAGCCAATCCAACTGCCAGACCAGCTGCGCCAGCTGCTTGGCAAGGCCGGACTGGGCGTAGGTCATGATGAGCATATCCCGCGCCCGGGTCAGGGCGACATACAGGACCCGCAGCTCCTCCGAGACCATCTCCCGCCGCAGCTGTAGCGCCATGGCCCGCTTGGCCGCCGACGGATACTGCACGCGGCCCGCCAAATCGACAACGTTCACCGCCGCGCCCAGCTGGGGGTGTAGCAGCACCGGGGCCGTCATATCCTGCAGGTTGAACCGCTTGGAGAGCCCCGCCAGGATGACGACGGGAAATTCCAGCCCCTTGGATTTGTGAATGCTCATGATCCGGACCGCGCCGCTGGACGCCTGCTGGCGCAGCGGGATGCCCTGGGCGGCGCGGCCCTCCAGCTGGCGCAGGAAGCCGTGCAGCCAGCCGTTACCGGCCTGCACCGCACCAGACGCCAGGCAGAAAAAGTCCCGCAGGTGGCTGATGCGCGCGCTGCCAGACGGCATTGCGCCGAAGACGCCGGTCAGGTCCAGCGCCCGGTAGAGCTCCGCCAAAAGCGCATCCACCGGCAGCTGGGCCGCCCAGGCGCGCCAGGCGCGCAGCTGCTCCAAAAAGTTGACCGTTTTCTCATCCGTCTCGGCGTGAGCCTGCAGGCAAGCGTACAGATCGCCCTGCCGCCGCCCGGCCCGGGCCTGGGCGATCTCATCGGCGGTAAAGCCCAGGAGCGGGCTTGCCAGGGCCGCGTAGAGGGGGATGTCCTGGTGGGGATTGTCGATCACCTGCAGCAGGGAGACCAGCTGCGTAATCTCCGGGCAGGCCAGCAGATCGCCCTCCTGGTCGCAGGAGACGGGGATGCCCCGCTGCTGCAGCGCCCGGACATAGGCCGGAGCGACGGAGCGCATCGTGCTCAGCAGGATCACAATATCCCCAGCCCCGACCCGGCGCGGACCGGTGGGGGTGGCGACATAAGCCGCCTCCCGCAGCAGGCCCTCGATGCGCTGGGCGACCCAGGCGGCCTCGGCATCCCGCTTTTCCGGGTGCTCCGTCTCGTCGTCATAGGCAAGGTCGATGCAGTGCAGCTCCACCGTCTGCTGGGGCGGCTCCTCCAGGACCCGGCCGCAGCGGAGGGCCTCGGCGTCGTTATAATCCACATCGCCCACGGCCTGGCTCATGGCGTCGCGGCAAATGTCATTCGTCGCATCCAGGATCTCCGCCCGGGAGCGGAAATTCTGGGAGAGCAGAATGCGGCGGGGCTGCCCCGGCAAAGCATCTGCGCAGTCGGGCCAGGCGCGGTATTTTTCCAGGAAGATCGTCGGGTCTGCCAGGCGGAAGCGGTAGATGGACTGCTTCACGTCACCGACGAGAAAGACATTTTCCCCTTCCCGGGAGATGGCGAAGAAGATGCTGTCCTGCAGGCGGTTGGAATCCTGGTATTCGTCCACCATGATCTCCCGGTAGCGCTGGGAGACCTCCCGGGCGATGGCCGTGGGCGCGCCGCCTGGAGTGCAGAGCAGCCGCCGGGTCTCCTGCTCAAGGTCGGAGAAATCCAGCCATTTGCGGCGGCGCTTTTCCTGCCGCCAGCGGGCGGCAAAGCGGCGGGTCAGGCTGACCAGGCCGCGGATGGCCCGGCTGCACTGGGCCTGCTCGGCCATCGTCTCCGCTGCCGGGGCGCTGAAGAGGGCAAGCAAGCGGGTCAGCTGCTCCTTCTCCTCCTTGCGGGCCGCCTGGATTTGGGCCTTTAACACCGGGTCGGCGTCCTTCCCGGCGCGGGCCAGCGGGGTGAATTCCAGCTGACGGACGGCATAAATTTCTTCCCATGTCACCGCCCCTGCCAGGCGGTCCAGCTGGGCCAGGTCTGCCTGGAGGGCCGGGGCGTATTTTTCCTGCAGGGCATCGTCCACGACGAGACTCGCCCCTGCCGCCTCCAGCATCGCCCGTAGCCGGGTGATGACCTCGTGGTAGTGGGCCAGCAGCAGCTTGCCCCAGGGCGTCTCGTCCGGCGTCTTGCCGTCGGGCTGGCCGCAGCGGGCGAGCCAGGCGTCCGGGTCCGGCTGACAGACGGCCTTGTCAAACAGCTGGCCGATCAGAGCGGCGGCCCGGGCATCGGATCGGCCCGCCCCTAGGGTATCGAGAAAGAATTGGGCGTCCGGGTCGCGCTCCAGCGCGGCATACGCCTCCTCCAGGACCCGCTCCAGAGTCTGCGCCCGCAGCTGGGCGCAGTCGCTCTCCTCGGCGACGCGGAAATCCACCGGCAGCTGCGTCTGGGCGGCATATTGCCGCAGCAGCTGGGCGCAGAAGGCGTGGACCGTCGAGATCTGGGCTAAGTAGACCCGGTGCAGCTGCCGCTGCAGATGCAGATCGTCCGGCGACTCTGCCAGGCGCTCCTGCAGGGCGGCGGCGATCTTGCCCCGGAGCTCCCCGGCGGCGGCGCGGGTATAGGTGATGATCAGAAAATCATCGACATTGCAGGCGTCCCCCGGCTTGGTGACCTGGCGCAGCAGGCGATCGACCAGGACCTTTGTCTTGCCGGAGCCCGCCGCGGCGCTGACGAGCAGGGCCCCGCCCGTCTCCTCCACAGCCTGGCGCTGCTGGGGGGTCAGTTCAAACTTTGCCATGTTCTTCCTCCTCCTTTGCCAGGCGCGCCCAGAATTCCGCCGCGCCCGTCGCCTGCAGGCGGCGGAGCTGGGACGGGTCCGGGTGGCAGATCGGGGCGTAATCGCAATAGGTGCAGGCGCCGGTGGCGCCGCGGCTGTAGGGGTTGGCGGTGATCTTCCCAGCAAAGAGCTCGTCGGTCATTCCGGCCAGCAGGCGGCGCACATGCTGCCGCAGCAGCGCCAGCTGCGCGGGGCTGGCCAGATCGCCGCTGCGCCCGTCTTTTTTGACGCTGTAGGGCAGGTACCGGGGCGTGCCCTCGGCGGGCTCCATGGCCTGCAGCAGCGCCTCGTCATCCAGGAGCAGGCCCTGGCGGCGCAGGTCCTTCTGCCGCACAGCGGCCAGCGCATCCGGCGACGGCGACTGGGGCAGCGTCAGCAGATTGCATCGGGCGGGAAAATACAGAACGCCCGCCGGCTTCACCGGGACGCCAAACTCCCGGGTGCCGTTTTCCTCCAGGGCGAAGAGATACAGCAGCATCTGCAGGCCCAGGCCGGTTAGAAGATCGGTGTAATCAAAATCCCGGTGGCCCGTCTTATAATCCACGACGCGGACATAGTCGCCCTGGGGCGTGTGCAGCAGGTCGACCCGGTCGACTGCGCCGGTAAGCAGCGCCGCCCCGGACTTGCCCTGAATTTCGACGGGCCCCATCGGCGTGCCGGGCCGGAAGGGCAGCTCAAAGCGCACCGGCTCAAAGCGGGACTGGCGCAGCTCGCCGTCCAGCTCCCGGATGACAGTCAGGATCTCTGTATAATTTCTTTGGAACAGATACGTAAAGCGGGGCGTTTCGACCTCCGGGCCGGGGCGCAGCGCGGCGGCGCAGGCGTCCATCTGCGCCCGGGCGATGGCCTCAACGGCCTCCGGCGGGACGCTGGCAAAGCCGCCCTGGGCCTGCACCTGCCGGACTGTCTGCTCCAGCACAGCGTGGACGAACGTCCCATAGACCGGGGCGTTAAACTCCGCCCGGGCCCGAGGCCGGGCCTTGATGCCATAGCGCAGAAAATGCGCCTGGCGGCACCCGGCAAAGGTCTGGATCTGGGACGCGGAGAGGTACAACTTCTGACCATAGAGCCCCGTCACCGTCGCGCGCTGCAGCAGACCCGGCGTATAGGCCGCCCGCTGGCGCAGCACCGCCATTCGGTCGTTGACAGTGGCATCGTCCAAGAGGGCGGCCGCCTGGGCCGCCGGACCGCCCTCGGGCAGGACGGCGGACGCTGCCAGCAGGGCGGGGTCCGAAAATTCCGGGGGATATTGCAGCGCTTCATATGCAGCCAGGCGGGTTGGGAACAGCCGCTCCATCCGCAGCTGCAGGTACGACGGCTGCTCCGTCGCACAGAACCAGAACAGCTGCGCGCCGCAGCCCAGCAGCAGCTGGTGCAGCACGGCAAGGGCCCGGGAGAGGGTGCGCCAGCTGTCCGGCGCGAGGGCGATGCCCAGGGTCTGCAGCTGCGCCCGCTCCTGGTCGCTGAAGACACCGGTGGGGGCCGCATACTGGGGCAGCACGCCCTCGTCGCAGCCCGTCAGCAGCAGCGCCCGGGGCGTATGGAACCGCAGATCGCCGATGCCGCCGCAGACGACGCAATCCAGCGCCGCCGGGATGCTGGCCACATGATACTGCTGCAGCAGCACCTGCAGCAGCTGGGCAAACTGGGCCGCCTCGACGGGCGTCGCGGCAAGGAGGCTGTACATCTGCTCCAGGGCGCCGATGAGGATCTCATGCAGCTGGGCCGTCTGCTGGGATGCCTGGAGCTGGCCCGCATCATACTGGGCCTGGGCCTGCTGCTCCAGCTGGCCGTCCAGCCCGATCTCTTCCAAGAACGCGTAAAACGCCTGAACCATCGGCCCGGCGGCTGCCGCCGACTCCAGCGCGCGGCGCAGGCGCAGCAGCGGAGCCAGGGCCTTGGCGCGCAGCTCGTTCAGCTGGGCAAGCTGGGCCCGGGCATCGTCGTCCCACGCGGCATCGTAGCCTGCAGGGTGGGCCGTCCAATCAGACGCCCAGCGGCTGCCGGAGATGTTCCAAACGAGGGCGTAATTTTCAAGCAGGTCGACATCCGCCCGCGCGACGCCTGCCAGGCCGGATTTGAGCCAGCGCAGGACGTCCTCCCGCTCCAGGCCGCCGGTGGCGGCATCCAGCGCGGCGATGACCATCTCAAACACCGGCTCCTGCAGCAGGGGCCGCTGTCCGGCAAAATACGCAGGGATACCATACTGCCGCAGGACGGTCTGCAGAACCGTTCGCCCGGCGGGGTCAT
>CAUBIP010000006.1 GCA_958436045.1 uncultured Oscillospiraceae bacterium | reverse complement strand
CCAACTTATAAAACTGAGCTTTTAACTCAATCAATAAGGCAACAGAAGTTGCCAATCACCACGGTTGGTGATTTTCGGCATTCGACCCGGCTGTCCGTATGGCCTTAGCCGACGCGAAGAGGCATCGGCGGTCGTGGAATCTTGCTTTGGAACACTGTCCCAATTGAGATCAACAAAAAGTATAACACAGATCAGGGAATTGTCAATCCCCCTTTGCGGGATTTGGCGAAAATTGTCGCCAAATGCGTATACGGTCAGTTGAAATCCGGGGAATCGTAGGTGATAACGGTATAGTACCGGTGACCCGCGTCCTGGGGAAGGCTGGCATTGATCTTCGCCTGTAGGGCGGCACGCTCGCCCTGCAGTGCCGCCGGGACGACAAGGTCAAAAACGAGGTTCGTATGCTCCGGACCCCGGACCATCCGCAGATCGTGCAGAGAGAGGCCAGGATCAATGGCTTGCAGCGTCTTGGTAAGAAGCGCACGAATCTCCTGCAGCTCCGCGTCGTCGGACACCACCGGGTCATAGTGAATCGTCAGGTGGATGTGATGCTGCGCCAGCATACGCCGCTCGATATTGTCAATGATATTGTGGCAGACCAGCGGGTCCTCCTTGGCGTCCATCTCGACGTGGACCGTTGCAAATTTTTGATTCGGACCGTAGTCGTGGACCATCAGGTCGTGCATCCCGAGGACCTTTTCATGGGCTGTGACCTCCCGGGCGACGAGAGCCTTGAGCTCCGGTGAGGCCGATTCACCCAGCAGCGGGGCAATGGTGTCCTTGGCGATGCCAACGCCGGACCAGAGAATAAAGACGGCGACAGCCAGGCCGATATAGCCGTCAATATTGCGGGAGAAAAAGTGGCTGACCAGGCAGCCCAACAGGACGGCGGCGGTGGCGATGACGTCATTGCGGCTGTCGCAGGCGTTGGCGCGGACAGTGACGGATTGAATCTGCGTCCCGACGGTCCGGTAAAAATATGCCATCCAGAGCTTGACTGCGATAGAACCCAGCAAAACCGCCGCCGTGAGGGCGGAAAATGCGATGGCCTGGGGGTGAAAAATTTTGTCAATGGATGTTTTGGCCAGCTCTGCGCCGATGAGCAGGACCAGGGCTGCGACGGCCAGGCCGGAGAGATACTCGATCCGGGCGTGCCCGTAGGGGTGCGCTGCGTCGGCGGGCTTCTCCGCCAGGCGGAAGCCGACAAGGGTGACGATGGAGCCGGAGGCGTCAGAGAGGTTGTTGACGGCGTCCGCCGTGATGGAAACAGAGCCTGCCAGCAGGCCGACCAGAAGCTTGGCAAGAAACAGCAGCAGGTTGCAGCCAATGCCCACCAGCCCTGCCATTTTGCCGCAGGCGGAGCGGGCCTCCGGTGCGTTCGGGTCTTCGTACCCGCGCTGTGCCAGGTGCAGGAAAAACTTTGTCATGGTGGTGCCTCCTTTTTGGCAAATCCCTTTATACTATACGGAAGTCCGGGCATAATTGCAACCGGAAAACCCACCGTGGCTACGAATGAGAAAATATTTCCCGTAAAAATGGAAAAAGCTCTTGACTTTCTCGGAAAAGTGGATATAATAATTTATGCGCTTGCGCGTTATAGCGGGTTTGTGTAATGGTAGCACACCGGACTCTGACTCCGTTTGTGAGGGTTCGAATCCTTCACCCGCTGCCAAAAGGCTCTGGAGTTTCCAGAGCCTTTTTTCTGTCTTCCGCCGCCTTAAACGTTGCAACGGCGGCGGGGATATGTTACAATAAAAAGAAGACTAAACACCCGGAGGCGTTTATGGGTATGACGATGGACTGGAGCAAGATCGGCTGCATACAGGAGCCGCCGGTACAGGTGCGCAAGGCGGAGCCGCTGGCGCGGCATACATCCTTCCGGATTGGCGGCCCGGCGGACTATATGGCGTTCCCGGCTAGCCAGGCACAGCTGGCGTTTTTGCTGCGCACGGCCTGGCAGGAGAAGCAGACCGCGGCAATCCTGGGCGCGGGGACGAATGTCCTGGCGGCGGATGCGGGCAAGCGGGGACTGACGATCTGCACCCGGGCGCTGGACGGCATCCGCTTGCTGGATGAGACGACGCTGGAGGTCGAATGCGGTGTCTCCATGGCCCGGGCTGCTGTTTTTGCCCGGGACCACGGGTTGACGGGGCTGGAATTTGCCCACGGCATCCCCGGCAGCGTCGGCGGCGGTGTCTTTATGAACGCCGGGGCCTACGGCGGGGAGATCTGCCAGGTGGCCGCCGCGACGACGGTCCTGGCCCCGGATGGCGCTGCGCAGGTCGTCACCGGTGCGGACCAGGGCTTTGCCTATCGCCACAGCGCGTTCCAGGAGATGGATGGTGTGATCTTCAAAACGGTCTTCACCCTGCAAAAGGGAGACCCGGCGGAGATCACGGAAAAAATGCAGGCGCTGATGCAGCGCCGCCGGGCCTCCCAGCCGCTGGATATGCCCTCGGCGGGGAGCACGTTCAAGCGCCCGGTGGGCGCGTACGCGGCGGCGCTGATCGAGCAGTGCGGCCTGAAGGGCAAGGGCGTCGGCGCGGCGGCGGTGTCGGAAAAGCACGCAGGCTTTGTCGTGAACCTGGGCGGTGCGACGGCGGCGGATGTCTTGGCGACGATCCGCCTGGTCCAGCGCGAGGTCCAGGCGCAGACGGGCTTTAGCCTGGAGCCGGAGGTTAAGCTGTTTTAGCGGCTGCCGATCCCGCGAAGGAGAGATCAGAAATGTCATTTGCATCCAACGTAAAGGCGGAGCTGTGCCGCCTGGCGGTGCACAAAAAATGCTGCGCCGTGGCGGAATGCTTTGGAATTTTATTATTTGGCAATACCTGCAGCGCGACGCTGATTAAGATCGTCACGGAGAGTCCGGATTTTGCGGCCCGGCTGCCGAAGCTGTTTTGGCGGGCGTTCCACGTGGAATTTGATGAGAAGCCCGCGCCGCAGAGCGCTGGGAAATTTATTTTCCAGCTGCTGGACCCGGAGAAGATCGCGAGCGTCTACAGTGCCTTTGGCTTTGACGCCGCGTCCAGTGTGGCGTTGCATGTGAATTATGGCGTTTTGGAGGACGAATGCTGCCGGGTCGCCTTTGCCCGGGGGGCGTTTTTGGCTGGTGGCTCTGTGACGGACCCGGAAAAACGCTATCACCTGGAGCTGACGACGACACACCAAAAGGTCGCCCGGGAGACGGACGCCCTGTTGCTGGAGTTGGGCTACGGCGCGAAGCTCACCAGCCGCGGCGGCAACTGCGTGCTGTATTTTAAGCAGAGCGAGCTGATCGAAGATTTCTTGACGATGCTGGGCGCGCCGGTCTGCGCTATGGACGTGATGCAGGCCAAGATGGAAAAGGACCTGCGCAACGGCGTCAACCGCCGGGTCAACTGCGAGACGGCGAATTTGACCAAGGTCGTCGACGCGGCCCAGGAGCAGATCGCCGCCATCCGCCGCCTGCAGCAGGCAGGCGGGCTGGAGGGCCTGCCGGAGAAGCTGCGCCAGTCGGCCCAGCTGCGGCTGGAAAACCCGGAGGCGACACTGCAGGAGCTGGCGGATATGCAGACACCGCCGGTGAGCAAATCCGCCATAAACCACCGGATGCGCAAGCTGGTGCAGCTGGCGGCGCAGCAGCCGACCTAAGCGCGGCGCGGGAAAGGAGCACCTATGGGCTTTGTGCATTTGCATGTGCATACGGAATACAGCCTGCTGGACGGGGCCTGCCGGATCGGCAGCCTGGTCGAGCGGGTCAAGGAGCTGGGGCAGACGGCGATCGCCATCACGGACCACGGCGTGATGTACGGCGTGGTGGATTTTTACAAGGCGTGCCGCGCCGCCGGGATCAAGCCGATCTTAGGCTGCGAGGTCTATGTTGCGCCCCGGACGATGCAGGACCGGGTCCACGGGATCGACAACGAGGCCCGGCATCTGGTGCTGCTGTGTGAAAACGAGACAGGCTACCGGAATCTCAGCTACCTCGTCTCCATGGGCTTTATTGAGGGCTTTTACAGCAAGCCACGGATCGACCTGGCGCTGCTGCGGCAGCACAGCGAGGGTCTGATCGCCCTGAGCGCCTGCCTGGCAGGAGAGATTCCCCGTCAGCTGCTGGCCGGGGATTATGACAAGGCCCTGGAAAAGACGCAGGAGCTGGCAGAAATTTTTGGGCCGGACCACTTCTATCTGGAGCTGCAGGATCACGGCCTGCCGGAGCAGCAGCGGGTCAATGCGGGGATTCTGCGCCTTGCCAGGCAGACGGGGCTGCCCCTGGTCGTCACGAACGATGCCCACTATCTGCGCAAAAGCGACAGCGAGCTGCACGATGTACTCCTGTGCATCCAGACGGGCAAGACGATGGACGACCCAGACCGCCTGCGCTTCCAGACGGATGAATTTTATCTCAAGAGCGAGGAGGAGCTCCGCGCCCTATTCGCCCAGGTGCCGGAGGCGTTTTCCAATACCGAGGAGATCGCCCGGCGCTGCAATGTCGAGATCACCTTCGGCAAATACCATCTGCCGGCGTTCCAATACCCCGCGGGCTACGACGGCTGGAGCTACTTTGAAAAGCTCTGCCTGGACGGCTTCGCCCGCCGCTACCCCGATAGCCCGACCGGCTACCGGGAGCGGCTGGAGTACGAGATGCAGATGATCCGCAAGATGGGCTATGTGGACTATTTCCTCATCGTGGCGGATTTTGTCGCCTTTGCACGGCGGGAGAAGATCCCGGTGGGCCCGGGGCGCGGCTCTGCCGCCGGGGCGATGGTCTCTTACTGTATGCAGATCACGGACTTGGATCCGATGAAATACCACCTCTTCTTCGAGCGGTTTTTGAATCCCGAGCGGGTGTCCATGCCGGATATTGATATGGACTTCTGCCAGGCGCGCCGGGGGGAGGTCATTGAGTACGTCATGCGCAAGTACGGCGCGGACCATGTGGCCCAGATCGTGACCTTTGGCACAATGGCCGCCCGGGCCGCCATCCGGGATGTGGGCCGCGTGATGAATTTTACTTATGCGGAGACGGATGTCGTCGCCAAGCAGATTCCGGCGGCGCTGCATATGACGCTGGACGAGGCACTGCGCATCTCGCCGAAGCTGCGGGAGCTCTATGACGGCGATGAGCGGGTCAAAAAGCTGGTGGATACGGCCCGGGCCATTGAGGGGATGCCCCGCAATACCTCGACCCACGCCGCTGGTGTCGTCATTACCAAGCGGCCGGTGAGCGATTATGTCCCGCTGGCCCGGAACGATGATACCATCGTCACCCAATTCACGATGACGACCATTGAGGAGCTGGGCCTGCTCAAGATGGATTTTCTGGGCCTGCGCAACCTGACGGTCATTGATGACGCGGTGCAGAAGGTCCGCCGGGATACGCCGGACTTTTCTATGGAGCATGTCCCGGACGACGACGCTGAGACCTTCGCCATGCTGGGCCAGGGCCGGACGGCGGGCGTTTTCCAGCTGGAGTCGGCGGGTATCACTGGCGTGTGCGTTGGGATGCAGCCCCAGTCGATCGAAGATCTGACGGCAATCGTTGCCCTGTACCGGCCCGGGCCGATGGATTCGATCCCGAAGTTTATCGACAGTAAGCTCCACCCGGAGAAGATCACCTATAAAACGCCCCAGCTCCAGTCCATTCTGGACGTGACCTATGGCTGCATCGTCTACCAGGAGCAGGTCATTGAAATTTTCCGCAAGCTGGGCGGCTATACCCTGGGCCAGGCGGATAATATGCGCCGGGCCATCTCGAAGAAAAAGCAGCAGGTCATCGTCGCCGAACGCAAGGCATTTGTCTATGGCGATCCGGACCGGGGCATCCCCGGGGCCATTGCAAACGGCGTGGACGAGCAGGCGGCCAATGTGATCTACGATGAGATACTGGACTTTGCCAACTACGCCTTTAACAAAGCCCACGCCGTCTGCTATGCAAAGGTTTCGTATGACACGGCGTATCTCAAGTGCCACTATCCCAAGCAGTATATGGCGGCGCTGATGACATCCGTGCAGGATAACTCCATGAAGGTCGCGGGCTATATCGCCGCCTGCAGGGAGATGGGCCTGCAGCTGCTGCTGCCGGATATCAACCACTCCGAGAGCGCCTTCACCGTCGAGCCGGAGGGGATCCGGTTCGGGCTGGCGGCGGTCAAAAATGTCGGTAAGGGGCTGGTGGAGCAGATCGTCGCCGAACGGCAGGCGGACGGGCCCTTTGCCAGCTTCCGCCAGCTCTGCGAGCGGCTGAGCCAGACGGATCTCAACAAGCGGGCCATGGAAAATCTCATCCGCTGCGGCGCAATGGATTGCTTCGGCCACAAGCGGGCCCAGCTGCTGCTGGTCTACGATCAGGCCATGACCGACGCGGCGCAGAACCGCCGCCGGAATCTGGAGGGGCAGATCGACCTCTTTTCCATGGACCAGACGGAAAACGAGGCGGAGATTCCCATGCCCGATGTGCCGGAGCTGCCGCCTCAGGAGCGCATGGTGGGGGAGAAGGAGACGACGGGGCTCTATCTCTCCGGACACCCCATGGACGCCTACCGGCCGATGCTGAAAAATGCCCACGTGGCGTCTATCGGCGATATTATGACGAGCTTTGCCGAGGGCGCCGACCGCTATCGCGACGAGCAGGTCGTAACGGTCGCAGGGGTCATCCAGTCTATCCGGACGAGACCGACCCGGAACGGTTCACTGATGGCGTATATCGTTCTGGAGGACGATACAGCGGCCATGGAGATGCTGGCGTTTTCCTCCGTCCTGCGGCGCTATGATTCGTTTTTAAAGGAGAATCAGCCGGTGATGATCACCGGGAAGCTGACCGTCCGGGACGAAAAGGACCCGCAGCTAATGGTCGACCGTGCCCGTCTGCTGCTCGACAGCGAGGAACCGATTCCACTGCCGGATCTACCGTCCCGGTCACAGCTTGCGCCGGACCAGCGGCTCTATCTGCGGGTGGACAAGCTGGACAGCCGCGATTTCCGCAAGACCCGGGCGATTTTGAACCTGTTCCCGGGGCTGACGCAGGTGATCCTGGTGGCGGCGGATACCGGCAAGCGCTACGGCACAAGGTGCGATCCGGAGCCCGGAATGCTCCAGGAGCTGCGCCGGGTGCTGGGTGAGAAAAATGTTGTAATAAAATAGCGAGCGGGGGAGAAAACGCTTGCAAATTGTGTTATAATCTATCATAGGAAAAAAGATCGCGTGCAGTGCACGCCAATCCAGTCTGCGGGCGAAAGGAGGGGGACCGGTGTGAAACGAAAAATGATTTTAATGGCGCTCTTGTGCGCGCTGCTGGCACTGGGGCTCTCCGGCTGCCTGTTTAAGCCGGCCAATGCGCTTTATACCCTGCCGCAGCAGCCGCCGGAATACGATGCGCTGCAATCGGAGCTGGACCGCCTGCTTGCCACCGGGATGCAGTACAGCGCCCCGGCCTCCGGCGATAATCTGCAGGCGGTGCAGATGGCCGATCTGACCGGCGACGGGGTGGACGAGGTCCTGGTATTTCTCAAGGCCAGCGGGGAAAAGCCGCTGCAGGTCTATATCTACGAAAAGCAGGGCGGGCAGTACGAGAATATTGCAGTCCTCACCAGCAGCGGCAGCAGCTTTGACCGGGTGGACTATGTCCAGCTGGACGGCGCACCGGGCCTGGAGATCATTTTGGGGACTCAGGTCAGCGCCCAGGTGCTGCAATCGCTGCATGCCTATACCCTGCAGAGCGGCGGCGCGGCGGAGCTGCTGAGCACAAATTATTTTCGCTATACCACGGCGGACTTAGACGCCGACGGCGTTGAGGAGCTGGTGAGCTTCCGGTCCGGCGAGGCCGATCAGCCTGGCGTGGCGGAGCGATTCGTCTGTGATGGTGGGCAGCTTGTCCCGGCGGGGCAGGCGAGCCTCTCCCAGCCGCTGGAGGCGGATGGGATCGTCCGCCTGCTGTGCGGCTATGTGCAGGAGGACCTGTGCGGTGTCTTTGCCGCCAGCCGGCTGCCAGATGGCGGCTTGGTCACGGATGTCTTTGCCCTGCGGGACGGTGCATTTACCAATATTGTCCTGCAGGAGGGCAGCGCCGGGACAGCCCGGGAGGGCGAGATTTTCAGCATGGATATCGACGACGACGGTTTCGTCGAGCTGCCCAGTGTGCAGTACCTGCAAAAGCTGGAGAACCAGGACACGCGGACCTATTACCTCGTCGACTGGTATAATCTGGACGCAGACGGCGGCAAGCACACAAAGCTGACGACGTATTACAATGTGGAGAGCGGCTGGTACCTGAAGCTGCCGCCGGCTTGGCGGGGTAAGGTCCTGGTCCACTACGGCGAGGACGAGAGCGGCTACACGGGCTATGGCTTTTATCTCTATGCTGCAGCGCCGGAGCAGACCCAGTGGGCGGCGACGATCTATCAATTTACGGGGCCGGACGCCCAGACCCGTGCCAATGAGGATGGGCGCTTTCTGCTGGCAGCCCAGGGAGACGTGGCCTTTGCCGCGGCCCTGTCGGACGACGCGGGGCTGACAGAGGCGGAGCTCGGGCGGCTGTTTTGCCTAGTGCATCTGCACTGGAACGCCGCCTAGGCGAAATTCCCGCCGCTTTCAAAAAAGGGGGACAACCATGAAAAAGGTTTTGATACTGGAAGATGAAGTGAATATCCGGAGCTTTGTGGTCATCAATCTGCAGCGCGCCGGTTACGATACGATCGAGGCCGGAACGGGGGCAGAGGCGCTGGAGCAACTACGGCAGAACCCGGATATCGGCGTGGCGATCCTGGATATCATGCTGCCGGATATCGACGGCTTCGAGGTCTGCCGTAATATCCGGGCGACGAATAAGCAGATCGGCATTATTATGCTAACGGCCCGCACCCAGGAGATGGATAAGGTCACGGGCCTGATGACCGGCGCGGACGACTATGTCACAAAGCCGTTCTCCCCGGCGGAGCTGACGGCCCGTATCGACGCACTGTACCGCCGCCTTGGCGGCGACGGCGCGGCCTCACCGGAGTTTTTGACCTACGGCCCCTTCCGGCTCAACACCCGGAACCGGACCCTGGAAAAAAACGCCGTGCGCATCCGCTTGACCCAGGTGGAGTACGGTATTATGAAGCTCTTTATGCAAAACCCCGGCCGCGCCCTCTCCCGGGAGGAAATCCTGGCCAGCGTCTGGGGGCGGGATTACAACGGTGAATTGAAGATCGTGGATGTCAATATCCGCCGCCTGCGGATCAAAATCGAGGACGATACCTCCAACCCCGTCTATATCACGACGGATTGGGGCTATGGCTATAAATGGGGTGCTTGAGGCAGATGGCCGGAAGAACGAAGCGTCAGAAGCAAAAAAAGCTCGGCGGCATCCAACGCCGCTGGCTGGTGAATATCGTCAGCTGGGTCGTGCTGCTGGTCGTCGTCTGCGTGTTTGCGGGGGCGCTGGCCATTGCATCGTACTATTACTCCAATATGCGCTACAGCATGGAGGCCAAGGCCCGGGCCACGGCGGATTTTTTCCGCGGCTACAGCAATCTGAGTTATAATGAATACTATGAGACCTGCGTGACCTTTACCCAGTCGTTTGAGGACAAAAACTTCATGGAGCTGCAGTTTATTAACCCTGACGGCTCCGTTGTCGTCTCGTCCTACGGTCAGTGGTCCGGCCAGCAGCCAGGCACGCCGGATATCACCGAGGCGGTGAAACGACAGAAGCTTTCCTATTTTTCCGGGCGGAACCCCCGGACGGGGGAGCGCATTATGGCCGTCTCCACGCCGGTGCGGTATATTGACGGCGAGGTCATCGGCGTGCTGCGTTATGTGACGAGCCTGCGGGTGGCGGACCGGCAGATCCTCTGGGTGGTGGTGCTGGCTGTCCTCATCGGGGCGGTGTTTATCACGCTGATTTTGCTGAGCAACAAATTCTTCATCCGCTCTATCCTGGACCCGGTGCTGGATATCACGGCGACGGCCAAGCGCATCGCCGCCGGGAGCTACGGTGTCCAGATTCAAAAGAAATATGACGACGAGATCGGCGAGCTGGCGGAGACGATCAACGATATGTCCAACAAGATCAGCCAGAACGGGCAGATGCAGTCGGAATTCGTCTCCTCTGTCTCCCACGAACTGCGGACCCCGCTGACCGCCATCGCCGGTTGGGGCGAGACGCTTCTGTCCGCCGAGCATATGGACCCGGTGGAGACCCGCCGCGGGATGCTCATCATCCTCCGGGAGACGAAGCGGCTGACCCAGCTGGTGGAGGAGCTGCTGGATTTCACCCGCATTCAGGATGGCCGCTTTACCCTCAATGTCCAGATGAGCGATATTCTGGCGGAGTTTGAGGATACGGTCTTTATGTACGGCAGCAGGCTCCGCCAGGAGGGCATCGAGCTGCGCTATATTGAGACGACGGACGAGATTCCCGAGATCCCCTGTGACGCGGCGCGGCTGCGGCAGGTGTTTTTGAACATTCTTGATAACGCTGCCAAGCACGGCGGCGAGGGGAAGAAGATTACTGCGTCCATGCAGCTGGAGGATGGCGCCATCGTCGTCCGCATCCGGGACTTTGGCCCTGGCATTCCGGAGGACGAGCTGCCGCATGTCAAAATGAAATTCTATAAGGGCAGCTCCAAGGCCCGGGGCAGCGGCATCGGCCTCGCTGTGTGCGACGAGATCGTGACGATGCATGGCGGCACCCTGGAGCTGGGAAACGCCACCGGCGGCGGTACGCTGGTGACGATCCGCCTGCCGGTGGAGCAGCCGTGAGGGGCGGTTATCAGAAAGGTTGACTATGGAGAAAAAACAAACCCCGGTACAAGAAAAATTTAAAACCATGATCGGCGGGCAGGCCCTGATCGAGGGCATTTTGATGCGCGGGCCGGAAAAGCAGGCCATCGTCGTCCGCAGCCAGGATGGACTGGTGGAAAAGGTCGAGCCGCTGCGGGCCAATCGTAAGCGCTGCCCGGTCTGGGGCTGGCCGCTGATCCGCGGTGTCGTCAATTTTGGCGGGTCGATGTACAGCGGCGTCAAGGCACTGATGTTCTCCGCCGATTATTACCAGGGCGATGAGGACCTGTCCGATGAGCCAACGAAATTTGAGCGCTGGATCGAGAAGCACTTTGGGACGAAAGCCATGGAGCAGTTTATCCTGGTGCTGGCTGTCGTGCTGGGCATCGGGTTCTCCATCGGCCTGTTCTTCCTGCTGCCGATGCTGCTTTCGGAATTTGCCCTGGCGTGGATCGGCAGTGATTTTGTGCGCAATCTGATCGAGGGCGTCGTCCGGGTGGCGATTTTCCTCGGGTATATGATCGCCGTCTCCCGGCTGAAGGATATGAAGCGGGTCTTCTCCTACCATGGCGCGGAGCACAAGACCATCCGCTGCTACGAGGCAAAGCTCCCGCTGACGGTGGAAAACGTCCGGCCCATGACGCGGCTGCACCCGCGCTGCGGGACAAGCTTTTTGTTCGTCGTGATGATCGTGTCGATCCTGGTGTTTTCCGTGTTTTCCTCGATCTTCCATATTAAGGCGAAGCTGCTGAAGGTGCTGGTGAAGCTTTTGCTGCTGCCGGTGGTCGTCTCCATCAGCTATGAATTTAACCGCTTTGTCGGCCGGCATGACAATGCCGTGACAAGGGCGCTGTCCTACCCCGGTATGGCGCTGCAGAATTTTACAACGAATGAACCCGACGATTCCATGATCGAGGTCGCCATCCGGGCGCTGGAGCTGGTATTGCCGGAACGGGAGGGCGATGACCGATGGTAGAGCACCGCTATAGCGATCTTTTCCTCACCGCCCGGGAGGCCCTGCGCCCGACCCAGGGCGAAAACGCCGCCAACTGCGCCCGGGAGCTACTGGCTGCCGCGGCAGGGAAGACGACGGCGGAGATCATCGCCAGCCGGGATATTTACGCCCCGGCGGATGTCGCCGAAGCGCTGTCGGGTATGCTGGCCAGGATGCAGCGCGATGAGCCGCTGGCCTATGTCCTGGGCGAGTGGGACTTTGCCGGGATGACCCTGGAGGTTACGCCGGAGGTCCTCATCCCCCGGGATGACACGATGGCGGTGACGGAGCTGGCCCTGGCCTGCGCCGGGCAGCTTCCAGATCATCCTCGCATTTTGGACTTGTGCGCAGGCTCCGGCTGTATTGGCCTGGCCATCGCCCAGCGCATCCCGGATGCCCATGTGATCCTGGGGGATGTCTCCCCCGGCGCGCTGCGGGTGGCCCGGAAGAATATTGGAAAGCAAAAGCTGCAAAGCCGCGTCACGGCCATGGCACTGGATGCCACCCGGCCTGCGATGCGTTTTATCGGGAAATTTCATTTGATCGTTTCCAATCCGCCTTATATCCCCAGCGGCCAGCTCCCAACGTTGGACCGCTCCGTGCGGGATTACGAGCCCCAGCTGGCGCTGGACGGCGGCGCCGATGGGCTGACGTTTTACCGCAGCATCGTCGCCTGCTATACCCATGCGCTGGAGCTGAGCGGCAGCCTGTGCCTGGAATTTGGCCTGGGGCAGGAGGCGGACGTCGCCAAAATCTTAGAAGAAGGCGGCTATGAAATTACACAGTGGAAGCGCGACGCTTCCGGCATTATGCGCGCGGTCCTGGCGTGCAAGAAAGAAAAGGGAGAGTAACTATGGCAAAAGCAAAATCACCGTATGAAGCGCCGGCTCCCGCCAGCGATAAGAAAAAGGCCCTGGAGACAGCCCTGCAGCAGATCGAAAAGAATTTCGGCAAGGGCAGCGTCATGCGCCTGGGGGATACGCCCTCTATGAATGTCGAGGCCATCCCGACGGGCTCCCTGGCCCTGGACCTGGCGCTAGGCATCGGCGGTGTGCCCCGGGGCAGAATCATTGAGATCTACGGCCCTGAGTCCTCCGGTAAGACGACCCTGGCGCTGCATATCCTGGCCCAGGCCCAGAAGCGGGGCGGCGAGGTCGCCTTTGTCGACGCGGAGCACGCGCTGGACCCGGTCTATGCCAAGGCCATCGGCGTGGATATCGACTCTATGCTGGTCTCCCAGCCGGACACCGGCGAGCAGGCGCTGGAGATCACCGACGCCCTGGTGCGCTCCGGCGCGCTGGACGCCGTCGTCGTCGACTCTGTCGCGGCGCTGACGCCCCGGGCGGAGATCGAGGGCGAAATGGGCGACGCCTTTGTCGGCCTGCAGGCCCGGCTGATGAGCCAGGCGCTGCGGAAGCTGGCGGGCTCCATCGCCAAGACGAACTGCGTCGTTATTTTTATCAACCAGCTGCGAATGAAGATCGGCGTCCTCTACGGCAACCCCGAGACGACGACGGGCGGCAACGCGCTGAAATTCTATTCCTCCGTGCGGATGGATGTGCGCCGGATCGAGGCCATCAAGAATGGCACCCAGCTCATCGGCAACCGCACCCGGGTCAAGGTCATCAAGAATAAAGTCGCGCCTCCGTTCAAAGAGGCGGTGTTTGATATCATGTACGGCGAGGGCATCTCCCGTTATGGCGAGATGGTCGATCTGGGCGTGCAGCTGGACCTCATTCACAAGGCTGGTAGCTGGTTCTCCATCGACGGCGAGCGCATCGGCCAGGGCCGGGACAACGCCCGCCAATTCCTGATGGACAACCCCGATCTTGCCGACGAGCTGGAGGAGAAGATCCGGGCGCAGATGTTCCATCTCAACGGCCGGGCGGCACCTGCCGCGCCCGCTGCGTCCCCGGCGGAGCCGGCGGGGTTTGCGGCCCCGGAGCGGCCTATGCCCCAGGGCGTGAGTATCACCGCCGATGATTTTAACGATGAGGATTGAAAAAATCACCCAGAGCAAGCAGCCGCAGGTCGTCTTTCTCTGCTTTGACGATGAGACGAAGCTGCGGGTCCGGGCGTCCGTGGTGATGGACTACGGCCTTTACCCCGGCATGGAGCTGGACGAAGCGCAGTTGGCGGATTTGACCGCCGGGGCAAAGAAGGCCTCGGCCCGGGCCCGGGCGGTGCGGATGATCTCCGCCGCCGCGACGACGGAGGCGGCCCTGGAGCGCAAGCTTGTGCAAAAGGGCGAGGACGCTGCCAATGCCCGCCAGGCCGTGCAGTGGCTGAAGGACTTACATTTGCTGGATGATGCGCAGGTGGCCCGGCAGTTGGCCGAGGCCGCCGCCCGCAAGGGCTATGGCCCCGCGCGGCTCCGGCAGATCTTATATGAAAAACAGGTGCCCCGGCAGTATTGGGATGAGGCGCTGGCGCTGCTGCCGGATATGTCCGGTGCGCTGGACGCGTTCCTGCAAAAGCGCTTTGCCGGCCGCCAGCCAGACCGCAAGGAACGTGACCGGGCCGCCCAGGCGCTGCTGCGCCGCGGCCACCGGTGGGACGATGTCCGGGCGGCGCTGGACCGCTATTGCGCGTCCTGCGGGGGACAACTGGAGGAATACGAAGACTATGAGCTATAAAGTTGGCTTTATCTCCCTGGGCTGTGCCAAAAACCAGGTGGATTGCGAGCAGATGATGTTCCGGATGCAGGAGGCAGGCTTTGCCGTCCTGCCGGAGGTGGACGGCGCAGACCTCGTCGTCATCAATACCTGCGGGTTTATCGATGCGGCAAAGAGCGAGGCCATTGACCATATCCTGGCCATGGGCAAGCTGAAGCAGGCAGGGCGGATTGGCAAAATTTTAGTCACCGGCTGCTTGGCACAGCGCTATCAGGATGAAATTCTAAAAGAGATGCCGGAGGTGGACGGTGTTCTGGGTACGGGCAGCTATTTTGATGTTGTCCCGGCGGCGCTGGAGCTGCTGGAACGGCCCGGCACCGTGCATCACTACGGCGATATCGACGCGGCGATGCCGGAATGCGGCCGCATTTTGACGACGCCTGCCCACTATGCCTATCTCAAGATCGCCGAGGGCTGCAGCAACCGCTGCGCCTACTGCGTCATCCCCCAGCTGCGGGGCAAATACCGCAGCCGCCAGATGGCGGATGTGCTGCAGGAGGCGGAGAATCTGGCGCAGCAGGGCGTCCGGGAGCTGATCGTCGTGGCCCAGGATACGACGCTTTACGGTGTCGACCTGCCGCCGCACCGGAAGCTGCTGCCGGAGCTGCTCACAAAGCTCTGCGCCATCGACGGCATCCACTGGGTGCGGGTGCATTACATGTACCCCGAGGTCATGACGGACGAGCTCATCGAGACCTTTGCCCGGGAGAAGAAGCTGACGCCCTATTTTGATATCCCCATCCAGCATGTCAACGACGATATTCTGAAGGCGATGAACCGCCGGGGAACGAAGACGTATCTGCAGACGTTGTTTGACAAGATCCGCAGCCGGGTGCCGGACTGCGTTATCCGGACGAGCCTGATCGCGGGCCTGCCCGGCGAGGGCGAGGCGGAATTCTTAGAGCTGTGCGACTTCTTGAAGCGCAACCGCCTAGAGCGGGTCGGCGCGTTTGTCTACTCCCCGGAGGAGGGGACGCCTGCGGCGGAAATGCCCCGCCCCGACGAGGAGACGGCCAAAACCCGGGCCCAGTACATTGAGCAGCTGCAGTCCCGTATTATGGACGAATGGTGCCAGGAGAAGGTCGGCGCGTCCATTGAGGTCCTCTGTGAGGGCTTTGATGACGAGAGCGGCCTGTATTACGGCAGGTCCCAGTGGGATTCGCCGGATATCGACAGCCGCGTCTGGTTTACGGGCCGCGATCTTGTGCCCGGAGAATTTGTCCAGGTCGCCGTGACGGCGGTCCGGGACGGAGAATTGCAGGGCGCAGCCTGCCAGGAGGAATAATATGACGACAGCGACAAAAATTACTTTGGTGCGGATTGTTTTGATCCCGGTGTTTATGGTGCTGCTCTATTGCAGCGCCGATCAGTTCAGTCTGACCTATGCGGCGCTGGCGGTCTTTATCATCGCTAGTCTGTCCGACTTTGCCGATGGCAAGATCGCTAGAAAATATAACCAGGTCTCGGACCTGGGCAAATTCCTGGACCCGCTGGCCGATAAGCTGCTGGTGCTGTCTGCTATGTGCATCTTCTGCCAGTGGGGCATGTTCCCCGCCTGGGCGCTGATGATCGTGCTGGCGCGGGAGTTTGCCGTGACGGGCCTGCGGCTCATCGCGGTGGACAATGGCCGCGTCATCGCGGCGGCCTGGTCCGGCAAGATCAAGACGGCCTGCACGATGGTCGGCCTCTGCCTTGTCCTGGCCTTTGGCCGGGGGTACGATTGGAGCGCTACCCTGAACCTCGTGGTCATGCTCGTGATCGTGGCGACGACGCTGTACTCCGGGGCGGAGTATTTTATAAAAAATGCGGACGTCCTGCGCGCTGAGCGGCGTGTCTGACTCCCGCTTCCATTAGAATTTCCTGCTGCAAAAGGAGCGTTTTTATGTATCTTTATAACTCCCTCTCCCATAAAAAGGAAGAATTTATCCCGAACCACCCGGATATCGTCAAAATGTATACCTGCGGGCCGACGGTCTATCATTTTGCCCACATCGGCAACCTGCGCAGCTATATTATGGAGGACGTGCTGGAGAAAGCCCTGCGCTATGAGGGCTATCCGGTTAAGCGGGTCATGAATATCACCGACGTCGGCCATCTGGCGTCGGACGCCGATACCGGCGAGGATAAGATGCTCAAGGGCGCCCGCCGGGAGCATAAATCCGTCATGGAGATTGCAAAATTCTATACCGACGCCTTCTTTGCCGACTGCGAGAAGCTGCACATCAAGCGGCCTGACGTCGTCGAACCGGCGACCAATTGCATCGGCGAGTATATCAAGATCGTCGAGAGCCTGTTGGAAAAGGAATATGCCTATCAGGCGGGGGGCAATGTCTACTTTGATACGTCGAAGCTTGCCCAATATTATGTGTTTCACGATCATAAGGAGGAGGACCTGGCCGTCGGCGTCCGCGAGGGCGTCGAGGAGGATACGAACAAGCGCAATAAGAACGACTTCGTCCTCTGGTTTACCAAGTCCAAATTTGAGGACCAGGCGCTGAAGTGGGATTCCCCCTGGGGCGTCGGCTATCCCGGCTGGCATATCGAGTGCACCGGTATCTGCATCAAGCATCTGGGGGAGGACCTGGATATCCACTGCGGCGGCATCGACAACGCCTTCCCGCATCATACGAACGAGATCGCCCAGTCCGAGAGCTATTTGGGGCACAAGTGGTGCAACTACTGGTTCCATGTGCTGCATCTAAACACGAACGACGGGAAGATGTCCAAGTCCAAGGGCGAATTTTTGACGGTCTCCCTGCTGGAGTCCAAGGGCTATGACCCGCTGGCCTACCGGTTCTTCTGCCTGCAGAGCCATTACCGCCGGAACCTGGTCTTCTCCTACGAAAACCTGGACAACGCCGCCGGGACCTTCCAGAAGCTCGTCGCCAAGATCGCGGCGCTGCAGCCGGAGGACGGCGAGGCGGTCGATGAGGCGGCCCTGGCCGCCCTGCAGGCCAAATTCCGCAAGGCGCTGGACAATGACCTCAATACCTCCCTGGCCATCACGGCGATCTACGACGCCCTCAAGGCCAAGACGGGCGCTGCCACGAAGCTGGCCGCCATCGGCGACTTTGACCGGGTCCTGAGTCTGGACCTGCTGGCCAAGGCCGACGCGGTGCGCAAGGCCCAGACCACCCAGGTCAAGGCGGTGGGTGAGGTCCTCATCGACGGCGAGGACGACCCGACCATTGACGCGCTGGTCAAGCGCCGCATTGATGCGAAAAAGGCCAAGGACTTTGCCCTGGCCGATCAGCTGCGCGATGAGCTCAAGGCCTTGGGCATTGCCGTCACGGATCTGCCCAACGGGGCAAAGTGGCGCCGGATTTGAGGGCGAAAGGAGCAGCGGCGATGAAACTGATGATCCTCGATGGCAACAGCGTCATCAACCGGGCGTTTTACGGCATCCGCCCCCTGACGACCCGGGACGGGCTGCCGACGAATGCGATTTTTGGCTTTCTGAATATCCTGCACCGGGTCGAGGCGGAGGAGTCGCCGGATGCGCTCTGCGTCGCCTTTGACCTCAAGGCCCCGACGTTCCGCCATAAGCAGTACGATGGTTACAAGGCCACCCGGCACGCGATGCCGGAGGAGCTGGCCCAGCAGATGCCGGTCATGAAAGAGGTTCTGCAGGCGCTGCGCATCCCGATCTTTGAGTGCGAGGGCTGGGAGGCGGACGATGTCATCGGAACCGTCGCCCGTGTCTGCACCGAGGCGGCGTGGGACTGCGTTATCGTCACCGGCGACCGCGACAGCCTGCAGCTGGTGGGCGACCGGGTCACGGTCAAGCTCGTTATCACCAAGAGCGGGCAGACGACTTCGACGAATTACACGCCGCAGCTGTTCCAGGCGGAGTATGGCTTTGCGCCGCCGATCTTAGTCGATCTCAAGGCGCTGATGGGCGACCACTCGGATAATATCCCCGGTGTCGCCGGGGTCGGGCCAAAATCGGCCACAGAGCTGCTGCTGCGCTTCGGCACGCTGGCAGGTATTTACGAAAATTTACAAGACGACACCATCCGCCCCAAGCTGCGGGAAAAGCTGGAGGCCGGGCGGGAAATGGCGTTTTTGTCCTACGAGCTGGCGACGATCCAGACAGATGCGCCCATCGTGTTTGACCCGGAAGCTTGCCGCTGCCAGGAACCGGACCGGGCGGCGCTTTGTGAATTGTTTGCACGGCTGGAATTTGTCAAGCTGATGGCCCGGTACGACCTGCACCCGCCGGTCGACGCGGCAGCGCCTGCACCGGTCCTGACGGAGCTCACCTCGCTGCCGTCGCCGGGAACGCCCTGCGCCATGGCGTGGAGCGACGATCTTTCCCAGGCCGCTGTCGCGACAGCGGCGGGTGTTTGCTGCGTAGACGCCGCGGAAAACCGGGATGCGCTGCAGGCGCTTTTGCAGGCCGCGACGCCCAAATACTGCCACGACTGCAAGACGCTGCTGCACCGTCTGCTGGACGCGGGCTATGCGCCCGATGGCTTTGCCTTTGATACGGCCTTGGCCGCCTATCTGCTGGACCCGGCGGGCAGCGATTACAGCTTGCCCAGGCTTGCGGCCCAATACCTGGCTGCGCCGCTGGACGGCGAGAGTCTGGCGCAGCAGGCGGCGGCGATCTGGCGTCTGCAGGCCCCGCTGCGGGCGCAGCTTGCAGACCAGGGGATGCTGGACCTACTTTTGCAGCTGGAGCTGCCCCTGTGCCGGGTCCTGGCGCAGATGGAGCGGATCGGCGTCGCGGTGGACGAGGCGGCGCTGGTGGCCTTCGGGCAGATGCTCCAGGGCGAGATCGATCGCAGCAGCGACGAGGTATACCGCTACGCCGGGGAGGAATTTAACATCAACTCCCCCAAAAAGCTGGGGCAAATTCTATTTGAGCAGCTGGAGCTGCCCCATGGGAAAAAGACGAAGACCGGCTACTCGACCAACGCGGAAGTGCTGGAAAAGCTGAAGGGCAAGCACCCTATTGTCGCGGAAATCCTCCGCTATCGGATGCTGACGAAGCTGAAATCGACGTATGCCGATGGCCTGCTGAAGGTCATCGCCTCGGATGGGCGCATTCATACGACGTTCCAGAATACCGTCACCGCCACAGGACGCCTGTCGTCGACGGACCCAAATCTGCAGAATATCCCCGTCCGCACGGAGCTGGGGAGCGAGCTGCGGCGGATGTTCGTCGCCCAGCCGGGTTGGGTCCTGGTGGATGCGGACTACAGCCAGATCGAGCTGCGGGTCCTGGCCCATGTGGCGGATGATAAAAATATGCAGGCAGCGTTTTTGTCCGGGGAGGATTTCCACACCGTGACGGCAGCCCAGGTGTTTGGCGTCCCAGTGGAGGAGGTCACGCCGGAGATGCGCCGCAGCGCGAAGGCCGTAAATTTTGGCATTGTCTACGGTATCTCCGATTGGGCGCTGGCGGAGGATCTGGGCGTCAGCGTCGCTGAGGCCAAGGCGTATATCGAAGGGTACCTGGCCCGCTTTGCGGGCGTCCGGGCATACCGGGAGAATATCGTCGCCGAGGGCCGGGAGAAGGGCTATGTGACGACCCTGCTGGGCCGCCGCCGCCCGCTGCCGGAGCTGCACAGTAAGAATTTTAACATCCGCACCGGGGCCGAGCGTATGGCCCTGAATACGCCCATCCAGGGCGCGGCGGCGGATATTATCAAGGTGGCGATGCTCCGGGTGGACGGGGCACTGCGCCGACAGGCGCTGCAGGCGCGGCTTGTGCTGCAGATCCACGACGAGCTCATCGTCGAGTGCCCGCCCTGGGAGGCGGAGCTGGTCATGCAGATCGTGACGGAGGAGATGGCCCGGGCTATGGAGCTGGCCGTCCCCCTCAAGGCCGAGGCCAAGATGGGCGCGACGTGGTATGAGGCAAAATAAATGGAGATCACGCAGATGACCCGCGCCCACGTGGCGCAGATCGCGGCGCTGGAGGGGCAATGCTTTGCAGACCCGTGGAGTGAGCGCTCTGTCGCGTCGGAGCTGGAAAATCCCCTGAGCCTGTGGCTCGTGGCGCTGGAGGATGGGACAGTCGCCGGTTATGTCGGCAGCCAGAGCGTCCTGGGTGAGGCGGATATGATGAACCTGGCCGTTGCCCCGGCGTATCGCCGCCGGGGGGTCGCCCGGGCGCTGCTGGCGGCATTGGAGCAGGCGCTGGACGCTCGGCAGGTCGGCAGCCTGTGCCTGGAGGTGCGGGCGGGCAATGCGCCTGCCATTGCCCTCTATACGGCCTGCGGCTACCGGCAGGTCGGCCTGCGGCCTGGCTACTACCGGCACCCCCGGGAGGATGCCTTGATTTTAAAGAAGCAATGGAGGCGCAGCAATGAATATTCTGGCGATTGAATCCTCCTGCGATGAGACCGCCGTCGCCGTCGTCCGCGACGGGCGGACGGTCCTGGCAGACTGCATTGCCTCGCAGGTGGCGCTGCATAAGATTTACGGCGGCGTCGTGCCGGAGATCGCGTCCCGGAAGCATATCGAGGCCATCTCCGCCCTGGCGGATGAGGCCATTGCCAAGGCGGGCGTGACGAAAGCGCAGCTGGACGCCGTTGCGGTGACATACGCCCCGGGCCTCATCGGCGCGGTGCTGGTGGGGGTGAACTTTGCCAAGGGTGCGGCGCTGGCGCTGGACCGGCCGCTAATCCCGGTGCATCATATCCGGGGGCATATCGCGGCCAACTATCTGGCGTTTCCGGAGCTGGAGCCGCCGTTTTTATGCCTCGTCGTCTCCGGCGGGCATACGATGCTGGTGGATGTGCAAGAATATACGAAGATGAAAATTCTGGGCGGCACCCGGGATGACGCCGCGGGCGAGTGCTTCGACAAGGTCGCCCGGGTCCTGGGAATGCCCTATCCCGGCGGTGCGCAGCTGGATGCCAAGAGCAAGCAGGGCGATGAGAATCGCTACCCCATGCCCCGCATCCGGCTGGAGGGGAACCCCTATGATATGTCCTTCTCCGGCTTGAAGACGGCGGCCATCAACCAGCTGCATCATCTGGATCAGCTGGGCGAGCCGGTGGATATTCCCGGCATGTGCGCCAGCTTCAGCAAGGCGGTTTCGGATATGCTGGTGCCGCGGACAATGCGGGCGCTGGCGGAGACGGGGCACAAAAAGCTGGCCATCGCCGGCGGTGTGGCGGCCAATTCCCGCATCCGGGAGACCTTTGACGCGGAGACGGCCCGGGTTGGGGTCCAGATGTACGTCCCGCCGCTGCAGCTGTGCGGCGATAACGCCGCCATGATCGGCGCCCAGGGCTATTACGAATATTTGGCCGGAAACCTGGCCGACCAGACCCTCAACGCCTACGCAACAAAGTCCATGGAGGGCGAGCGGCTCTAACGCGCCGGATCATCATTTCTGCCAAGCCGAAAAAAGGACCTGCCGCATGATTGCAGCAGGTCCTTTTTGCTTTTCGTTAGACGGATGCTTATTCGCCGTCGGCCGGTGCGGCTTCGTCGGATGCGCAGGTGCAGGGGACGTCGCAGCAGGCGGTGTCTTCGGTGGGCACTTCTGCAGGTGCTTCTGCGGGGGCCTCTGCAGGTGCTTCTGCGGCTTCGGCTTCCGGCGCCTCGGCGGCCTCGTCGGGATAGGCGACGTCGACCGGGACGATCACATAGTCATCCCCGGCGTCCTTCGCGGCGTCGATCTCGGCGCGCAGGGCTTCGATCGTCTTGCGGGAAGCGGTGATCTTATCACACCAGGGGAGGTATTCGGCCTCGTCCGGCTCTTCTTCCATGATAAAATCCTTGTAATAGAGCTTGCCCAGCTCCGCGTGGGCTTTTTTAATTTTGTCTTCCTCGGCGAGAATGGCCAAGTTGGCCTTTGTAACGGAAATCAGCTGCCGCGTCTTCTTGGCGGCCGACTGCGCAACAACCGCAGCCGTGCTCTTGATGGTGTCAAAATTATCTTTCCATGCCATAGTGATTGCCCCTTTCGCTTGCGGTGTAAGTTTGCTTTTGCGCCGGGTGTGGCGCTTTCTTAGTTTCATTATAGCACGCTTTCACGGTGCGGGAAAGCGCAAATGGTGAATTTTCTGTAAAATATTCCGATGAGAGGCGGCGTGGTGCCTAAAATGTCTGCCTCAAGCCTCACTCTGGTCTGCCTGGGCCTCCGGCTTTTGCCGGTTGACGAACAGCTGCGATGCATCATGCTTGCGGAAGAAGGTCTGGACAATGAAAAGGGCCGTTGCCCCGACGAAGGTCACCGCTGCCAGCAACTGGCTGACGCGGATGCTTGTCCCGGGGAGATACAAGCTGTCCGTCCGCAGACCCTCGATGAACATCCGGCCAAAGCCGTACCAAGCCACGTACATCGTGGCAATCTGCCCATCATAGTTACGCCGCTTGGAATAAAAATGCAGCAGGACAAAGCCCAGCAGGTTCCAGCAGGATTCATACAAAAAGGTCGGGTGATAGTAAGCAACGTGACCCACCGCGTCGGTCAGGCCCATGCGCAGGAAGCTGTCGGTCTCGTAGCCGTGGGCTTCTCGGTTGAAGAAGTTACCCCAGCGGCCCATGGCCTGGCCGATGAGAAAGCCGAGGCTGGTGATGTCCAGGATCGTCCCCACCGGCAGCTTCCGCACGCGGCTGAAGACCAGGATGCCGATGGCTGCGCCGATGATCCCGCCGTAAATGGCAAGGCCGCCGTCCCAGATGTACAGGCAGGAGATGGGGTTATCCCGGTAGAGGTCCCAGTAGAAAATACAGTAGTAGGCCCGGGTGCAGACGATGGCGAAGGGTGTCACCCACAGAACGCCGTCCAGCAGGTCGTCCTGCCGCAGACCGAAGGCCTTGCAGCGGCGCAGGGCGTAGAGCACCGCCAGTAGAAAGCCGATGGCGATGATGATGCCGTACCAGTAAATGGGCTTTTGCCCCAGGTAAAAGGCGATCCGGGGCGGGTCGACGGAGATCCCTAAGCCGGGGAAGGTAATGGGAGAGAGGATCATACGCGGCCCTCCGTCTCCTTGGGCAGGATGACAGACAGCGCTGCCCGCTCGGGCTGTACGGTATCGCGGAGGAAGTCTGCCACGTCCTGCAGCTGGATCGATGCGTAAATGCCGGGGAAGCTGAAATAGTCGCAGCCCTCAAAATGATAGGCGCAGGTCCGGTAGCAGATGGATTCGAAGCTGTCCAGGTCCCGCAGGCGGCGGCCCAGGGCGGATTTTTTCAGCCGGTCAAATTCTGCCTGGTCCAGCCCCTGGCGGAGCAGGCGGTCTGCTTCGTCCAGCAGGGCTTGGCGGACGGCGTCCGGATCCCGGCTGTCGCCGTCGGCATTTAAGAAGGCCGCGCCCCGCAGGCTCTCGTAGCCGATGGAAAAGTCGGCGTCGATGAGCCCGGCGTCATAGAGCTTGCCATAAAGGGCGGAGCCTTCTCCAGCCAGCATCTCGGCGGCCAGCTCCCCGGCAATCTCCGCCCGGAAGGCGTCGATGCCGCGGGCTGTGGGCCGGGCCTTGAACCCGGCGCTGAAGGCGGGCATGGCAATCTCCATGCGACGTGACAGCTTAGAATGGACGGGGGTCAGCGCTTCGGGCGCGCCGTAGTCCTTCTGGGGGACGGGGCGGGTATGCTGCGGCATAAGCGCGGCGGCAAGGTCGCAGATGCGCTGGGGTGAGACATCGCCCACGACGCAGAGCATCAGGTTGGCCGGGTCGTAAAACGACGCGTGGCAGCGGTAGAGCAGCTCCGGTGTGATGGCTTGGATGCTCTCCACCGTCCCGGCGATGGGGACACGTAGCGGGTGATGGGCATACATGGCCTGGGCCAGCTGCTCAAAGCAGGCGGACCCGGCACTATCCTCATACATGCGGATCTCCTGGGCGATGATGCTGCGTTCTTTTTCAACGCTCTCCTGGGTGAAGTACGGGGTTGTGACGAAATGCAGCAAAAGCCGCAGGTTTTCCTCGAAACGGTCGGTGCAGTCGAAGTAGTACGCCGTCATGGCGTAGCTGGTGAAGGCGTTGGGACTGGCGCCGGTGGCAGCAAATTGCTGCATGGCGTTGCCCTCGGGCAGGTCGAACATTTTGTGTTCCAGATAATGAGCCACGCCAGCCGGGGCCTGGACGAGCTCGTCTCCGTCGCGGAAGGTCATGTCGACAGAGCCGTAGTTGGCGGCTAAGAAGGCGTAGGTTTTCGCAAAGCCCTGTTTGGGGATCACGCGGATCTCCAGCCCGCAGGGCAGCGTATGGGCGTAGACCGCTTCGCCCAGCAGCGGATATTCTGTCTTATTCATGCCTCGGCCCCCTTTAAGAAATAGACCGTATCGAGCACGATGCGGTTTGCTGCGTCGATCACCTGCTGCAGCGTGACGTGCTCCAGCAGCGCAATCCGGTCCTCGATCGTTGCCTCTGAGCGGCAGATGGCTTGGCCCAGATAGAAGTCGTCGATGCGGCCCGGGGCGTCCAGACTGGCGCGCCAGGCGGAGCACAGGTAGCGCCGGGCGGTCTCCAATTCGTCCCAGGTAATCTGGCCTTGCTTACAGGCGTCCAGCTGCTGCAGGATCGCATCCCGCGCGGCGCCGAATTGGCTAAAGTCGATGCCGGAGGAGATGAGCATGATACCCTTGCAGCGCTCCAGGCTGGACGAAGCGTAGTAGCAAAGCCCCAGTTCCTCCCGCACGTGCAAAAACAGCTTGCTGTTGATGCCGCTGCCGAAGATGACATTGAGCAGCTGCAGGGCGACGAAGGCGGGCTCATCGGCCCCATCGCAATTTGTCCGCAGGCCGATGCACAGCTTGCCCTGGGTGACGTCCAGCTGCTCGGTGATGGTCCGGGGCGTGGGCGTGCCGGGCATGGGCCGGTAGCTGACGGGCTGGACCTGCCGCTTGGGCAGCCGGGATAGCGCCTGGGTCATTTGCTCTGTGACAGCCTCCGGCGTTTGCCGCCCCATGTAGAAGAGCTCCACCGGGGCGCTGCGCAGCAGCGTCTCATAGTGCGCTTGCAGGGCCTGGGGCGTCACGGCCTGGGCCGTCTCCAGATCGCCCAGGCGGGGGATGCCATAGGGCTCGTCCGCGCACATGGCTGCCAGCAGCTGCCAGACTGCGTAGCTGCGCTTGTCATTGATCCGGGCGGCGATGGCGTTGCAGAGGTTCTGCCGCTCCCCCTCGACAAAGGCGGGCAGGAATTGCCCGTCCGCTGTCCGGCAGGGGGCAAAGAGCAGCTCCGCCAGGAAGTCCGTCATGGCGGAGAACACCGGCATGGCATCCGGCGTGAATTGGTCTTCGATAAAATCGGCGTAGAATCCGCTCGTGACGATATCGCCGCGCTTGCGTACCAGGGTGCCGAAGCTGGCGCCGTAGCAGTCGTCAAGATGGGCGGAGATATCCCGGATTGTCGGGTAATGCTGGGTGCCGCGCAGCAGCACGCTGGGCAGCAGCGCATTGACCGGCGCCAGCTGCTTCGTCAGCGGCTGGAGAAAATTGACGCTGAAGCAGGCCGTTTTAAATTTCTCTGCCTGGATCGCGCGCAGATACACGCCGGGCAGGAGCTCGATCCTTTCCATGGGGCATTTCCTTCTTTCGCTATCAAAATCTGACAATTTTCTCTATTATACACCAACCTGGGGAAAAGAAAAAGGGGCAATTCAAAAGAATGCCTTGTTATTTCCCGTCGTGTCCGGTAAAATAGAAGAAAAACTGACGCAGGAGGCAGACGCAGATGCAATGGCTGGAATTGACGGTCCATACCACCACAGCGGCGATCGACCTGTTGGCCGCAGAGCTGACAGTGCTGGGGTATGACAGCTTTATTATAGACGACCAGGCGGATTTTCATAAGTTTTTGGAGGAGAACCGCCAGTATTGGGACTATGTCGATGCAGAATTGGAGGAGCGGATGCGGGGCCTTTCCCAGATCCGCCTCTATTTGGAGGAGAATGCCGGGGTGATGGACGAGGTCGCAGCGCTGCAGCAGGCGCTGGCGCACTGGCGCACGCGCTGCCCCGTCGACCCGGGCACGCTGGAGATCACCTGCACGGCCATGCAGAATGAGGACTGGGAGAACAACTGGAAGCAGTATTACCAGCCCATCGCCATCGGTGCGCGGCTGCTGGTCGTGCCCCAATGGCTGACGCCGGAGAACCCGGAACACCGCGTCGAGGTCCGGCTGGACCCGGGTATGATCTTCGGCACCGGGGCCCACGCCTCGACGCAGATGTGCATGCAGGCGCTGGAGCAGGCGGTGCACGGCGGCGAGCGGGTCATCGACCTGGGCAGCGGCAGCGGCATCCTCTCCATCACGGCGCTGCTGCTGGGGGCGGCCAGCGCCACCGGCGTCGATATCGACCCGAAGGCGGAGGACATTGCCCGGGCCAACGCCGCCATGAATGGGCTGACGGGCGAGAAATTCCAGGCCGTCACCGCCGACGTGCTGGCGGACCGGGGGCAGATGGACGCCCTCAGCGCCGGGGGGTATGAGATCGTCCTGGCCAATATCGTGGCGGATGTCATTATCCCGCTCTCGGCCGTCGTCCCGCAGTTTTTGCGTCCGGGCGGGCTGTTCCTCTGCTCCGGCATCCTGGACCGGCGGCTGGAGGAAGTGCAGGCGGCCATTGGCGCCGCCGGGCTGGAGATCCTGCAGGTCCGGACGATGGAAGACTGGTGCCAGATCACAGCGCGCAAAGTGTGAGCGGGACGTGCGCGGATTTGCCCCCTGCGCGGCTCGTTTGCCGCGCGGGGGGATTTTTGACGGGTCGAGTTTACCGTAATTTTTGCAAACGTAACGACGGAGATGCGGGTTATGCACATGTTCCACAGAGTTATACACAAAGACTGCCGGAATTATCCCGGTTTTTCCTCGGAAATCCTTGAAAAAAATACAAGAAATTTATATTCTCCCCCTGCTGATGCGTTGCAGAAGGTGACATAATGCATTTTTGTGCCCCGCGTGGGGCGCAGGGCACAAAAAATTGCCGTTTACCGGGGAAACTGGCGAAATAGGTTTCTTTTTGCACAGGGGTGTGTTATAATAGCAAGCCGCAACCCATATGGAAAGAAGATGTAGTATGCCAAAGACAAGAATGCAGGAGTTTCTCCGGGGCATGAAGACGGGCATTCCCGTCAGCCTGGGATACCTGGCCGTGTCGTTCACCCTGGGTATCACAGCAAAGCGCGCAGGGCTGACGGCACTGCAGGCGGCGTGTACAAGCCTGCTCGTCAATGCTTCGGCGGGGGAGTACGCGGCGTTTACGCTGATTGCCGCCCAGGCCAGCTATTTGGAGCTCGCCATCATGGAGCTGGTGGCCAACGCACGGTATTTGCTGATGTCCTGCGCCCTGAGCCAGAAGCTGGACCATAAGACGGGCCTGGGGCACCGGATGGCCATCGGCTTTGCTGTCACAGATGAGCTGTTCGGCCTGTCGATTTTGGAGCCAGAGAAGCTGAACCCCATGTTTTATTACGGGATGATGGCCTGTGTGATGCCCGGTTGGGCATTGGGGACGTTTTTGGGCGTTGTCATGGGCAGCGTGCTGCCTGCCAGTGTCGTCAGCGCCCTGAGTGTCGGGCTGTACGGGATGTTCCTGGCGGTTATTATCCCCCAGAGCAGGAAGAGCCGGACGATCTTAATTGTCGTCGTGCTGTCCATGGCGGCGAGCCTGGGCTTTGACCTGCTGCCGAGCCTGGCGGCCATCTCCAGCGGCACGAAGACGATCATCCTGACCCTGGTCATTGCCTCGGGCGCTGCAATCCTGGCGCCGGTGGCCCCGTCGCCGGAATGGGGGGAGGGGCCGGATGAAGCATAATATTTATCTCTATATCCTGGTCATCACCGTCGTGACGTATCTCATCCGCGTCCTGCCGCTGACGCTGATCCGGCGGGAGATCCGCAACCGGTTTTTGCGGTCGTTTTTGTACTATGTGCCGTATGTGACGCTGGCGGTCATGACCTTCCCGGCCATGATTTACGCGACGGATCATCTTTGGTCCGGCATCGGCGCGCTTGTTGTGGGTGTGCTCGTCGCCTGGTGCAGCGGGAATCTCTTTCTGGTTGCCTCCAGCGCCTGCGCGGTGGTTTTTCTGTTGGAATTATTTTTGTAATAGCAGCGAAAACGGACGAAGTATGTGCTTCGTCCGTTTTTGCTATAGTTTCTGCAGCAGCAAGAGCAGACCGTAGAGAAGGGGCTGGTGGAGAAGATAGATCGCCAGACTGTGGCGGCCGCAGAGACAGAAAAAGCGTACCGGGGCAGCGGTTTGCCAGCACACTGGAAGCCGCGTCCGGGGCGTGGGGTTCAGCGCCCGGCCCAGGCACATGCCCAGGCCGTACCAGCCGAGGTTCGGCAGGAGCGGGAACCAGTCGACACTGGCAAACGACGGGGCTGCCAGCCCCAGGGGGAAGAGATAGGGGGCGCGGACGGGGATCTGATTGCACCAATAGCCTGCCGCCAGCAGGCAGAGGGCGCACAGGGCCAGGGCCCGGCTGGGGAGCCGGTCAAGCAGCGGCGTCAGCAGCATGGCTGTGCCCAGCAGGTGCAAAATGCCGAAGGGGATAAACAGCTGCGGCGCGGCCAGGTCCAGGGCGCACAAAAGCCCCGTCACCAGCGTGATGAGCATCCCGCCGCCGAGGACAATGAGCCCCCGCCGCACCGGATGATGCCCCAGCGTGCTGCACAGGCCGGACAGGGCAATAAAAATGAGCCCCCCGCCGATGCGCACGGCCTGGAACAGCCAGGAGGCCGGCGCTGGCAAAACCCCCATCCAACCGGCGTTGATGCAAAAATGGACGGACACCATGCCGCAGATGCACAGGCCCCGCAGGGCGTCCAGCTCCCAAATGCGTTGCTTTTCCATACCATCTTTCCCCATCACGGATTCAGAATGCGCGCCGGGAGGGGGCGGGCGATCCGCATGGCTCCCTGGGGGCAAAATTCCTGGCAGCAGAAGCAGCGGATGCAGGCGCTGCGGTTGATGACCGGCTTGCCGCTCCGCAGCGTGATGGCCCGGGCCGGGCAGATGCGGGCACACTGGCCGCAGCCGGTGCAGCGCCCGGTGTGCAGCTTCGGCTTTGCCGTCAGGCAGCGGGCCGCGACGGTGCTGAAGGCATTGCCCCAGCGGCCGCGGAGCGTATCGCGAAACAGCAGGCTCGCCGGGATCGGGGCGACCTGGAAATCCTTCTGCTGGAAGGCGTCGGGGTTGCCAAAGAAGGCCAGGTCCTGGAGCGACGACGGGATCAGGCCCCGCTGGCAGGCAGCCTGCAGCGTCGGGACCTGGGCAGGCGTCAGGCCCATCAGGTGGGCGCAGACCAGATCCAGCGCGTTGGGGTCGGCGGCGGCCAGCAGGCAGCCGATGGGCCGGGGCGTGCCCTGGGTCGGGCCGTTGCCCTCCATGGCGACGACGGCGTCGCACAGGGTGAGACGGGGCTTAAAATAGAGGTTCAGGTCCACCAGCATCTGGGCGAAGCGGGCGGGGTCCGGATATTGGAAATGGTACTCGGGCTTGCGGGTCCCGGGGATGACGCCGAAGAGGTTTTTCACCCCGGCGGACAGGGCCATCATGCCGTGGGACTTCAGCTTGCAGAAATTGATGATGGCGTCGCAGTCATCGAGCCAGGCGGTGTATTGGAACGTTTTTGCCTCCTGTGCGTCTTTAAAGTGGGCGGTTTTCTGGGCAAAGTTCCAGTTGAGCCGCACGCCGGGGCCCTCCAGGTCGAGCAGGCCCGTGGCCCGGTAGATGCGGCGCAGGGCCGCTTCGTTGTAGAGCCCGCCAGGGCTGTCGCCGAGGATGACCTGGGCGCCGCGCTCGCGCAGGAGCTGGCACAGAGCCGCCAGCAGGCACGGATGCGTCGTGACTGCGTCGTCCGGCGCGTGGGCGGCGACGAGATTTGCTTTGATGCCCACCGTCATGCCTGGGCGCAGCCAGGCAAGGACGTCCAGCGCCTCCAGGGCTTGGCACAGGGCTGCGCGGCAGGCATCCTGCGTATAATCCGCGCAGGGCACGCAGGCGACGTCGTAATGTTTTTGTGTCATGGCTGTCAAACCGCCTTTTGTCAGGGTGTCCTCGCCGCGGGGGCAGCGGGGGGGCTTCTGTATTGTAGCATAGGTTTTCTGGCGCAGCAATGCGATTTTGGCCGTGACAGGGCAGATTTTTGTTTACAGCGGCGGCGTTTTGCGGTAAAATATATTAGATATAGAAGAAATCGAACGGACAAGATGGGAGGTAAGCCTATGGGACATCGTGAGGATCCCCGTGCAAGAAGACGTGCGGCGCAGGAGGATGACCCCTACGAGCACCTGATGGACAATATTGATACGCTCCTGCAGGACGATGAATACGAAGGCCCGGACAGCAGGCGGCCCCAGCGCCGCAGCGCGCCGGACCAGTGGTACGATGCCTACGGAGACGAGAACGATTACAACGATTACAATGCCGCTTATGATCCCGGCTACGGATATCCGGAGCAGCCCCGCCGACCGGAATTTCGGGCCTATAATGTCGATTTTGAGCAGCCGCCTCGGCAAAAGCGCCGCCCGCGGCCTCAGGAGAACCACCCGGAGTATTATGGCGGCGACGCTGGTGCTCGGGCCTCCGGCCAGCCGCGGAAAAAGAAGGCGCGGAACGATGCGCCGCGCCGCAGCGCGCCGCGGCCCGCGAAAAAGCGGCGGCACCCGATTCTGAAGCTCCTGCTGGGGCTACTGATCGTCCTGGTCATCGCCTGCGCGGCGCTTTGGATCTTTGCCAAGCAGCCGGTCTCCAGTGACGCCTTGGGGGCGCGCAAGCCCGGCTGCAGCACGATCCTCCTGGCCGGGACAGACGCCGACGGCACCCGGACGGACACGATGATGCTGCTGTATCTCGACAGCAAGAACGGCCAGATGAGCCTGATGTCCCTGCCCCGGGATACGTATACCGACGCCAGCTGGTCCGTGCCGAAGCTCAACTCCGTCTACGGCGTGAACGACGGCGGCAAGGAAGGCATGGAAGTGCTGCTGGACTATGTCAAAAAATGCATCGGCTACCGGCCGGACGGGTATATCCTTGTCGACCTGGACTGCTTTGAAAAGCTGGTGGATCTTATGGGCGGCGTGCGCTTTCATGTCCCCATGGATATGTCCTATTCAGACCCGTCCCAGGATCTGGAGATCAATCTGACAGCCGGGGAGCAGACGCTGAGCGGCCAGCAGTCCATGTGGGTCGTCCGGTTCCGTTCCGGCTATGCCATGGCGGACCTGCAGCGCGTGCAGGTCCAGCGGGACTTCATGCAGGCGGCGATGGCCCAGTGGTCCAAGCCGACGAAATTCCTGCGTTATCCGGCGGCAGCCAGCCTGCTTGCCTCAAATACGACGACAAATCTCTCCCTGCGGAACCTGGTCTGGGTCGGAAAGGCCGTCCTCAAGGCCAAGGCGAACGGGATGCGCATGGAGACGCTGCCCGGTGAACCGGCCATGATCGGCGGCGGCTCCTATTATGTCGAATGGCCGGAGACGACGGCGAACCTCATCAACGAGGCGTTCAATCCCTATGAGGTCCCGGTCTCGAAGGAAAACATTTACAGCCCCTGGTACTGAGCCGGGGCGGAGGGGAACACGCAAATGAAACGTGATCTTTTGGTGCTTGTACCGTACCCGGAGAAGGACCTGGCCCAGCTGCAGGCTGCCGCCGGGGACCTGCGGGTCGTGACCCTGCCGGAGACAGCGCCGGAGGCGCAGCTGCGCCAGGCGCTGGAATTGGCCCGGGCCGTCATCGGCGAACCGCCGGTGGCACTGCTGCAGGATCTGCCGGGGCTGGAGTGGATCCAGATGACCTGGGCCGGAGCGGACCGCTATACGTCGGACCCTGCCTTCCCGCAGCATGTACGCCTGAGTGTCGCCGCCGGGGTCTATGGCCCGACGATCGCCGAGCATGTGCTGGCGATGTTGCTGTCGCTGAACCGGCGGCTGCCGGCCTATCAGCTGCAGCAGCGCCAGGGCGGCTGGGAGGATCTGGGCTCTGAGCGGGCCCTGGAGGGGCAGACCGTCGTCATCCTCGGCACCGGGAATATCGGCCGGGAGACGGCCCACCGGCTGCAGGTATTCGGCGCGGCGACCATCGGCGTCCGCCGCACCGGAGCGGGGGAGAGGATCCCCGGCTTCACCACTGTGACGACCCTGGCGCAGCTGGACCGGCTGCTCCCCCAGGCCGATACGCTCATCTGCTGCCTGCCGGAGACGGCGGAGACCCGGGGCCTGCTGTCCCGGGCGCGCATCGTGCAGATGAAGCAGGGCAGCGTCCTCATCAATGTCGGCCGCGGCAGTTTGGTGGATACGGAGGCGCTGACCCAGGCGCTGCAGGCCGGCCGCTTGGCAGGCGCTGGGCTGGACGTGACGGACCCGGAGCCGCTGCCTGTGGATCATCCGCTGCGCAGGATGCCCCAGGTCATCCTGACGCCCCATGTCGCGGGTGTCGGCTTTGGCCACCTACCGCTGACGGAGCGGCGCATCCGGATGCTCTGCCTGGAAAATGTCCGGCGTTTTGTCGGCGGCATGGCGCCGAATTATTTGGTAGATTTTAAGACGGGCTATCAGGCCCGGCCGGAAGGAGTGTGACCGCATGGGAAAGATCGGCTTGATCTACGCCATGGAGGCGGAGCTGGAGAGCCTGCTGGAGCGCAGCGGCGCCGAGAAATTGGAGACAGTCGCGGGCGTGCCGTTTTACGCCGTCGCGCCGGGGATCGTCGCCTGCGCCGGCGGCATTGGCAAGGTGAATATCGCTATGGCGACGCAGCTGCTGCTGACGCACTACGCGCCGGACCTGGTTTTGAACGCAGGCGTCGCCGGAGCGATGGAGAACCTGCCCGTCGGCACGCTGGTGCTGGCAGAGCAATTCGTCCAGCATGATATGGATACCTCCGCCGTGGGTGACCCGGTGGGGCTGGTCTCGACGGTCAATGTGACCGAATTTCCCTGCACCGGCGCAGCGCTGCTTGCGCGGCAGCTGCAGCAGATGCAGGTCCCGTATCAGCGCGGTACCGTTGCCACCGGTGACTGGTTCGCGACGGACTGCCCCCGGGCGCACAGCATCTGCGAGACGTTCCACCCCACCCTCTGCGAGATGGAGGGCTGCGCGGTGGCCCAGGTCTGTATGCGCAACGGCGTTGCCTTCGCGGCGCTCAAGTCCGTGTCCGACCGGCTGTTCAGCAAGGCGCAGCAGGAGGAGTACTTTAATTTCCCCGAGGCAATGAAAAAACTGAACGCCGTCGTGCTGCCTCTGGCGCAGCGGCTGCTGGAGGAGATGGCGTCATGAAGGATATCGCAAGCTTTCAGGTCGACCATACGATCCTGTCACCGGGGCTGTATTTCTCCCGGGCGGACGGGTCGGTCCATACCTTTGATCTGCGGCTGAAAAAGCCCAACACCGGCGACCTTTTGACAAACACGCAGCTCCACTCGGTGGAGCATCTCATCGCAACGCTGCTGCGCAATTCCACGCAGCGCGACAGTGTCGTTTACTTCGGCCCCATGGGCTGCCAGACGGGGTTTTACTTCCTGTTTGACAGCCGGACCCTGCCGGACGCGGCGGCCATCACGCTGCTGCAGCAGGTGTTCCAGCAGGCGGCGGAATACCCCGGGCCGATGCCCGGCGCATCTGCCGCGCAATGCGGCAATTACCGAAACCTGAGCCTGGCGGAGGGCTGCGCGGTCTGCGCCTGGTACGCAGGCGTTATCCGGGATTGGACCCCGGCGCGACTGGCCTATCCCCAGCGCGCGTGAGCATAGGATTCAAAACGGAGCATCATGCAGAAAGGATGGAAACGTTATGAACAAAATCATCACCATCGGCCGCGAATTTGGAAGCGGCGGCCGGGAATTTGGGCGCCGCCTGGCAGAGCAGCTGGGTTACGCGTATTATGACCAGGAGATCATCCGGGAGATCGCCAACCGCACAGCACTCTCGGAAAAGTATGTGCAGCAGATCGTCGAGCACCGCCCGGTGACCTCTTTCCCCATTCATACGGGCCGCAGCTTTATGATGATGTATGATCCGCTGATGGAGCAGAACCAGAGCATTTTCCGCGGCCAGTGCGAGATTTTGCAGCAGATGGCGGAAAAGTCGGACTGCGTCATCGTCGGCCGCTGCGCGGACTATATTCTGCGGGACCGCAACCCCCTGCGCATCTTTATCTATGCCGAGATGTCCAGCAAGCTGCAGCGCTGCCGGACGAAGGTCCACGAGACCCGGACGGATAAGGAGCTGCGCCAGCAGATCCTGCGGGTCGATAAGGATCGTGCCCATTATTATGAATATTATACCGGCCAGAAATGGGGCGCACGGGAGAGCTACGACCTGTGCCTGAATACGACGAACATCGAGATCAAGCAGGCCGTTTCCATGGTGGCAAAGATGTTTGGCTGAGCCGAAAAAGATACCACATTCGGGAGGTTTTTGTGAGCAAGATGAAACTGTACGGCGGCTATTCCCGTGCCGCGAAAAAAAGCGGGGCGGCAGTGGCCGGTGAGAAAAAGAAAAAGCGTAAGCGTACGGCGGTGGACCGGATCATCTCCGTCCTGTTGGTGCTGGTCGCCCTGGAGGGGCTGTACTGTACGGCGGCCTTCTCCGACCTGGGTTTTATCAAAAAGTACCGGGAGATGTGGATCCAGACGGCGATGTCGACGATGCGCCACCAGTGGCTGGCCACGGCGTTTTTGCCTAGCTGCGTCATTGACGAGGTCATGGCGAAGGTCGAGCGGGCGCAGCAGGCCCAGGTGGGCGTCAACACCCAGTGGACCGAAGAGGACCAGAAGCCGGAGGAGACAGAGCCCACCGTCGCCACCCCGGAGGACGAATTCTACGAGCTCTTCTGGGAGCTGGACCGCAGCAGCATGGAGCGGTACATAAAGGAAAACCCTGATACGCTGTCTGGCGGCTGGGGCAAGATCTCCATCAACGAAGCCGGGCTGGATGACGACGGCACATCCATCCAGACGACGATGGGCGAGCAGGTCCTGGCCATTGATGCGGCCAATAAGACGCTGGTCGTCCGGGTCAGTGGCAGCGGGTATCGCGGGGCGCTGGTCATTGCGAAGGATCCGGCGCAGCTGTCGATCTACCCGGCGAAAAATCTCGGCAGCGTCGGCGAAAACGCCGGGAGCATCGCCGAGCGGCATAACGGCATCGTCGCCATGACGGCCAGCGGCTTTATTGATGACGGCGGCAACGGCAACGGCGGCACCCTGGCGGGCTACGCCATGATGAACGGCGAGGCGCGGGGCCAGCATATGTACTCCGGCTATTACAAGCGCCTGGAGCTGCATGAGGATAATCACTTCTATATCACCGACATCGGCAACGCCGTCAACGCCGAGACGACGGACGCGGTGGAATTCACCCCGGCCCTGATCGTCGACGGTAAGGTCCTCGTCGATGAGAACAACGACTGGAACGGTTTGAACCCCCGGGCGTGCATCGGGCAGTCCGAGAAGGGCGAAATCCTGATGCTGGCCATCGAGGGCCGCCTGGCCAGTTCCCTGGGCACCGGCGTAGCCGAGTGTGCCAAGATCCTCAAGTCCCACGACTGCATGCAGGCTATGAACCTGGACGGCGGCACCTCCGCCATTTTGTGGTACGACGGGGAGTATATCATTCGCTGCTCCAACCAGGCGCTCCCGGCAGGCCGCACCCTGCCCAACGCCTTTGTATATGAAAAGCTTGCTAATTGATCCTGGCTCTTGCGGAAGTGGCCGTAGAAAGGGCTTTGTATGCGCGACCGCCTTCGGCGGAATCTTATCAAATAGAATAGGAGTGGATGACCAATGAAACAGTTACTCAAAGGCGGCACCGTCGTCTCCGGCAGCGGCGCCAAGCGGGCCGATGTACTGGTGGAGGGCGAGAAGATCCTGGAGGTCGCTCCGGATATCACCTGCCCGGCGGCAAAGACCGTCGATTGCGCCGGGATGCTCCTCTTCCCGGGCTTTATCGACGCGCACACCCATTTTGACCTGGATGTCTGCAACACGACGACGGCGGACGATTTCCACTCCGGCGGTGCGTCGGCCCTGCGGGGCGGTACGACGATGGTGATCGACTTCGCCTGCCCCAACAAGGGTGAGAGCCTACAGTACGGCCTGGACCTGTGGCACAAGAAGGCCGACGGCCGCACAGCCTGCGACTACGGCTTCCATATGACCATCGACGACTGGAATGACGGCATCATTGCCGAGATCCCCGAGATGTTCCGCCAGGGCATCACGTCCTTCAAGGGCTATCTGACCTACCCTGCCATGATGATCGGCGACGAGCAGATGTTCTACGCCCTGCAGAAGATGAAGGAGTACGGCGGCATTCTGGGCGTCCACTGCGAAAACGCCGGCGTGATCGACGCGCTCATCGCGGAGAAGAAGGCGGCGGGCGAGCTCTCTCCGGCGTCGCATCCCCAGTGCCGCCCGTCCATGTGCGAGGCGGAGGCCATCTCCCGGCTGCTGAAAATGGCGTATCTGGCGGATGTGCCGGTCGTGATCGTTCACCTGTCCAGCCTGGACGGCCTGCTGGAGATCCGTGCGGCCCGCGCCAGAGGGCAGAAGGTCTATGTCGAGAGCTGCCCCCATTATCTGCTGCTGGATGACAGCCGCTATTCGGAGCCCGACTTTGCCGGGGCCAAATATGTCTGCAGTCCCCCGCTGCGGAAGCAGAGGGATATCGACGCCCTGTGGCAGGCCCTGCGCGCCGGTGAGATCCAGACGATCTCCACCGATCACTGTAGCTTCACCCTGGCCCAGAAGGACGCCGGGCGGGAGGACTTCACGAAGATCCCCGGTGGCATGAACGGCGTCGAGACCCGGGGCGTTCTGATGTACACCTACGGCGTGGCCGGCGGCAAGATCAGCCTGGAGCAGATGGTCCAGATCCTTTCTGAGAACCCGGCCAAGCTCTATGGTGTCTATCCCCGCAAGGGTGTGATCGCCCCCGGCGCGGATGCGGATATCGTCGTCTATGACCCGGCGGGCGAGGGCGTCATCACGGCCAAGGACCAGGTCTGCGCGGCAGACTACGCCCCCTACGAGGGCTTCCGGGTCCAGGGTCACATCCACCAGGTGTACCTACGGGGCGCGCTGCGGGTGGATGAGGGTAAGGTCCTCGATGACTGCGGCGGCCAGTATATCCCCCGGGATCGCTGCTGTCTGTAAGCACTGATATTTATGCGCTGATTTGCATAAAAAGTTGAAAATGATAAATCGGGAAGGCCGGACGATTTTCGTGTGCCTTCCCGATTTTTCTGTTTTATTGGGGGAAAGCCCCGGCTTGAACCGGGTAAATTTGGGGCGAAGTGGAGGATAAATTTAAAATATTACAAAAAATTCCAGAAAAAACAACAAAATGTCACGTTTTGGGCTTGCAGAATACGTATGTGTGGTGTATAATTTCCTTGGAATATGATAAAGCGAGGTTCGACGTATGAGCCGAATAGACAAGGTGAATTATTATCTGGATATCGCGGAGACGGTACTGGAGCGCTCCACCTGCGCCCGGGAGCACGTCGGCGCGCTGATCGTCCGGAATGACGAGATTATCGCCACCGGCTACAACGGCGCGCCCCGGGGTCGGTCCAACTGCATCGACCTGGGCTACTGCATCCGGCAGCAGCGCAAGATCCCCGATGGCGAGCGCTACGAGATCTGCCGCAGTGTCCACGCGGAGGCCAACGCCATCATCTCTGCCGCCCGGCGCGACTGCATCGGCGGGACGATGTACCTCGTTGGGAAGGATGCTGGGAGCGGCCAGATCAGCGAGAACAAGCCCCCCTGTCCCCTGTGCCGGAAGATGCTGATCAACGCTGGGCTTTCCCAGCTGGTCGTCCGTGGCAGTGATGGGAAATATGAGATCTACAACGTCCAGGACTGGGTCTTTGACGACGACTCCTTAGATCTGGAGCCGTAAACCAGCGGCCTGATAACAGGCAGGCAAAAGCCAGAAACGTTGCCCCAAGCGGGCCCCTACATAGGGGGACCGCTTGGGGCTTTTTGCGTGCAGAAAAGCGTGCAGTGCCCCGAAGAGCCGTGGGACACCTGATGCGGCGCTTGGTCTGAGGGATTGCTGCAACACAAAAACAAGTTTGCAGAGCAGTACTCGGCTACTCTAGGCGCAAAACGAAACTTGCAAATTTTTACAAGCCAATGTCTACCAGGCAAATAAGCCACCGCCCTCCGGGGGCCCGATTCTTTCTTCAGCAGCGAAGAAAGAATCGGGGAAGAAAGACGCCGC